>NZ_RHPP01000077.1 GCF_003935715.1 Stenotrophomonas sp. 278 | reverse complement strand
GGCGTGGCCGGTGCCGGTGCCGCTGGCGGGGTCGAAGCGGGCGCGGGGGCGGTCGATGCTGGCGCGGCAGCCGGTGCCGCAGCGCTCTGCACAGGTGCCGCCGGGACATCGTCCATCCGCGTGGTGAGGTAGCTCATGCCCACCAGCAGGCCCAGTGTCAGCGAACCAAGCGCGGCGATGGAAATGCGTCGGATCGCCTCGCGGCGGGCGGCCTTCTTCACCGCCGACTCCATGTCGCCCGGCAGGTAGGGAATCAGCATCGGCCACAGCAACTGCCCGTCCAGCACCTCCACGCCCTGCTTTTCAGCGGCGGCACGGCCGTCGCGCTGGACCTGGCCCTCGGTGATCAGGATGCCGCCCTTGGCTCCGGCCAGGCGGGCGGCGGTGCCCAGCTCGTTCACTGCCGCCGGGCCGATCCGGTAGGCCAGCCCGTGCTTGCACGCCAGCAGCCAGCGCTTGTGCTGGGCGTCTTCCATCAGGAAGTCGCTGCGTGGTTCGCGGTGGTCCTCGTCTTCATCGGGCACGTCCACCAGGCCGCGCTGTTCACGCATGGCCCGTTTGACGATCTCGGAAAAGTCGCGCCAGTGCATGCCGGCCAAGGCGTTCAGCCCCAGCTTGACCTCCTTGCGGCGGCGCTTGACCAGCCAGAAGTAGGCGGACGCCAGGGACCAGACGACGAGGGCCAGCAGCAGAGCCAGAATCCAGGAGAACATGAGGTGCTAGAGAATGAACACGGAGTGCGTCGGGACAGTGTATATGCGCCCGCACCTGTCTGCGTCGTGTCGTTTCCGGTTTTTTTCGGAGTACATCCCGCCCGCGGGGGTCATCCCGGTGACGAAGGTCTCACTTTCGAATCCGGCTTCTGCGGCGCATTAAAAAACCCGCCAATCCGGAGCCGAGAGGGGAGGGAACAATCGGCAAGCACTGGGATTGGCGGGTCGAGTTCGATTGTCAACAAACTTCTGCTGCTTTGCAACAATTCAATCCGTCAGCGTACGGTTCCCGCTCAGGCTCCGCCGGGAGACTGGTGCGAGCCCGGAGCCGGATCGTCGCTGGGTGAGGCCGCGCGGGCTTCGGCCCGGTTCAAGCGGGCGTTCAGGGCATCAATACGGGCATTGAGCGCGGCCACCTCTTCGCCGGTGGGAATGTGCAGGCGCTTGAGCACGCCCTGCACCCGGTCGTCGAAGGCTCTCTCAACCTTGTCCCAGGTGCCGGCGGCTTTCTCGCGGGCTTCGCCGAGCTGTTCTTCCACATTGTCGCGCCAGCGCGGGGCATCGCCGCTGCGCTCGCGGTTGCGCGCGTCGATGGCTTCGCCTTCCTTGACCAGATTGTCGAAGAAGCGGCTGCCCTCGGCCTGCGCGCGCCCGAAGGCACCCAGGCCGGCCAGCCAGACCTGCTGGGCCGAGTCGGTCAGCTTGCGCGAGAACCGTTCGGCCTGGTCCTGCAGCGAAGGCTTTTCATCGGTGCTGCGGTCATCGAAGTCGTCGTGTGAGGTCATGGGGCGATTCCTGTGAGTGGCCACCCCTTGATCCTAGCCAGCCCCACCGTTGAACGGCGTGATGGCGGCTTGCTGGTTCAGCCCAGCTTTTCCTTCAACACGCTCCTGATCTGGTCTTCCACCATGCCTTTCATCATCGAAACCGGGAAGCCCAGCTCGGCCACCACGTTGACCGCACCCGGCACCAGCTTGATCGCGCCGTCGACACCCGAGCCATTGAAGCTGAGGACGTCGCCGGCCCAGCTGCTGCGGACCTGGAACTTCTCGGTCAGCTTGGCGGCCATGGCGTCGATGGCCTGGCGGGCGGCGTCACTGCTGAGGCTGTGGGCGTGGGTGATATCGATCCTGGACATGTGCGCTCCTGGCGGCAGGCGGGGAAGGGTCTGCATTGTGCGCAGGGTCAGCCATCCCGCCAAGAGGCGCGTCACACTTCTTCTTCCCGGACAGGCAACCTGATAGGCTGCGCCGCGTGCAGAACCTGCTAGTTCACTTTACCCAACGCCAACACCCCGACCAGCCGCTTCGGCCCGGGGTGCAGCGGATCGTGCGCCACGCCTCCGGCAGTGTCCGGCTGGGGGGCGAGGCCGTCGGCACCTTGTTGCTGGCCCAGTTCTGCCTGGACGACCGCGGTCTGTGGTTGCAGGTGGCCAACGGCATGCGCGGCATCCACGTCAACGGCCGGCCGGTCCGGCGCATGGCGCTGCTGCGACCTGGCGACGCGGTGTACGCCGACGGCGTTGAGATGCTGATCCAGGGGCCATGCGAGGCATTGCAGCATGCCCCGGCCCGCAGCGACGAGCAGGGCGATGACCCGCGCCTGCTGCGCGGGGTGGGCGGCCAGCACCATGGGCGCAGCTTTACCCTGGACCGTCCGCGGGTGATCGGGCGCGGCCCGGAATCGGACATCCTGGTCGATGACCCGGCCTTCGCCGAACAGCACGCGCGGCTGGAGCGGCACGGCGATCGCCTGCTGCTGCGCGACCTGGGGGCCGGTGAGTCGACCCGGGTCAATGGCGTCAGTGTGCGTCATTGCTGGCTGCAGCCCGGTGACCAATTGGTGTTCGACGCGCAGCACCGCTTCGTGCTGGAAGTGCCGCATGACGGCAGCAAGCGCATTGTGAGCGAGGAGGAAGACGAGCTGGAGCCGGTAGCCGCGGTCGAGGCCCCGGTCGCGCCACGTCGGGTGAGCCGCTGGCCGTGGCTGCTCGGCAGCGCGCTGCTGCTCGGCGGGGTGATCAGCCTGCTGCTGTTGTTTGGCGCCCGATAGATTCAAACGCAACCAATTTCGCCTTGTGCCGCAAGGCCTAAACGCTGGTGCGCTGCGGCATACTAGGGGTCTTGCCCCATAGGTGTGACATGACGCGCGCGTTCAATTTCAGTGCCGGCCCTGCAACCCTGCCGGAATCGGTCCTGCGCCAGGCGCAGGCGGAGATGTTGGAATGGAACGGCGCCGGTGCCTCCATTGTGGAAATGAGCCACCGTGGCCCGGAGTTCATGGAGGTCGCGGCCCAGGCCGATGCCGACCTGCGCACCCTGATCGGCATCCCCGATGACTATGCCGTGCTGTTCTTGGCCGGCGGGGCCACCACCCAGCAGGCGCTGCTGGCGCTGAATTTCGCGGCCCCCGGGCAGACCTGCGACTACGTAGTCACCGGCCACTGGGGCAAGACCGCCATCAAGCAGGTCGGCCACTATGTCAACGCGCACGTGGCCGCCAGCAGCGAGGCCAACGGCTTCCACGACATTCCCGCGCGCAGCAGTTGGCAGCTGTCACCCGACGCCGCTTTCGTGCACATCACCGCCAATGAAACCATCCATGGGGTGGAGTTCCGTGACACGCCTGATGTGGGCAACGTGCCGCTGTTCGCCGACTTCAGTTCCTCCATTGCCAGCGAACCGATCGATGTTTCGCGCTACGGGCTGATCTACGCCGGGGCGCAGAAGAACCTGGGTCCGGTCGGCGTTTCAGTGGTGATCGTGCGTCGCGACCTGCTCGAACGCGCCGGCCAACCGCGTGCGGACATCTTCGATTACCGCTCGCACGTGGCGCGCGACTCCATGCTCAACACCCCGCCCACCTGGAACTGGTATCTGGCCGGGCTGATGTTCCAGTGGATGCTGGCGCAGGGCGGGGTGGAGGAATTCGCCCGCCGCAACGCGACCAAGGCCGCGCTGGTGTATGACGCCATTGATGCCTCCGGTGGCTTCTACCGCAACGAGGTGGTGCCGGGTGTGCGTTCGCGCATGAACATTCCGTTCTTCCTGCCGGACGAAACCCTGACCGCGCGCTTCGTCAGCGAGTCCAAGGCGGCCGGTCTGCTGGCGCTGAAGGGCCACAAGGCGGTGGGCGGTATCCGTGCTTCGCTGTACAACGCCATGCCGGTGGAAGGCGCACAGGCCCTGGTGGCCTTCATGCGCGACTTCCAGCAGCGCAACGGCTGACACTTCTGTTTTGATCGGGGCCTGTGCGGCCCCAGCGTACCTGGAGCCGACATGGCCAACAAACCTGCCAAGCCCAAGGCCAGCGCCGTCAAACCGGCCAAGAAGTCCAAGGCTGAACCCTCTACCGCCGTTGCCGCTCCGGTACTGTCGGACGTGCGTGCCAAGATCGACCAGATCGACCGCAGCATCCAGTCGCTGATCGCCGAACGCGCGCAGTTCGCCCATCAGGTGGGCAAGGCCAAGGGCAAGCTCGCCGCCGCCGTGGACTACTACCGTCCCGAACGCGAAGCCCAGGTGCTGCGCATGGTGGTGGACCGCAACGAAGGGCCGCTCAGCGACGAACTGCTGGTGCACGTGTTCCGCGAAATCATGTCCGCCTGCCTGGCCCAGCAGGAGCCGCTGAAAATCGGCTACCTCGGCCCGGAAGGCACCTTCAGCCAGCAGGCGGTGCTCAAGCATTTCGGCCGTTCGGCACTGGGCCTGCCGCTGGCCAGCATTGAAGAGGTGTTCCAGGAAGTGGAAGCCGGCAATGCCGACTTTGGCGTGGTGCCGGTGGAGAACTCGGGGCAGGGCACGATCCAGATCACCCTGGACATGTTCCTCACCTCCAACCTGAAGATCTGCGGCGAAGTGGAACTGCGCGTGCAGCAGTACCTGATGTCGCGCAGTGGCCGCCTGGAAGATGTCGAGCGCGTGTACGGCCATCCGCAGTCGTTCATGCAGACCTCGTCGTGGCTGCGCGCCAACCTGCCCAAAGCCGAGAAGATTCCGGTGTCCAGCAATGCCGAAGGCGCGCGCCGCGCCCGCAATGCCGATGATGCCGCTGCCATTGGCGGTGAAAGTGCCGGCCACGTGTATGGCCTGAAGAAGGTCGTCACCAAGCCGATCCAGAACGATGCCGACAACACCACGCGCTTCCTGGTGGTCGGTCGCAACATCTTCCCGGGCTCCGGCCACGACCGCACCTCGGTACTGGTGTTCATCCATGACAAGCCCGGCGCGCTGTTCGACGTGCTCAGCCCGTTCGCTCGCCACGGCATCAGCATGAACCGCATCGAGTCGCGCCCATCGCACAACGCCAAGTGGGAGTACGGCTTCTTCATCGACCTGGCCGGCCATGTCGAAGACGAAGCGATGCAGGCCGCGCTGGCCGAACTCAAGGCGCACTCGGCGCAGATCAAGGTACTGGGTTCGTATCCGGTTGCCGTGCCCTGAACCGCAGCTCCTGACGCCTACCGCACCACTGCCGCCTGCACGGCGGCTTACAGGATTTTTCGATGACCGCTTCCGCTTCCTGGATCGCCCGCAAGGGCCAGCCCCTGCAGGGCACCCTGACCATTCCCGGCGACAAGTCCGTTTCCCATCGTGCCGTGATGTTTGCCGCGCTGGCCGACGGGGTGTCGCACATCGACGGCTTTCTGGAAGGCGAGGACACCCGCGCCACCGCGGCGATCTTCAGCCAGCTGGGGGTGCGCATTGAAACGCCGTCGCCGTCGCAGCGCGTGGTGCATGGCGTGGGCGTGGATGGCCTGAAGGCTCCCTCCGCACCGCTGGACTGCGGCAACGCGGGTACCGGCATGCGCCTGCTGGCGGGTCTGCTGGCGGCCCAGCCGTTCGATTGCGTGATGGTCGGTGATGAATCGCTGTCGCGCCGCCCGATGCGTCGGGTGACTGGACCGCTCGCGCAGATGGGCGCGAAGATCGACACCGAAGCCGACGGCACGCCGCCGCTGCGCGTGCATGGCGGTCAGGCGCTGCACGGCATCGACTTTGTTTCGCCTGTCGCCAGCGCACAGGTCAAGTCGGCCGTGCTGCTGGCCGGTCTGTATGCGCAGGGCGAGACCGCAGTGACCGAGCCCCATCCCACCCGCGATTACAGCGAGCGCATGCTGCGCGCTTTCGGTGTGGACATCGAGTTCTCGCCCGGCAAGGCCCGGCTGCGCGGCGGACAGCGCCTGCGCGCGACCGACATCGCGGTGCCGGCGGACTTTTCCTCGGCGGCATTCTTCCTGGTGGCGGCCAGTATCATTCCGGGTTCGGAACTGCGCCTGCGTCAGGTGGGATTGAACCCACGCCGCACCGGCCTGCTCGCGGCATTGCGCCTGATGGGGGCGGACATCACCGAGGAAAATCACGCCGAGCAGGGCGGGGAAGCGGTGGCTGACCTGGTGGTGCGCTACGCGCCGCTGCACGGTGCGCAGATTCCCGAAGCGCTGGTGCCGGACATGATCGATGAGTTCCCGGCGCTGTTCGTCGCCGCAGCGGCGGCGCAGGGCAACACCGTGGTAACCGGTGCAGCCGAACTGCGGGTCAAGGAATCGGACCGCCTGGCCGCCATGGCCACGGGTCTTCGCGCGCTGGGCGTGCAGGTGGATGAAACCGAAGACGGGGCCACCATCCACGGCGGTGGTGTACTGGGCAGCGGCACCATTGAAAGTCATGGAGATCACCGTATTGCGATGGCGTTTGCCATTGCGGGCCAGCTCAGCAGCGGCGAAGTGCGGGTGAACGACATTGCCAATGTGGCTACATCGTTCCCGGATTTTGATGGGCTGGCGACCGGGGCCGGGTTTGGGCTGGCGGTGGCGTGATCGCTTCGACGGGCATGGCCCGTCGCTACGAAAAAAAACGGGGCCATTGGCCCCGTTCTTTTTTGGTCCCATCAGCTCCAGCGCTTACCGCTGCGTGCGGAAATCCACCGGCACGCGCACCACGCTGGCCACGGCACGACCGTTCTGCATGGCCGGCTCGAACTTCCAGTCACGCACGGTGCTCAGCACCGCACGATCCAGATCGCGATCACGCGAACCGGTGCGCTGCACGATACTGGCATCGGTCACCTCGCCGCGCGTATCGACATTCAGGCTGGCGACGACACTGCCTTCCGAGCCGTTACGCAGCGCGCTGGCCGGATAGCTCGGCTTCGCATTGCTGGCCAGCGGGCGCGCATCCCGGTTACGTACGGCCGTCACCGCACGGCGTTCGGAAGTAGCCGGGGCGGCTTGGCGCTGCGCAGCCGGCGCGGGCGTGGTGGCTACCGGCGTTTCCGTGGCCGGCAGCATGCGCTGGCCCACCGGTGCGGTCATGGTATCGGTCGGGTTCGCATAGCGCAGCCACACCAGTGCAGCGGCGAACATCGCGACAATCAAGGCCATCCACAACCAGGGGGAAGCACGTCGGCGCGACGGGTCATCCGTGATATCGCGCTGCTGCTGCGGCGTGCGGGGCATCTCGTGGGCATGGGTAACACTCATGGCGGACTCCTCGTGTCGAGTTGACGTCCGCAGTCTTGCCCGGTTCCAGTTGCGTGCGTGTCACCACGACGTCAACGCGGCGACTGCATTCCCGATGAGGTTCAGCTAGATGAGCCGCGCCTGCACATGAGCATGACGTGGCGGTGAATCGGTAGGTAACGACCGTTGGTCGTTACGCATTCAATCGTGTGCCCACCAACGGTGGGCACCGACCCGCGGAATTTCATTCCGCTTTGAAATCGAACGGCACTTCAATGCTGCCCGTGACGTCCTGGCCGTTGCTCTGCGCCGGCGTGAAGCGCCAGCGGCGTACCGCATCCACCGCCGCACGATCCAGGTCACGCGAGCCACTGCGCTGCACGATGGTCGCGTTGAACGGCATGCCGGTCGCATCCACATCCACGCGGACCACCACGCTGCCGCTGTCGCCACGGCGCAATGCGGCGGGTGGGTAACTGGGCGGCGGCGACTGGTCGGCAATCGGCTGCGGGCGATCACCGGGTGCCACGGCCTGCGGCGCGGTCTCGGGAAGCGGGGCAGGGGCCTCGGCCGGCGGAGGCGGTGCGGTTTCCACCAGCTGCGGCTTTTCCTCTTCCGCGGGCGGTGCCTTCGCATCGGGCATGTCGCTGGAGCCCGCGGCGGCGGCCAAGGGCTCGGGCAGCGGCTCCACTTCGGCCACCTGCTGCGGTGTCGGGGTCGGCCCGGCGGTGTAGAAGTCTTTCTTGCGGTTGGTGGCCCAGACCGCCACGAACAGCAGCAGACCAACGCCAAAGGCGATGCCGGCGATCTTCAGGCTGTGCGCGGGCAGGTGCAGGGTCAGGGTCTTGCCAGAGGAGGAGCGGGACGCAGACATGGGGCATACCGGTGTGAACACCCCGATTCTGCCATGCCGGATATGAACCGGGCGGCAGAAAAGTGCATAACAGGCGATAATCCCCCTCCAACCCTGTAACCAACCAACTGCCATGCTCGATCCAGCCCTGCTTCGCCAGAACCCCGCCGACCTAGCCGACCGCCTGCGCAGCTCGCGCGGCTTCGAGCTGGACGTGTCCGGGCTGGCGTCTCTGGAGGCCGACCGCAAGCGCATCCAGGTGCGCACCCAGGAGCTGCAGAGCCTGCGCAACAGCCGCTCCAAGGCCATCGGCCAGGCCAAGGCCAAGGGCGAGGACGTTTCGGCGATCATGGCCGAGGTTGCCGCCTTCGCCGACGAGCTGAAGGCCTCGGAAGTGGCCCTGGACGAGCTTCGCGAGAAGATCGAAGCCATTGCCCAGGGCATTCCCAATGTCCCGGCCGATGATGTGCCGCTGGGCAAGGATGAAAGCGAAAACGTCGAACAGCACCGCTGGGGCACCCCGCGCAGCTTCGACTTCCCGGTGCTGGACCACGTGGAGCTCGGTGCGCGCCATCAGCGTTTGGACGCCGAAGCCGGTGCCAAGCTGTCCGGCTCGCGTTTCACCGTGCTGCGCGGCCCGATCGCCCGCCTGCACCGCGCACTGGCCCAGTTCATGCTGGACCTGCACACCGGTGAACACGGCTTCCAGGAAACCAACGTGCCGGTGCTGGTCAACCCGGAATCGCTGCGCGGCACCGGCCAGCTGCCGAAGTTCGAGGACGACCTGTTCAAGACCGCCGTGGGCGAGTCGCCGCGTTATCTGATTCCGACTTCGGAAGTGTCGCTGACCAACATCGTCCGCGACGAGATCGTCGACGCCGAACACCTGCCGCAGCGCATGACTGCCCATTCGCTGTGCTTCCGCGCCGAAGCCGGCAGCGGCGGTCGTGACGTGCGCGGCATGATCCGCCAGCACCAGTTCGAGAAGGTGGAGCTGGTCACCGTATGCGCCCCGGCCGACAGCGAAGCCGAGCACCAGCGCATGACCCGCGCCGCTGAAGTGGTGCTGGAAAAGCTGGGCCTGCCGTACCGCAAGGTGCTGCTGTGCACCGGCGACATGGGCTTCTCGGCGATCAAGACCTACGACCTGGAAGTGTGGCTGCCCTCGCAGGACACCTACCGCGAGATCTCGTCGTGCTCCAACTGCGGCGACTTCCAGGCCCGCCGCATGCAGGCGCGCTGGCGCAACCCGGAAACCGGCAAGCCCGAATTGCTGCACACGCTGAATGGCTCCGGCGTGGCGGTCGGCCGCGCAATGATCGCGGTGATGGAGAACTACCAGAACGCCGACGGCAGCATTACCGTGCCGGATGTGCTGAAGCCTTATATGGGCGGATTGGACACCATCGCCTGATCAAACGAAAGACCCGCCGCAAGGCGGGTTTTTTCATGGGCGCATGGGCGGTGCAGCCACGCAGGGCGTGGCTCTACCAGGCATTTGGCGAACCGGCACACGGTCGGGGGATCGCGATCCGGCCAATCGATGGTTGCCTGATCTCCCGTAGGGCCACGCCATGCGTGGCTGCTCTTCACCACGCGCTAGGCACCTAGGTAAATGCGTCAACGCGCGCGATCATTCGGACGATTCCGAAACGCAATCAGGACGCTGTTCCCGGCAGCACATGAGGCATCAGAAACCAACATTTCCGTCGAGCGCCGGATTGCCTTGCCTCTGATGTGGACAATCGCCGCAGTTTCCTCCACTCACATCAGGAAGTTGCATTGAACGCAATACACGACGGAGTCGCAAAAACCAACCCTGCAGGCAAGGCTGCGTGGATCCTGCTGATCATCGCCTGGGTCTGTTTTCTCATACCCATTCCCGGTACCGGCATGTTTCTCGGTTGGCCCATCAACCTGGTTGCCTTCATCTTGGCGATAGTGGCCATGGCAAAGGGCGGCACCATGAAAGGCCTGCTCCAGTTGCTGTTGTCGCTGGTGGGGTCGCCGATTGTCTACTTCATCGGTGTGTCGCTGCTTGGAGCTGCAGTGGTTGCGGCGGGAGAGCAAGGCCAAGCCGCACAGAAGCAGCAGGCGGCTTCGCAAGCAGCGGTGGCGGTGCCTGTGGAGAGAATCGAAGTAAGCGCGCGGGAGCTCTACGAGGCCTACAAAGCCAACGAAATCACCGCTAATGCCAAATACAAGGGTAAGCCATTGTTGATTTCCGGCAGGGTGCGTTCGATCCAGTCCGATTTCAGGGACAAGCCGGTGGTGTCATTGGATGCGGGTGACTTCGGCAGCGTTACCCTCAATGGCGTATCACTGGAGGACGCCGGTACCTTGAGCAAGGGCAGCGACATCGTGGCAGCGTGCACCGGAAACGGCGAGATGTTGTCGTTCCCGGCGGCGAGCGACTGCAACCTGCAGTAGCGCCAACAAGAAACGGCCCCGCAAAAAGCGGGGCCGCAGGGTGGGCCGGAAGGGGGAGGGGAGTTCCGGCCCGGGCAGTGCGTCCGACGAGGACAACGCCTGCCCTGGGGGAGAGGCTCAGGCCTCAGCCAGTTCTTCGAACTCGGCGGCCGGCAGGCTGGCCAGCGCGGCTGCAATCGCGTCTGCGCGGTGCTGCGGCGAATAGGCGATGCCCTCAGCACGCACGAATTCCACATCGGTGATGCCCATGAAGGCGAACACCTGGCGCAGGAACGGCTCCTGGAAGTCGGCCGGCGAATCGGTATAGACGCCGCCGCGTGCGCTGGCGATGATCACCCGCTTGCCACCGGCCAGGCCCACCGGGCCGTTCTCGGTGTACTTGAAGGTGCGCCCGGCCACGGCCACGCGGTCAATCCAGGCCTTGAGCGTGGAGGGGATGCTGAAGTTGTACATCGGCGCGCCAATCACCACCACGTCCGCGGCCAGGAACTGCTGCATGACGTTCTCGGCGTCGGTCGCTTCGGCTGCGTCCGCCTGGGCCAGCGAGGTGCTGCGCAGGTGCGGAATCGGGTCACGATCAAGGTCGCGGTAGCTGACGTCGAGATGCTCGACAGTCTCATTGAATCGTGCGACCACCGCGGCCGATAGCTGACGGGAGACCGAGTTGTCGCCAAGGACGCTGGCGTCGAGATGCAGAAGCTTCATGGCAATCACCTATATTCTGGAAGGAGGCGGCAGTGCCGCCGACGGAGAGAACGATAGGTTGTTGCCAATTTGGAATAAAGGTGGTTGAATGCCACGTATTGTTCTACGAGTGGAACTGCCGTCATGCACGACCTGAACGACCTCTATTACTTTGCCATGGTGGTGGACCACGGTGGTTTTGCCGCCGCCGAACGCGCTTTGGGCATCCCGAAGTCCCGCCTGAGCCGCCGCATCAGCCAGCTCGAAACCGACCTGGGCGTGCGCCTGCTGCAACGCTCCACGCGCCGTTTCGCAGTCACCGACGTGGGCACCAGCGTGCACCGCCACGCGCAGACCATGTTGGCCGAAGCGCAGGCCGCGCGCGAGGTGGTGGACCGCCTCAGCGCCGAGCCGCGCGGCGTGGTCCGGGCCAGCGTGCCTGTGTCGCTGGCACAGATGCAGTTACCCAAGCTGCTGCCGAAGTTCCTCGCCCAATACCCCAAGGTGCGGCTGCAGCTGAACATCAGCAACCGCCGCGTCGACATCATCAATGAAGGCTACGACGTCGCCCTGCGCGTGCGTTCGCGCCTCGACGATGACGGCAGCCTGGTCATGCGTAGCTTCGGCCAGGTGCAGGAACTGCTGGTTGCCAGCCCCAAGTACCTCGACCGCGCCGGCCGCCCCAAGGACCCGGATGAGCTGGCCAACCACGTCACCCTGAGCATCAGCGAAGACGAAGCCCGTCAGCGCTGGGAGCTGCACGGCCCCGAAGGCGCTGTCCGCCGCGTCGACCTGCAGCCGCGTGTGGCCGGCTTCGACTTCCCGCTGCTGCAGAGCATGGTCAAGGACGGCTTCGGCATCACCATGCTGCCGGAAACCGTCTGCGCCGAAGCCGTACGCAACGGCGAGCTGGAAGTGGTGCTGCCCGACTGGTCGCTGCCGCAGGGCATCTGCCACGCCGTGTTCGCCTCGCGCCGCGGCCTGCTGCCGGCGGTGCGGGTGTTCATCGACTTCCTGGCCGAGCATCTGCCACCCCAGCTGGAGGCTTCGCGCCTGGACTGCGGTGGGGCCTGCGAGCGGGCAAAAGAGAAGATCAAGGCCAGTGCCCTCGGGGCCCTGGCGGTCGATGCTGGCTGATTCCGCCACCTGAGCGCGCAAAACTGCTCCGGAAATGCGAGAATGCCCGCCCGAACGGAGAGATGGCCGAGCGGTTTAAGGCACCGGTCTTGAAAACCGGCGAAGGGTCAAACCTTCCGTGGGTTCGAATCCCACTCTCTCCGCCAGATACGCAAAGCGCCCCGAAAGGGGCGTTTTGCGTATCTGGCGGGGTATCCCGTGAATCGCGGCAAGTTCCGCGCGCGTTGCGACGCGTTCAACGGTGTGGCGCATCATTCTTAAGGTGGCGCGGAGCGAATCCGGACAGCCGAATGGCTGGCCCTTGGCCGCAGGCCAAGGGTGAGGCGCATGGATGCGCCTCACAATCCCCGGCCATCGACCAACCCTCAGTTCGTCCTGCCCTACAATATAACGGGCACACGTTCTGGCGCTGTCGCCCCGGTTGTACTCCCTCAATGGATGACTGACAGGAAATGATTCCTTTGCCTAAGCTGATGTTCTCAACACGCCCTACAACCTGCTTGCTGGCCCTGGGATTGATGGCTTCAGTGCTTCCCTTGCATGTGCAAGCATCTGATCTGCCTTTCAGTTGCATGGTTGACCAAGAGACTGCCGACGGACATTGGCTCGCATCAACAATGGTGGATGCGAGCACGGGGAATGCCGCGTCGTCGAGCGAAATGTACGAATGGACGCCCAATGAGACGACGTCCTTCGGTCCCGGTCAGACGTTTACATGGGGGCTGAGCTACCGCTGGCCGAAGCACCCGCCGACACAGAAGGCCATTCCGGAAAGTGATGTCATCGTCAGCCTGCATTTCAAATTTGACGCCAAGGAGATTGGTCAGCCGCTGCAGGAGCCGTCACGCGCTTCCATTCATCTTTACCGGTCGAGCGATCCAGAGCGAAGGTTCTCGTCTTCCTGGACCAGCCTCACGGGTCCGATCGATGCGAATCTCTTGGCCAACGGCAACGTAAGTGCAAGAGCGCTGTTGTCGCTGGATGACCTGCTGGCCTACGGTACGGGGTTGGACACGCTGGTATGGAACATACGGGCTCCCGGACCCAATCCGTACGTAGGAACAGATGTGTTCTTCAAAGGGACCGTACCCGTCGGCGCGATGCGAGATAAGGTGACAATGATTCCCAAGCTGCGCCGTTTGCTTGCTCGGAAGGCGGCAAATTTCCGTAACGAGTGCACCGTTCCGACCATGATCGGTATCGCTCAGTAGTGCTGGCTGGGCGGCAAGTGTTTGCTCGGATTCGCTACCAAGAACGAAAAGCGCCCTGCAGAGGGCGGTTTTCGTACGGTATGTCTATCGGCTCATGCCTGGAATTGCCTGGGATAGATCCTGCTTGGACGGTAACCAACCTGACGCACCGGTAGCGAGTCTTCTCTGGGGTGAGACGGGACTCGCCAATGGAGGAGACAAGTATGCTCAGCTCGGGACGGTCGAAGCGATCGAAGACTACGATTCCATGCTCGCCATGGATGGTAGTTCGAGCAAATCCGATTCTCTCCAAGCGGGAAGAAAATTTGTCGAAATCAAGTTGGCAGATTTCTCTGGCGGATGCCGTTCTTCCAGGTGTTGCGTCGACGAACTCAAGATCCATTCGGCGACCATTTGATTTGGTGTCCTCGATCTCTACGGTATAGTCCCAATCTGACGTCAGCGCTCCCCTGTAGCCAAATCGGTCAGGTGAGAAGAACGTAGCCGGCTGTTGCATGGCTGCTGAAACGCGGTCAGGCGTGAGGTCTTGAACGGACTCGCTTTGCTCGATGAGTTTGATCACCCGCAATAGAAGGAACTCTGCGGTAGGGTTCTGGGATTGAGAATCCGCGTGCGAGCTCGTTGGCATGCTGGACGTCTCTTGTGTAGGTGACATTGCTGTGGGGGCGACGGAACACGCTGAAACAGCCGCCGCTCCGACCGCGCTGTACAAAAGCTGAGTGATTGTCCTGGTCCCCATTTCGATCCCTGGTTGAGCTTGCTTCGCGAAATAGAACAACAAGTTGCTCGATTTCCGGCCGAAAGACAGCATTGTCCCGGCTGGCACGATGGGTCAAGTGCCGTGCCGGAAACCGCTTGAGACGCCGATTATCCGGCGCTCATGGCGGGTTGTTCACGTCATGGGTTCGAAGTCGGATCGTAGGTCCGTCGATGAGAAGATACTCGCCCCAACGCCACCGCAGCCTCGATCGCGGCCCTTGCTTGTGGACTATTCTTCCAGCAGGTAGACCCGACGGCCGCAGAAGCCTGCTCTAGAATCAGACTGACATCTGCCGCACCCAGCTCGTGCAGTGACGAGAAACCCAGCTGTTCCAGCCGAGCGACAACGGTGGGCCCTACGCCTTTCAATTCAAGCAAGCGTCGCCTTTCATCGGGGGAGAATTCCATGCCTCATCGTCGCGTCCGCGCGGCGCAGCTGTCAACCGTCACGCTCAGGTTCGTTCCAATGTAATGCGCAGTGCTTTCAGCTGTCCCAAGCGATGGGTCGATCGGGCCAGCAGCCATGCAGCTCCGCCCAGCAGAGTCGCAGCCGTACCAAGCGCTGCCATCGCCGTTGCGCTGGTACTGAGCCACATGGCAACCGCACTACACAGAAAGAACGCGCCGGTTCCGCTCACCGCCATCCACGCGGCCACCACCTGTTGATGCACCAGCAGCGTGTTCTTCCGGGTCAGCACCCATCCGGCATAAACGACCCAACCGATGCCAAGCGCCAGCAGGGCCGAGAACGCCAGCTGTGTCCGCCCAGGCAGGTCGGATTCGGTGGCCAGCAACGCGCCAAGCAGCGAACACATGATCAGAGCCATCACCAGCACCGCCACATGGAAGTAACGTGCGGGTGAGGAGAGGGTCCGCCGGGTGAGCGCGCGAAGCCGAGCTTGCAGTTCAGCATGGTCAGTCGTGGTGTTCATGGTGTGCTCTCCAGTGCGGTGAGGTGATGACGCAACAACGTGCGGGCGCGATGCAGCCGGGATTTCACGGTGCCAATCGGGATGGCGAGCGCCGTCGCGATGTCCGCGTGTGGCATGTCTTCCAGATAGAACAGCGTGAGAATTTCGCGCTCGATTACCGGCAGCGCGTCCAACCCCTGGTGGACATCCCGCTTTAATGCGAATGGATTGTGGCCCGCGGTCGGATCGGGCAGGGCACCGAGATCACATTGCGCGTCCGCAGGCTGCGCGTAACGAATGCGAAGACGGTCAACGAAGGTGCGGTGCGCGATGCCGAACAGCCAAGGGCGGAAGCGCTCGGGCTCGCGCAGGCGGCCGAGGCCCCGGAGGACCTTCAACCAGACGTCTTGTACCAGGTCGTCGGCAATGTCACGGTCCTGGGCCAGCTTCAGGGCGTAACGGTGGAGGGATGGGGTCCAGCGGGAGATCAGGTCATCGAAGGCTGCCCGTTCGCCCAGTTGGCAGCGGACGACCAGCAGGGTGTCTTGCGGGTTGGGGGCTTGGCCCGGGGCATCCACCAGCGCTCTCCTGTCATGTGTTGATGGAGTAGTCGGGATTGGGGTGGAAAAGGTTCATGGTGGATTTTGGGATTTGGCGCATGCGGGAGGCAATGCAGCCACGCACGGCGTGGCTCTACGCTTGGGGCAGGGATTTCGTGGACACGCATGGCGTGTCCCTACCTTTCAGCCCTGCTGTTCGCAGGCAACCTGCCCACGCCCCTGGCGCTCCACCAGCACCGCTATGCCCCACAGCATCAGGCCGCCGACAGCGGTGGCTGCGCCGACGTAGCCGGTGACCGCGGGGCTGAAGCCTGCACCGATCGCCATGCCGCCGAGCCACGGGCCCAGTGCGTTGGCGGTATTGAAGGCGGCGTGGTTGGACGCAGCGGCCAGGGTCTGGGCCTCGCCGGCGACATCCATCAAGCGGGTCTGGAGCACAGCAGCCAATGCGCCCATGGTGCCCACGGCCACAATCACCGGCACCACGCTCCATACGGCATTGGCAGCCAGCGGGAACAGCATCAGCACCACCACCGACCACAGCAGCACGATGGGCGCGGCGCGGAACTGGAACTTGTCCACCAGCCAGCCACCGGCAACATTCCCGATGATCGCGCCGACGCCGAAGATGCCCACCGCCACCGGCATCCACGATTCGCGCACGCCGGTCACCTGCACCAGGGTGGGAGCGAGGTAGGTGAAGACACAGAACATGCCGGCAAAGCCGACCGAGCCGATCGCCAGCGCCATCCATACCTGGGTCCGGTTGAACGCGCGCAGCTCGCGCATCGGTGAGGTGCGGACCTCGTCCGGGTCCGGCAGCAGATAGCGGGCGATCATCGCAACGGTGGCAATGGCCAGCACGCTGACCAGTGCAAAGGCCGTACGCCAGCTCAGCTGCTGCCCGAGCCAGGTGGTCAGCGGGTTGCCGACCAGAATGGCGATGGAAAGTCCGAGCAGCACCTTGGAGACCGCCTTGCCGCGCTGGCCCGGCGGGCTGATCGCCGCCGCCACCAGCATGGCTACGCCGAAGTAGGCCCCGTGCGGCAGGCCGGCCACGAAGCGGGCCAGCAGCATGGTGGTGTAGTTGGGAGCGAGCGCGCTGGCCAGGTTGCCTACCGCATAGAAGCCCATCAGACCCAGCAGCAGGGTGCGGCGCACATAGCCGGCACCGGCGAACGCCAGCACCGGGGCACCCACCACGACGCCGATGGCGTAGGCGCTGATCAGATGCCCCACCTGGGTCTCGCCGATGCCCAAGCCGCGGCTGATCTCCAGCATCAGGCCCATCGCGGCGAACTCGCTGGTGCCGATGGCGAAGCCGCCCAGTGACAGCGCCAGCAGGATCAGGGTGCGCTCGCGCGGGGTTAGGCGCTCGGCGAGGGTAGGGGCGGTAGAGCTCATTGGGCCGGATGTAATCGTTTTACGGAGCGGTATTGTACTGCTGCAATGCAGCAAATCCGTACCACTGAGGCCCGATTTCGCGGAAAACAGCGGGTCATCAGCGGTGCGCGTGCTTCCATGTCTGCTGGCTGAACAATAAGGCGTCAAGGTCACGCATTGTTTCACTCATGACCTTTAACGACTTTTTTATGACATCAATAATGCGCGCCGTTCGCAGCGCCGGGTGGCGCGGGTGGTTCTCATGAAAAATGATCTTCAATTGCTGGCCTCGTACCTCGGCCGCGCTTTCCTGTTTGGCGTGATGGTGACCCTGCCGCCGCTGCTTGCCTGGCTGGACATCCATTGGCTGGGCAACGCGGTAGGCGAGTGGTCACTTGTGGAGCTGACCCAGGAAGGGTTCCTGGCCGCCAGTGTGCTGGCTTTCGTACGGGTGGCCATGGCGCGACGTGAGGATCGCCACTTCGCGGTGCTGGCTGCGGCCTTCTTCGCCTGCATGTTCCTGCGCGAGATGGACGAGGCGCTGGATCTGATCATGCACGGGCTCTGGAAGTACCCGGTAGCTGCCTTGGTGGTTGGCTCGTTGTTCTGGGCCAGTCGGGATCTGCGCGCCACCGTGTCGGGCCTGGTCCGCTTCCTCGGTTCGCGTCCCGGCACGGTGATGGTGATCGGCCTCGTGCTGCTGCTGTTCTACTCGCGTCTGATCGGCATGACCTCGTTGTGGACCGGCCTGCTGGGCGACCAGTACATCCGGGTGTTCAAGAACACCATCGAAGAAACCACCGAGCTGCTGGGCTACACCTTCATCCTGGCCGCCAGCCTTTCCTACGTGGCCCAGCGGGTGAGGGAACCGGTGGCCATCCGGCGCAACGCCGGCGATGCTGCGCCGAATGCGCCAGTCACGACGCACATCAATCACTCCATGTAACGCATATATGTAACGCGCGGAGGGTACCGTATGGTGGCCTCCGCGTTTTGCCGTCCGTCTGTCGCCCATTGCCGGGTAAGGAATTTCTGATTGGCATACGCGGCAGTGTGGATTAGGATGCGCGCACTGGAGTCGACCGGGGAGCGTGCGCGATGGGCCAGTACCCTCATGCATTGCGGGCCGAAGGCAGGTATCAGCTGGTAGCGTTGACACATTCACCGGTCTACAACCCGGCGGATGTGGTCGGCTACGCCGTGCTGACGACTGGCGGCGAGAGAGTGAGTGACGTGCTCTCGCTTGAACAGGCGCATGCCCGCTGGCGTGAACTGCTGGAACAGGATGAGCCCGTTCTTGTGGAAGACGAAAGGAAAGAAACGCGTACGAGGCCGCGCCGGCGTCGGCGCTAGCCGCAGCGTCCTTCGGGGCGCGTCATGGAGGAATGGGTTTGTCCACGCAGAAGACTGTTGCCGCTGCTGTTCTTGTTCTGGTGACCGCAATCGTCGGCTACGCGCTGGCCGGCTACCTGACGCTGGCATTCCTGGGCGTGGAGACCACTTACTACAAGTGGAACACCTACCTGCAGTACCTGCAGGCCATGGATCAGCCCGCGGTGGCACCTTATCTGACCAAGATCAAGCTGGCCGGCGTGCTGGGCTTCGGCCTGCCGCTGCTGGTGCTGCTGGTCGTGCTGTTCCTCATGTTCAAGCCGAAGAAGAAGTCGATTCACGGCGACGCGCGCTTTGCCACCGCTGCCGATCTGGCCAAGCACGGCATGTTCAAGAAGAGCGACAGCGGCATTGTGGTCGGCAGCTTCGGTGGCAAGCTGGTGCGCCTGGGTGGCCAGCAGTTCGTGATCCTGGCGGCACCCACCCGCTCGGGCAAGGGCGTGGGCGTGGTCATTCCGAATCTGCTCGAGTACGGCGAATCCATCGTCGTGCTGGACATCAAGCAGGAAAACTTCGACCTCACCAGTGGCTGGCGTGCCAGCCAGGGCCATGAGGTCTTCCTGTTCAATCCCTTCGCTGAAGATAAGCGCACGCACCGCTGGAATCCGCTCAGCTACGTTTCGGATGACCCGAACTTCCGCGTCTCCGAGATGATGAGCATCGCGGCGATGCTGTACCCCGATGGTTCGGATGACCAGAAATTCTGGGTGAGCCAGGCGCGCAATGCGTTCATGGCGTTCGGCCTGTACCTGTTCGAGAACTGGGATGACGAGCGCGCCATGGGCTTCCCGGCCGGCAGCGGCACGCCCACCCTCGGTGCCATCTTCCGCCTGTCCACCGGCGATGGCACCGACCTGAAGAAATACCTGCAGAAGCTGTCCACGCAGCCGTTCCTGTCGGGCAATGCGAAGGCGGCATTCGCGAACATGCTGTCCCAGGCGGACGAGACCTTTGCCTCGATCATGGGTACGTTCAAGGAACCGCTGAACGCCTGGATCAACCCGGTGCTCGACAAGGCGACCAGCGCAAACGACTTCCTGCTGACAGACCTGCGCAAGAAGAAGATGACCGTCTACATCGGCATCCAGCCCAACAAGCTGGCCGAGAGCCGCCTGATCATCAACCTGTTCTTCAGCCAGATCATCAACCTCAACACCAAGGAGCTGCCCAAGGGCAATCCGGAGTTGAAGTACCAGGTGCTGCTGCTGATGGACGAGTTCACCTCCATCGGCAAGGTCGACATCATCGCTTCGGCTGTGTCGTACATGGCCGGCTACAACGTGCGCCTGCTGCCCATCATCCAGAGCATGGCCCAGCTCGATGCCACTTACGGCAGGGACGTGTCGCGCACCATCATCACCAACCACGCGCTGCAGATCCTGTACGCGCCGCGCGAACAGCAGGACGCCAACGACTATTCGGAAATGCTCGGCTACACCACCGTGCGCAAGAAAAATGTCACCCATGCGCGCGAGAAGACCCACAATTTCACCGAGGAACGTCGCGCGCTGATGCTGCCGCAGGAACTCAAGGCCATGGGCATGGATCACGAGGTCTTCCTGTACGAGGGCATTCCGCACCCGGTCAAGTGCGACAAGATCAAGTATTACAAGGACAAGTACTTCACCTCCCGCCTGTTGCCCAAAACGGACGTGAAGATGCTTGAGCTGTGATGGTGTGCACACAGCAATGTGACGCACATCGCAAAATGGGGCGGCAAATGTAAAATTTTTGTCGCGGTTGACATCGATCTGACGCTGAACTGTGGCATCGTATTTGTGATGGACGTTCCAGTCGTCAGGTTTTTGTAGTTGAGTACAGTGCCGGTACTGGGCGCTGAAGTAGTCAAGAGGAACATGGATGGCTTTTCTCGGAGCAGGTGTGTCGCGCAGGGGCCGAACCCGGTGTTCGGGGCGTGGGCACACCAGACGGGGCGGGGGCCCGGTCACACCGCTGAAAGGTGTTTCACGGTTGTACCGATACGCACCAACCGCACGTCGCGCCTGAACCAGGGCTCGACGCGCCAACGCGTTTTCTGAATCTCCGAGTTAAAGCCGCTATTCCGTACGCCATAGGGAAGTCCGTATGAAGCAAGCGTTTCTGTCTAAGGGTTGCGTTGTTGCCGTGGTCACTGCCGCCGTCATGCTGGCCGGCTGTGCAACCAAGCCGGCACCGGATTTCGGTGGCCGCTGGAAGCCGGTGAATCGTTTCGCCAACACCACCCAGGAAATTCCGCTGTATTCCAGCTACGTCTATCAGGCATCGCCGATGGACGGCACGCTCAAGGCCATGCTCGAACGTTGGGCAAAGGACTCGGGCATGACCCTGGACTACCGCCTCAGCTCCGATTACACGCTGTACGGCGCGGTTTCCACCATCACGACCACCAACCCGCAGCAGGCGATGATCGATGTCAGCGCCGCGTACGCCGGGCAGGGCGTGTCGGTTTCCATCGTCGGCAACCAGATTGTGGTGCAGTCGGTTTCCGCTTCCACCGTATCGGCACCTTCTGCCGCTGCGGCCAACGGAAGCTGATCGCCTGCGGGTGCCCACGAACGCGTTGCTCCCGGCGCTGCATGCCGGGGTGCCGTGCCCATTGATCTTCCAGCAGTACGGATGAATTCCATGTTCCGAAAGAAGGACGCAGGCAACAGCCCAAAAGTGGACCAGGCCATCGCCAAGGCGGTGAGCTATGAGGTCACCGTGGCCGATCTGGCACGTCGCAGCGAACGCCGCGCGTGGTGGGTGGCCGGTGCCTCGCTGGTGATGTCGCTGGCGCTGGCCGGTGGCTACTACTACATGCTGCCGCTGAAGGAGAAGGTGCCCTTCATCGTCATGGCCGACGCCTACAGCGGCACCGCCACGGTGGCGCGCCTCAAGGGTACCTTTGAAGGCCAGGACGTCACGGCCAGTGATGCGATCAACCGCAGCAACGTGGCGCAGTACGTCATGGCGCGTGAGTCGTACGACTTCGCGGTGATGGGTCTGCGCGACTGGCAGCTGGTGCACGTCATGTCGACCAAGCCGGTCAGCGACGCGGTCCGTGCACGCTACGCGGCCAACAATCCGCAAAGCCCGATCGCCCTGTACTCCAAGGAACGCGCGATCCGGGTCAAGATCCTCAGCATCACCCCGCTGGAAGCGCAGCAGAACGGCGGCTTCCGCGGTGCGTCCGTGCGTATCCAGCGCAGCATCTACGACAAGGTCAAGGCCAGCACCAGTTACCTGGACAACCAGCTGGTGACCATGCGCTTCCGCTACAACAAGAGCCTGGCGCTGAACGAGCAGGAGCGCATCCTGAATCCGTTGGGCATGGAGGTGTACGAGTACCGCGTCGACAACGACTACTCGCGTGGCATTCCGGGTCCGGATGACGCCGCGCTGCAGCAGCAGTCCGAGCAGGCCGCGTTCGAAGCCAACCAGGCCGCGCAGGCCGCTGCCGCAGCGGCTGCCGCCAATCAGGCCATCGACCCGGTCACCGGCCAGCCGGTGGCGGTCCCGCCGCAGGGTTATCCGCAGGCGCAGGGCGTACCGGGCCAGCCGGTGCAGGGC
>NZ_RHPP01000076.1:6861-22442 GCF_003935715.1 Stenotrophomonas sp. 278 | reverse complement strand
GCCCAACGCGCCGCCGCCGTGGCCGCTGCAGGCGGTGCTGGAGCCCCAGGCCGGGCTGGCCCCGTGGCCGGCCGACGCGGGAAGGTTTGATGTGGTGTACAGCGCCAACACCCTGCACATCATGAGCTGGGCGCACGTGCAGGCCCTGTTCGCCGGGCTGCCGGCCGTGATGGCTCCGGGGGCATTGCTGTGCGTGTACGGACCGTTCAATTACGGCGGGGAGTACACCAGTGACAGCAACCGGACCTTTGATGCGTGGCTGAAGGACCGCGACCCGGCCTCGGGCATCCGCGATGCCGAGGCCGTGGATGCGCTGGCCGCCGCGCAGGGACTGGCGCTGATCGACGATGTGGAAATGCCGGCCAACAACCGCCTGCGGGTGTGGCGGCGTTGAACGCGGCCGGCATGGCGTGTCCCTACACGCGGCCGAGCCGGCACCCGTAGCGACGCGCCATGCGCGTCATCGGTAACCCAATCGCGCTCAAGCCACCTGCACGATATGCAACGCCTTGGGGTTCCGCCACTGCGCGAGCAGGGCGGCTTCCCGCGCCTTGGCGCTGTGCAGGTGCGCTTCCTTGACGTGCCCGTAGCCGCGGATGTGTTCGGGAATGCTGGCGATCTCCACCGCCAGCGCCACCCGGTCATCGTCCAGCCCGGCCAGCAGTTCGTCCACGGTGCGTGCGTAGTCCTCGATCAGCTGGCGCTCACTGCGGCGCTCTTCGGTACGACCGAACACGTCGAAGGTGCCACCGCGCAGGAACTTCAGCTTCGCCAGCAGGCCGAACGCCTTCATCATCCACGGCCCGTATTCCTGCTTGATCAGCCGGCCCTGTTCGTCCTTCTTCGCGAACAGCGGTGGAGCCAGATGGAAGCGCACTTCGAAGTCGCCTTCGAACTGCTGCTGCAGGCGTCGCTGGAACTCGCCGCTGGTGTACAGGCGGGCCACTTCGTACTCGTCCTTGTAGGCCATCAGCTTGAAGTAGTAGCGTGCCACGGTTTCGGTCAGCGCGGTGCTGCCGGCCTTGTCCCACTCCGCCACGCGGACCTTGTCCACCAGCGCGCGGTAACGCGCGGCATAGGCGGCGTCCTGGTAGTCGGTGAGGAAGCGCACGCGGCGGTCGATCAGTTCGTCCAGCGAACGCGACAGGCGCTCGTCGTCCAGCGGCAGGAACGCCACGTCGCCCTGGTCGGCACGGCCGGGCAGACCGCGCAGCTCGCGCTCGTCGCCGGTATTGCGTGGAGCCGCGTTGGCACCCCACTCGTTGCCTTCCCATTCGCCCGGCGGCAGATCGTGCAGCGGGCCCGGGGTACGTTCGGCGTCGGTGTGGCCATTGCGCACCAGTCCGGCGGCCTGCTGCACCGCCTGCGGGTCCACTGCGGCCAGCCGGCCCCAGGCGAAGGCCTGCTGGTTCATCGCCACAGCCGCGCCATTGAGCTCGATCGCGCGCATCAGCGCCTCGAACGAGATCGGCACCAGGCCCTGCTGCCAGGCGTAGCCCAGAATGAACAGGTTGGCGGCGATGGCGTCGCCCAGCAGCGCGGTGGCCAGCTGGGTGGCGTCCAGCAGCAGCGGCTCGCGACCGCCGAGTGCCACGCGGATGCCGGCAATGATGTCGGCGGCCGGGAACTGCATGTCCGGGCGGGTGGTAAACGTGCCCGGCATCGCTTCATAGGTATTGAGCACGACCTGCGAACGCTCGGCGCGCACCTTCGACAGCGCCCAGTAGTCATTCACCACCACCATGTCGCAGCCCACCACCAGATCCGCCTCACCGGCGGCAATGCGCACCGCGTGGATGTCCGACGGCGTGCGCGCAATGCGGATATGCGTGGTGACCGCGCCGCCTTTCTGTGCCAGACCGGTCTGGTCGAGCACGGTCGCTCCCTTGCCCTCCAGATGTCCGGCCATGCCGAGCAGTGCGCCGATGGTCACCACGCCGGTACCGCCGACGCCGGTGATCAGGATGTTCCACGGCTGTTCCAAGGTGCTGCGGAACACCGGTGCCGGCAGGTTGTCCAGCAGCGCGCTGCCGTCGCGACGCGCGCCCTTGCGCGGGGTGCCGCCGTGCACGGTGACGAAGCTGGGGCAGAAGCCGGTGGTGCAGGAATAGTCCTTGTTGCAGTTGGACTGGTCGATGTCGCGCTTGCGTCCGAATTCGGTTTCCTTCGGCAGCACCGACACGCAGAAGCTCTTCTTGCCGCAGTCGCCGCAGCCCTCGCAGACCAGTGAATTGACCACCACCCGCTTGGGCGGGTCGACCAGCTTGCCGCGCTTGCGACGACGGCGCTTTTCGGTGGCGCAGGTCTGTTCGTAGATCAGGATGCTGGTGCCCTTCACTTCGCGCAGCTGCTTCTGCACCGCGTCCAGTTCGGCACGGTCGAAGAACTCCACGCCTTCGGGGAACAGCTCACGCTTGTTCCATTTACCGATCTCATCGCTCACCAGCACGATGGTCTGCACGCCTTCGGCGCGCATCTGGTGGGCAATCTGCGGCACGGTCAGGGTGCCGTCGACCGGCTGCCCGCCGGTCATCGCCACCGCATCGTTGTAGAGGATCTTGTAGGTGATGTTGACCCCGGCGGCGATCGCCTGGCGGATCGCCAGCGAGCCGCTGTGGAAATAGGTGCCATCGCCGAGGTTCTGGAACACGTGCTCGGTGTCGGTGAACGCCGCCTGCCCGGCCCAGGTGACGCCTTCGCCACCCATGTGGGTGAAGGTGTCGGTGCTGCGGTCCATCCAGGTCACCATGTAGTGGCACCCAATGCCGCCCAGCGCGCGTGAGCCTTCCGGTACGCGGGTGGAAGTGTTGTGCGGGCAGCCCGAGCAGTAGTGCGGCACGCGCGGGAAGCTGGCGCGCGGCAGCGCAAGCTCGGCTTCCTTGGCGTCCATCCAGCGCAGGCGCTGTTCGATTGATTCGTTGCTGAAGAAGCGCTGGATGCGTCGGCCGATCACGCCGGCAATCGTGGCCGGAGTCAGCTCGTTGGTCGACGGCAGGATCCACTGGCCCTGCTCGTCGTACTTGCCGACGATGGACGGGCGCGGACCGGCGCTGGCGGGCCAGTTGTAGAACTGCTCCTTCATCTGACGCTCGATGAAGGCACGCTTCTCCTCCACCACCACGATGTCTTCCAGGCCTTCGGCGAAGCGCGCGATACCCACCGGCTCCAGCGGCCAGGTCATGCCGACTTTGTACACGCGGATGCCGATATCGGCACATGCACGCTCGTCCAGCCCCAGGTACTCCAGCGCCTGCAGCACGTCGAGATAGCTCTTGCCGGTGGTGACGATGCCCAGCCGCGCACGCGGCGAGTCCATCACGATGCGGTCGATCTGGTTGGCGCGGGCAAACGCCTGCGCCGCCTTCACCGCATAACGGTGCAGGCGCATTTCCTGGTCCAGCGGCGGATCCGGCCAGCGGATGTTGAGTCCCCCGGCCGGCATCTCGAAGTCCTCGGGCAGCACGATCCGGCGCGCGAACGGATCGACCTGCACCGAAGCAGAGGACTCCACGGTTTCGGCAATCGTCTTGAATCCGATCCAGCGCCCCGTGTAGCGACTCATCGCCCAGCCGAGCAGGCCCATGTCGAGGATGTCCTGCACCCCGGCCGGATTGAGCACCGGCATCATCGCGCTGACAAATTCGTCCTCGCTGCCGTGCGGCAGGGTCGAGCTGCGGCAGGCATGGTCGTCGGCGGCCAGTGCCAGCACCCCGCCGTGCAGCGAGGTGCCGGCCGCGTTGGCGTGCTTGAATACGTCGCCGCAGCGGTCCACACCCGGACCCTTGCCGTACCACATGCCGTACACGCCCTGGACCTTGGCCCCGGGAAACAGGTTGGTCTGCTGGGTGCCCCAGACCATGGTGGCTCCGAGATCCTCATTCAGGCCGGGGGTGAACTTCACCTTGGCCGCTTCCAGATGTCTGCGCGCCCGCCACAGCTCCAGATCGAAGCCACCCAGCGGGCTGCCACGGTAGCCACTGATGAAACCGGCGGTATCGAGGCCGGCCGCCTGGTCGCGCAGCTGCTGCATCAGCGGAAGGCGCACCAGCGCCTGCACCCCGCTCAGATAGATGCGACCGTCGGTCCGGGTGTACTTGTGATCCAGCGTGTAGCTGTCATCCAGCGCGCCGGGCTGGTTGGCGGACGAGGGCGAGGTGAGTTCGGCGGTACTGGTCATGGCTGGCCCGGAATGACGGCTGGCACGGCCGCGCAGAGGCGACCGGAAAGGTGCGGATTGTAACAGTGACGCAAATTCCACACTTTTCATGGCCTCCAGGGGTCGCATCGGGGCGCTATCTGCGGTTAGGATCGGGGAGGGAGGTTGTGTGACAACCTGGGGGAGTTTTTATGGCAGTGGCAAGAAAAGTGCTGTCCAGCGTCGTGCTGGCAGCGGGGATGGCAGTGTTCGGGGCGGCAGCGCAATCGGTGCCGGCACTGCAGGAGTTCTACTTCGACGACGACGTGGCTGCTTCCGTTCCGGAAGTGGTGCCTGCCGATGCGGGCGATCTCGTCGATCAGCTGATGAAGCAGCGCGAACGTGGCCGCAAGGCACTGGACGCCACCGTGCAGCTGGCCAGCGTGGCCTATGCGCAGGGCCGTCCGGAGCTGGGCGAGCAGTTGTATGCCGAGGCGGAAAAAGAGGCGTCCGCCAATTCGGCCCAGGGCCGCATGGTGCGCTGGAATCATGCCTGGGCCCTGTACCGCCAGGGCGACACCGAAGGTGCCATGGCGCTGTGGCACAGCGCCCAGTCCGGGCTGCGCGGCAACGCATCGTGGGTGCCGCCGACCTATGCACTGGCGTTGTGGACCGCGGGGCGCAAGGACGATGCGGTGAAGTGGTACGCCGCCGCCGTGCGCACCGAGCCGCAGCGCTGGAGCAGCACGGCGGGCTATGCCCAGCAGCTGCCCACCTGGCGCGATGCCGAGCGTGCGACCCTGGCCGAAGTACAGCAGGCCTGGGCGGCCAACCCTCCGGCCTGGCCGTAACGCGGTATCAACCGTCCGCGCTGACGGTCCGCCCGCGCGCCCATTCGCGCAGGGCGCTCACCTGTTCGGCCATCAGCACTGACAACGGCCGGCTGTTGCGGATTTCCTGCATCAGCAGGTCGGTGTCGAGCACGCGCTCCTCGGCATGTGCGGCGTACAGGCCGGACACGACCGCCTGCTCGATTTCCGCGCCTGAGAAGCCATCACTGGCAGCGGCAAGCGCAGGCAGCGCAAAATCGTCGGCGTTGAGCTGGCGTCGCCCCAGGTGCAGGCGCAGCAGCTCCACGCGGGTGTTGGCGTCGGGCAGGTCGACAAAGAAGATCTCATCGAAACGTCCCTTGCGCAGCAGCTCGGCCGGTAGTTCGTGCACCTGGTTGGCGGTGGCCACAATGAAGACCGGCTCTTTGCGTTCGGCCAGCCAGGTCAGCAGGTAGCCGAGCACGCGGCGCGAGACCCCACCGTCTTCGCCGCCGCTGGCCAAGCCCTTTTCGATCTCGTCGATCCACAGCACACACGGTGCCAGCTGCTCTGCAGAGGTCAGGGCCTGGCGCAGGTTCTTCTCGGTTTCGCCATGGAATTTGTCGTACAGGCTGCCGAAGTCCAGGCGCAGCAGCGGCACCCCGAAACCGGCCGCCGTGGCCTTGGCCAGCATGGACTTGCCGCAGCCCTGCACGCCCAGCAGCAGCATGCCCTTGGGCGGGTCCAGCCCGGCTGTACCCGCCGAACCGCCGAGGAAGATCGAGCGGCGCTGGTTGACCCATCGCTTGAGCCGGTTGGCCCCGGCCACGTCGGCAAAACGAGTGGTGTCGTACTCATAGTGCAGATGACCGGCACGGTTGAGCAGTTCGAATTTCAACCGGGCCAGCTGCGGCAGGTCGTCCTGGCTCAGTGCGCCATCCGCGAAAATCAGCTGGCGGGCGATGCGCCGCGCATCCACCATGCTCAAGCCGCGCAGGTTGCGCAGGATCAGCTGTACCGCTTCGTTGTCCACCTCCACCCGCTTGCCGCCGTTTTCGCGGGCATAGGTGGCCGCTTCCTCGCGCAGCATCTTCAGCAGGGCGTTCAGGTCGGGCAGGCGCGGGTTGAAGCGGGTGGCCAGTGCCTCCAGCTCGGCCGGCAGCTCCACCTTGGCTCCCACCAGCACCAGCACGTGGGCTTCGCAATGGCGGCGCTGGACCAGGTCGCGCAGTGCGCGCTGGTGGCTGGCATAGCCCAGGTAAGGGTGGAAATCGAGCAGCAGGTAGATGCCGCGCTGTTCGGCCTGGCGGATCATCTGCAGCGCCGAACTGGCGTCCGGCGGGCCGATGGCGTCGTCTTCCTTGTCCATGTCGATCCGGCGCAGGCCCTCGGTGATCGACCAGCGGTGCAGGGCGCGCCACACGTGCATCAGGGTCTGGCGGAACAGCTCCACCACCCGGCCCTCGTCCTGGGTCTCGATGACAATCAACGGGGTGTTGGCGCGGATCAGTGCGCTCAGGTCCTGTAACTCGCTCATGGGGCTGCATTCCTTTGGATCGCGCACGATAGCAAAGCGCCGCAGCCCGGACGAGGTTCAGCCGCGCGACTATCTCCGTCACGGGCACCGGTGTACGCTCAAGCCAGGTTCCCCATCGGAAGCGAGGCGTGCATGAAGACGATCCTGGTCGCCGGTTCCAAGGGTGGCGTGGGCAAGACCACCGTCGCCACCCATCTGGCGGCCTTTGCCGCCCTGGCCGGCAAACGGACCGTCCTGGCCGACGCCGACCCGCAGGGGTCCAGCACCCGCTGGGCGCAGCGGCGGGCCGGGCTCGAAAGCGCGGTACTGCCCATAGATGCCACCCGAAAGAAGGGCCTCAAGCAGATTCCCGATGACACCGACGTGGTGATAATCGACGCTCCGGCAGGCGGGCTGGCCGACGATCTGGAACATTTCCTGGATGTCGCCGACGCCGTGGTGGTGCCGGTCCTGCCGTCGGCGCTGGACATCGAAGCCATTGTGGGTTTTCTCAACAGCTTGGCCAAGGTGCCACGCGTGCACAGCCGCAAGCTGCCGGTAGGGCTGGTGCTCAACCGCACCAAGCCGTGGACCCAGACGTCGCAGCAGGCCATCCAGATGCTGGCCGAATGGCCCTACCCGGTGGTGGCGCAGCTGCGCGACAGCCAAAGTTATGTGGTCACCACGGGGCTGGGGCGTGGCCTGTTCGATTACCGCTCCGCGCAGGTGCGCGAGCATCAGAGTGACTGGGAGCCACTGCTGCAGTGGCTGAAACTGGATTGATCCGGAAGGAAACCTCATGCGAGAACTGATACTGCTGCGCCACGCCCACGCCGAACAGGCCAGTACCGGACAGGCCGACCTGGACCGTCCGTTGTCGGCCACCGGCCTGGCCGAGGCCGAGGCCGCCGGCAAATGGCTGAAGGACAACAACCTGCGTCCGGACTGCGTGCTGTGCTCGCCGTCCCGGCGCACCCGCGAAACCCTGGAGGCAGTGCTGGCCGCGACCGGCGTGGTCGAACATCGGCTCGAGGACCGCATCTTCGAGGCTACCCCCGGAACGTTGGCAGCCCTGGTGGACGAGCGCCGTGACATCGACCGACTGATGGTGGTCGGCCACAACCCCGGCCTGGAGCAGCTGGTCGCGCTGATGACCGAAGGCATCACCAGCGAGTACCGTGGCATGCCGCCGGCCGGCATTGCCGTGCTGCAGTTCGGACGTGACGCCGATATCGAGCCAGGAGTGGCCAAGCTGACCGCCTTCTGGTGGCCGTAGGCCGTGAAAGCAGTAAAGATCGGACTGCGCTGTCTGCTCGGGCTGGCGGCCGGTTCCGTGCTGGCCGAACCCCCTGTGGCGGCCAGCCCGCCCAACCCGATTGCCACGGCGGCGCAAACGCCAAAGCAGGTGCTGGCGGTGGATACCGCACGTTCGCACTTCGGCTTCGAGATCCGTACCCGGCTGGGCCAGCGGATCGAAGGGGTGTTTCCCCGCTTTGAGGGGCGGGTCGACGTGTTGCCCGACGGTCGCCACCAGGTCCACCTGCGCATGTTCAGCCGCTACGTGGAAATCCCCGGCAAGGCCCGCTACACCGGCTGGATGCGCGGTGAGGAGTTCTTCGATGCCGACCGCTACCCGGTGGTGGAATTCGACTCGCTCCCTTACTGGCCCGAGCTGGTCAGCAAAGGCGGCGGCATCGAAGGCCGGCTGATCCTGCGCGGGGTATCGCACCCTGAGGTGCTGCGGGTGGAACCGGCGGCCTGCCCCCGGGCCGGGTATGATTGCGACGTGGTCAGCCGCGGTACCGTGCAGCGTGGCCGGTATGGAATGGATAGCTGGCAACTTGCCCTGAGTGATCGAGTGACCTTCGTATTGCGTGCCCGCCTGATGGAGGCGGCCAAACCGTGAATCTGCTGCTGCGGCTCCTGGCGCTGGCAACCGTGTTGCTGGGCAGCGGATGTGCGTCCCTGTCCAACGCCGAGCGTGATCGCGCCGCCAGCATTGCCGCGCAGGCCCGCTCGCAGCAGGTGGACTGCACCCAGCCGGACCGCTGCGCGCAGGATTCGCCACTGCGCGCGCTGGGTGGCCAGGCCTTCACCGAATCCACCGTGGACACCCCACGCCACTACGCCACCATCCTGGACGAGGGTGAAACCTCGCTGGTGGCGCGGATCAACCTGATTCGCAGCGCCACCCGCAGCATCGACCTGCAGACCTACATCTTCGACAAGGATGACAGCGCCCGCCTTGTGCTGGAAGAACTGCAGGCCGCCGCCCGGCGCGGGGTCAAGGTGCGGGTCCTGATCGACCAGCTCTCCGCCATCTCCGACCTGCAGATCCTGGGCGCGCTTGCCAGCAGCCATGAAAACTTCCAGCTGCGGGTCTACAACCCCACCTTCGGCAAGGCCAAGCTCAACTACTTCGACTACGCCGGCAGCGTGCTGTGCTGCTTCCGTCGCTTCAACCAGCGCATGCATAACAAGCTGCTGGTGATCGACGACGCGTTGGGTGTGGTCGGTGGACGCAACTACCAGGACGACTATTACGACTGGGACAGCGAATACAACTTCCGCGACCGCGACGTCATCGTGGCCGGCCCGGAAGTACGCGCGATGGCGGTCAACTTCGACGCGTTCTGGCACGCCCCGCGAAGCGTGCCCGCCGAACGCCTGAACGACGTCGGCCGCACCCTGCTGAAACAGGGTGTTCCATCCATGCCGCCGCTGGACTACCGCCGCCCCGAACGCGTGGCCCAGGTCAGCGAAGAGGCCAGCGATGCGGACTATGTGCGCCGCACCTTCGTCGATACCGCATTGCCGGTCGCTTCGGTGCGCTACGTGGCCGACCTCCCACGCAAGCACCGTCGCGAGCAGGCCAGCCAGCCGGCCAACGGTCAGCACGTGACCGAGCCGCAGCTGGACGCGCTGATCGCCAGTGCCCAGACCGAGGTGCTGCTGCAGACCCCGTACCTGGTGTTATCCAAGCCGGCACGCAAGCTGTTCAAGGAGCTGCGCCAGCGCGAGCAGGCACCGCGCGTGGTGGTGTCCACCAACAGCCTGGCCGCCACTGACAACCCCATCGTCTACGCGTTGTCGTACAAGTACAAACGCCGCAACCTGCGTGAGCTGGGCTTCAACATCTACGAATTCAAGCCGTTCCCGCTGGATGCACCGGTGGACTATCGCAATCTGGTGCCCGCCCCGCTGGGCGTGCCACCCAGCACCGAGCGCCGCAGCAGCCTGCTGGGAGGCAGCGCCGCAGGCAGCAATGCGCGCGGCAGTGGCCGTGGTGGCAGCAGTCGTTCCGGTGCGGCTTCCGGGCCGGTTGCCGTGACCGATGCTGACGGCAGGGCGCAACCCCAACCCACGCCGGGTCCGGCCGCGCGCCGCCGCACCGACGGCAGCGTGGTCGAACGGCGCGTGCTGCGTGCCGAAACCCGACCGTCCTTCCTCGGTACCAAGGCAGTCAACAAGCCGCTGCCGGTCACCCGCAGTGGCGCGCGCATGGGCCTGCATGCCAAGTCGCTGGTAGTGGACCGCCGCGTCGGCGTGATCGGCACCCACAACTTCGATCCGCGCAGCGAGAACTACAACACCGAAGGCGCGGTGGTCATCGACGATCCCGCGTTCGCCGAAGCGCTGGCACAGAGCATCCTGCGCGACATCCAGCCGGACAATTCCTGGACCGTGGCCCCACGCAGCAAGCCGCCGGTGCTGTCCGGCCTGAACTACAGCGTGGGCAAGGCGTCCGAGGCATTGCCGGTGCTGGATTTCTGGCCTTGGCGCTACGCCACCGACTACGAGTTCCAGCCCGGTCCCGCGTGCCCGGAACCGCTGCCGCGTCAGCACGCCGATTTCCACAGCTGCTACACCGCCGTGGGTGACTTCCCCGAAGTGAATGTCGGCCCGAAGTGGTTGCTGGTGCGCATGCTGACCGCCTTCGGTGCGGGTCTGGTGCCCATTCTGTAAATCTTCCTTCTGTACGGAGACGCTGCATGCCCCCGATCTTCCGCGAGCCGGTGTCGATCGACGCCCTCAACGCGCTCAGCCGCAATACCCTGATCGAGCAGCTGGGCATCGTGTTCACTGCCGCTGGCGAGGACTGGGTCAGCGCCACCATGCCGGTCGATGCCCGCACCCGCCAACCTTATGGCCTGCTGCATGGCGGTGCCTCGGTGGTGCTGGCTGAAACCCTGGGCAGCAGCGCCGGCAACCTGTGCGTGGACACCAGCAAGCAGGTCTGCGTGGGGCTGGAGATCAATGCCAACCACATACGTGCCCAGCGCAGCGGTACCGTCACCGGTACCGCCCGTGCCGTGCACGTGGGCCGCAGCACCCATGTCTGGGACATCCGCATCGAGGACGAGGCAGGAAAGCTGGTGTGCACTTCGCGGCTGACCCTGGCCGTGGTTCCGGCGGCCTGAGAATATCTGGCAGACCCCGCTGTGCTGGAGTATCGTGGCCGGATGACTTCCCCCACTTCGGCCCCGCGTGGCGGCGTGGCGCGTGTGTGCCGTTACCTGTACCGCGTTCCCCTGCTGCTGGTTCACATCCTGCTGTTCCTGCCCCTGACCCTGATCGGCATGTTGCCGTTGTGGGCACATGTGCGCGTGGGAAATCGCGCGCTGGGGCATGCGGTGGTCAATGCCTGGCAGGGCGGGCTGATGTGGATCTTCGGTTTCCGCCTGCAGCGCATCGGCACGCCGTTGCCCGGCGCGGTGCTGTTCGTGGCCAATCACGTCAGCTGGGTGGATATCTCCGTGCTGCACAGCCAGCGCATGATGGGCTTTGTGGCCAAGCGCGAGATCGCCAGCTGGCCCGTCGTCGGTTGGCTGGCCGCGCGTGGACAGACCATCTTCCACCAGCGCGGCAGCACCGAGTCGCTGGGCGGGGTGATGCAGGTCATGGTCGAGCGTCTGCAGGAAGGCAAGGCCGTGGGCGTGTTTCCGGAAGGCCGCACCCGCGGCGGCACCGAGGTAGGTCCCTTCCATGCGCGCATCTTCCAGGCCGCCGTGGAAACCCACGTGCCGGTGCAGCCGGTCGCGCTGCGCTATGGCTGGCGCGGCGACGCCCAGACCATCGTGGCGTTTGGCCCGAAGGAAAGCTTCTTCGCCAACTTCCTGCGTCTGCTGGGGGAGCCGGCGCGGCGGGCCGAGGTGCATTTCCTCGACCCCATTGAAACCCACGATCTTGAAGGCCGTCGCCGTATCGCCGAAACTTCGCGTGCGCGCATCGTGGCGGCCATGATGGGCGAGTAGGGCGATGGCGCCCGTTCAAGCGCCCCCGTCGTTGTCTGTAACAGGCTCCGCGCCCATGTTGACCGCTGCCGACTACCGTCCGCCGCGTTGGCTGCGCAATCCGCACCTGCAGTCGATGCTCAGTTCCAGCCGCATGCGCATGCAGCGCGGCCTGGTGCTGCTTGCCTCCACCGGTGCGCTGACCGAAGAGCTCATTCTCGACGGTGGCGAAGGCGTGCGTCTGCAGGGCTGGCACAGCCGTATCGAAGGCCGCGAGCCGGTCGGCATGGCCCTGCTGCTGCATGGCTGGGAAGGCAGTGCCGAGTCCAGCTACATGCGCATGACCGCCGCGCGCATGCTCGAGGCCGGCTATGACGTGGTGCGGCTGAACTTCCGCGACCATGGCAACACCCATCACCTCAATCCCGGCATTTTCCATTCCAACCGCATCGACGAAGTGGTGCAGGCCGCCGGAGACATCGCCCGGCGCTGGCCGCAGCTGCCACTGGTGGCGGCCGGTTATTCGCTGGGGGGCAACTTCGTGCTGCGGCTGGCGCTGCGTGCCCCCGATGCCGGGGTGCCGCTGCGCCGGGTCGCTTCGGTCTGCCCGGTGCTGGACCCGGCCATCACCATGGAAAGCATCGAAAACGGGCCGGCGATGTACGACTGGTACTTCCGGCGCAAATGGGCCGGATCGCTGCGCCGCAAGCGTGACCTGTTTCCCGAGCTGAGTGACTGGGACGACCGCGTACTGAAGCTGGACATCCGCGCGTTGACCGCCTGGCTGGTCGAGCACCACACCACATATGGTTCGCTGCAGGCGTACTTCGACGGCTATTCCATCGCCGGCGACCGCCTGGCCGCGTTGAGCGTGCCCGCCGACATCCTGATGGCCGAGGACGATCCGGTCATTCCCTATGCCACCTTCAACGGCTGGTGCCTGCCGGACAGCGCGAAGCTGGACATCGCGCCCTGGGGCGGTCACTGCGGTTTTCTGGAGAACTGGCGCGGTGACGGTTTTTCCGAGCGCTGGGTGGCCCAGCGGCTGGGTTGCGAAGCCCTGCGCTGAGGTGGGTGGGGCAGTACCGGCGGGGTGTCTTACAATCGAGGTTTGAGCCCAAGCCGGACCGTCATGCAAGACCAGATTCTTGAAGCCCTGCGCCGCAATGCGGCCGATGAAGCCGTGCAGCTGGCGCGGGAGTGGATCCAGAACGAGCCGGCGCAGCCGCACGCGCACCGCCTGCTGGCCTTGGCACAGCAGCAGCAGGGGCACTACGACGACGCCCTGGCGAGCCTGCAGCAGGGCCTGGCGCTGGCACCGGACAGCCCGGAGATGCACCTGCAGCATGCCGGTCTGCTGCTCGCCCTGCGCCAGCTCGAGGCGGCCGGCAACGCCCTGGACCGTACCGCCGAACTCAATCCCAACGAGCAGTCGGCGTATGTGATGCAGGCGCACCTGGCACTGGCCCGCAACGAGACCGACGAAGCCGAGCGGATCACCCGCCTGGCCGCGCGCGTCAACCCCGATCTGCCCGAGGTGGTCGCCCTGCATGGCATGATCGCCCTGCGCCGTGGCGACCACGAGCGGGCGCTGGCGTTGCTGTCGACGGCCAGCCAGTTGCTGCCCAACGACCCGCGCGTTCTGTACGCGCTGGGGTTCGCGCACATGGGCAATGGCACCCTGGCCTTCGCCGAACAGTGCTTCCGTCGCGTGCTCGAGGTCAATCCCGGGCTGACCTCGCTGCAGGGGCTGCTGGTCCAGCTGGCACTGCGGCAGGGCAACACCGAAGGTGCCGCCGAGATCATGCAGCAGGTGCTGGCGCGTCCTGAAGGTGACACCCCGGGCGTGCGCCGTCTGGCGGGTGAGATCGCGGTGCAGGCCGGACAACCCCTGCAGGCGCTGGAGCACCTGCTGCCGCTGCTGGAGCAGTGGCCGTCCGACCGCCAGACCCTGCAGCTGCTGTTGATGGCATGGCAGCGCCTGGGACGTGAGGCGCAGGCCCGCGAGGCCCTCGATGCCGTGCTGGTGACCCACCCACAGGAGCACAATCTGTGGCTGGCACGGTTGGCGGTCGAGCGGGTGGGCAGTGACGATGCGGTCGCCGTGGTCGAACGCTGGCTGGCCGCCATGCCCGACCATCTGCCTGCGCTGGAAACGCGCCTGCGCCTGCATGACATGCAGCAGGACGCGGCGGGAGCGGAAGCGGTTGCGCGCCGCATTGTCGAAATTGAACCTGGCCGCGCCAGCGGCGAGAACCGCCTGGTCGAGGCGATGCTGGAGCGCGATCCCGCCGCTGCGGTGGCCCACGTCCAGCAGCTGCTCGACACCGCGCCGGAGGACGGCCGCTACGCGCTGCGCGCGTGGCTGGGCATGGTCCAGGACCAGGCCGGCCAGCGTGCCGACGCCCTGAAGACCTGGGTTGACCTGCACGTCTCCGAGGCCCCGCGCCGCCTGCCGCTGCCGCCGCAGGCCAAGGCCCCGCTGAGCTGGCCGGACAAGGGTGAGATCACCGACGATGTGGCCGCCCGCCCGATGTTCGTGTGGGGTGCTCCGGGCTCCGGGGTCGAGCGCGTCATCGCCGCCATTGCCGCTGCCAGCCCGGTACTGCGTGGCGACCGCTTCGGCCCCAGGCCGCCCAACGATGCCTTCCAGAGCTACCACGCCCTGCAGGACCTCTCCACCGGCAAGCTCGAGCCGGCGCAGCTGGTCAACGTCTGGCGCGAGCAGCTGCGTGAGCGTGGGCTGGCCGACGCCAACGTGATCGACTGGCTGCTGTGGTGGGACAACGCCCTGCTCTGGGCGCTGCGCCCGCAGCTGCCCGAAGGCCGCCTGCTGGTCGTGCTGCGCGACCCGCGCGACATGCTGCTGCACTGGCTGGCCAACGGCTCGCCGGCTCCGTTCGCGGTCACCTCGGTCAACGAAGCCACCGAGTGGCTGGTACGTGCGATGACCCAGGTCGCCGTCCTGCACGAGCAGGACCTGTACCCGCACGCGCTGGTGCGCATCGACGGCATCGGCAACGACCCCGCAAAAATGGCCGAGCACCTGGGCGGCCTGTTCGGCGTGGTCATGCCGCCGGCACAGACGCTGGGGCCGGCTCGCATGGCCAGCGGCCACTGGCGTGAGTATCAGGAGCCGCTGGCTGCGGCATTCGCGCAGCTGACTCCGGTCGCCGTGCGCCTTGGTTACCCGGAAGCATAAGGAGCCCCCATGAAACTGAGCAGCACCAGCCTGGTCAATGGCCAGCCGATTCCCGCCACGTTTGCCGCGGGCGATGCCGACGGCTTTGCCGGCAACCGCAACCCGCAGCTTTCCTGGAGCGAGGTGCCTGCGGGCACCCGCTCGTTCGCCCTGCTGTGCATTGACCCGGACGTGCCGACCGTGCCGGAAACGGTCGGTCGCCACGACCGTACCGTGCCGGCTGATCAGCCGCGCGCGCCGTTCATCCATTGGGCCATGGCCGATATTCCTGCCGACGTGCGTGAGTTGGCCGAAGGCAGCTGCAGCGAAGGCTTTACCGTGAAGGGCAAGCCGCAGCCGGCCGGACCGGCCGGCTCACGCCAGGGCCTGAACGACTTCACCGGCTGGTTCGCCGGCAATGCCGACATGGAAGGCCAGTACCTCGGCTACGACGGCCCGTACCCGCCGTTCAATGACGAGCTTGTGCACCGGTACTTCTTCCGCGTGTTCGCGCTGGACGTGGCAACGCTGGAGTTGCCGACGCCGTTCACCGCGGCGGATGTGCTGCGGGCGATGCAGGGGCATGTGCTGGCCGAGGCCAGCCTGCATGGGACGTACACGCTGAATCCGGCGCTGGTCTGACATCCGGAGGGCCGGCCAACGGCCGGCGCTACCGGGTCATGATCCATCCGGTAGCGCCCGCCGG
>NZ_RHPP01000076.1:0-6851 GCF_003935715.1 Stenotrophomonas sp. 278 | reverse complement strand
AACCCCCACCCGGCCATCGCATTTTCCTCGGTTTCTGGGGGGCGCGTTGATGGTTATAAGAGACGGGCCCACCGGCGGGGGCCCCGGGGTCATGATCCATCCGGTAGCGCCGGCCGTTGGCCGGCCCTCGCGGTGCCGGATTACTTTTCGACCGCCGACTCGACCACCATATCCAACACAAAGGCCTGCGCCGGCGCATCGGCCGGCGGGTTGGCAATCGCAAACCGCTTCACCCGCAGTATATTGCGCGTACCCGGCTCGTGCGTATACCCCTCGATGCTGCCGTAGAAGTTCTCGAATGCGCCCGGCGTTCCCACCTTCAACCCCTTGTCGTCGAACTTCACTTCACGGGTCTGCAGGCACTGCATGTCGCGGATCAGCGGATGCGGGCAGGGCCTGGTCTGCGCGGCGACTTCAATGAACACGGTTTCGCCCGGGCCACCAAAGCGGGTTTCGGCCGTGGGTCGCGGTCCGAACACCAGAACGTCGCCGCTGGTGGTGTGCAGGGTCAGCTGGTCGTTGCTGCCCAGGTCAACCTTCAACGCGCCTTCCAGGCGCGAACCTACCGCCTGGTCCAGCGCCATCAGCGCCTTGTCGGTACAGGCCATCATGGTCGAGGCCAGCGGCGAAATCGTCAGCGTGCCATCGGCCAGGGTGTAGCCACCGCTCATGCGGTTGCAGGTGTTGCTGACCGCCACGCGGCCGTCCACGAAGTCCAGCGTGACCGGCTTTTCGGTCCGTGCGAACAGCGCATCGATGCGCTTGCCGCTGCTGTCGGTGGCGCTTTCCAGCACCCAGTGGTTGGCCAGCAGCTGCTGCGCGTCCAGCTGCGCTACCGCCTTCTGGTCGGCGGCGGCGGTCGGAGCGGGGGCCAGATCGTCGCGGCCCGGGCCGGCCGGGGCCTCGTTGGACGGGTTGCTGCAGGCGACCAGCAGGGCCAGCGGCAGCGTCAGCATCAGATTGCGTTTCATGAGCATCTCCTTGAAGAACGCGGAATTGAACGCGGGAGCCACCAGAAAGGGGTTACCCGCACGCCGGCCTGTTCAGCTGCCGGCCGGCAGCCACAGCAGCAGGCCCACACCCAGCGCGATGCGATAGAACGCAAACGCGGTGAACCGGTGCTGCTTGATGTAGCCCAGCAACCACTTCACTACGACGAAGCCGGTGATGATGGCGGCAACGAAGGCTACGCCGACGTCGGTCCAGTTCTCGCTGGCGAGCTTGCCGTCCTTGGCCAGTTCCAGGAACGCGTAGGCACTGGCGGCGAACATGGTGGGAATGCCGACCAGGAACACGAACTCCGTGGCCGCCGCGCGCCGGCTCAGGCCGAACAGCATCGCCACGAAGATCGCAGAAGCCGAACGCGAGGTACCTGGAAACACGCCCGCCACCACCTGCGCCAGGCCGACCAGCACCGCCACCGTCCAGGTCACCTCGGTACGGTCCGGCAGCTTGGCGGTGCGCGCTTCCACCAGCAGCATCCAGATGCCGCCGATGATCAGTGCCCAGGCGATGGGGGTGACGGTCTCCGGCAGCTCCCAGCCAGCCAGGCGCACCGGCAGGCCCACCACCGCCGTCACCAGGAACGCAGTGCCCAGCTTCAGCACGTAGTCGCGGTTGGCTTTCTCATGCAGGCCGGTGGCCAGCTGCCACAGGCGCTGGCGGAACACCAGGGTGATCGCCAGGATCGCACCGGCCTGGATCACGATGTTGAAGAAGTCCGAGCGCTCACCCAGCCAATGCTGGGCGATCAGCAGATGGCCGGTGCTGGAAATGGGGAGGAATTCGGTAAGACCTTCAAGGATGCCCAGCAACAGGGCGGAAAGCAGATCGGACATCGGGTGGCTCGGTTGGGGCTTCACACAATATAAAACATCCCATCACGCACCAAATGTGTGCACGATCCGGCCCATGCACCGCAATGGTGCGCACCGGGCAGGCGCGGCTCCTGCCTGCAGCAAGCGAAATCAACAACTTGTGAAGCCAGAAAAGTTGGCACGGGGATTGCTCTATCCAACCAGGCAATCACCCATTCGAGGTTTCACCGATGTCCGTGGAAAACGTTGAGAAGCTGATCAAGGACAACCAGATCGAGTTCATCGACCTGCGCTTTGTCGATATGCGTGGCGTCGAGCAGCACGTCACCTTCCCGGTCAGCATCGTGGAACCGTCGCTGTTTGAAGAAGGCAAGATGTTCGACGGCAGCTCGATTGCCGGCTGGAAGGGCATCAACGAATCCGACATGGTCCTGCTGCCGGACCCGGCCAGCGCCTACGTCGACCCGTTCTACGCCGACCCGACCCTGGTCATCAGCTGCGACATCCTCGACCCGGCCACCATGCAGCCGTACGGCCGCTGCCCGCGCGGCATCGCCAAGCGCGCCGAGGCCTACCTGAAGTCGTCCGGCATCGCCGAATCGGCGTTCTTCGGTCCGGAACCGGAATTCTTCATCTTCGACTCCGTGCGTTTCGCCAACGACATGGGCAACACCTTCTTCAAGGTCGACTCCGAGGAAGCCGCCTGGAACACCGGTGCCAAGTACGACGGTGCCAACAGCGGTTACCGTCCGGCCGTGAAGGGCGGTTACTTCCCGGTTCCGCCGACCGACTCGCTGCATGACCTGCGCGCTGAAATGTGCAAGACGCTGGCCCAGGTCGGCATCGAAGTGGAAGTGCAGCACCACGAAGTGGCCACCGCCGGCCAGTGCGAAATCGGCACCAAGTTCAGCACCCTGGTGCAGAAGGCCGACGAACTGCTGCGCATGAAGCACGTCATCAAGAACGTCGCCCACCGCAACGGCAAGACCGCCACCTTCATGCCCAAGCCGATCGTCGGCGACAACGGCAGCGGCATGCACGTGCACCAGTCGCTGTCCAAGGGCGGCACCAACCTGTTCTCCGGCGACGGTTACGGCGGCCTGAGCCAGCTGGCCCTGTGGTACATCGGCGGCATCTTCAAGCATGCCAAGGCCATCAATGCCTTCTCCAACTCCGGCACCAACAGCTACAAGCGCCTGGTTCCGGGCTTCGAAGCCCCGGTCATGCTGGCTTACTCGGCCCGCAACCGCTCGGCCTCGTGCCGCATTCCGTGGGTCTCCAACCCGAAGGCCCGCCGCATTGAAATGCGCTTCCCGGACCCGATCCAGTCCGGCTACCTGACCTTCACCGCGTTGATGATGGCCGGCCTGGACGGCATCAAGAACCAGATCGACCCGGGCGCACCGAGCGACAAGGACCTGTACGACCTGCCGCCGGAAGAAGAGAAGCTGATCCCGCAGGTGTGCTCCTCGCTTGACCAGGCCCTGGAAGCCCTGGACAAGGACCGCGAGTTCCTCAAGGCCGGCGGTGTCATGAGCGACGACTTCATCGACGGCTACATCGCGCTGAAGATGCAGGAAGTGACCAGGTTCCGTGCGGCGACCCACCCGCTGGAATACCAGCTGTACTACGCCAACTGAGCAACCAGGTGGCGACGACGAAGGACACCCCTCCCACCTTCGTCGTCGCCATCGCCTTGCGGCTGGGGAGCTGCACGGCAGGCAACACCGCATCACGCATCACGCACCACAGGGGCAAGAGAGACCGGACGCTGCATGGGCCTTCCTCCCTCCCGCGTCACCGCTGGCGTCGCCCGTAACGGGCGTCGGCACGGCGTGGTCCACGCATCGTTCGGCGCGACAGCCGGCGGCCATGTGCAAGTGGCCGCCGGTTGACCTGACGCCGGCCAGCTGCGGCAGGCCGGTTCCATCCACCATCGGGACATGCGCATGAAACTGATCTCCGCCATCATCCGACCGTTCAAGCTCGACGAGGTCCGCGAGGCCCTCTCCGACGCGGGCGTGTCGGGCATTACCGTGACCGAAGTGAAAGGCTTCGGCCGGCAGAAGGGTCATACCGAGTTGTACCGCGGCGCGGAGTACGTCGTGGATTTCCTGCCGAAGATCAAGATTGAAACCGTGGTCACCGACGACCGCCTGGACGCGGTCGTTGAAGCGATCCAGAACGCGGCCGGCACCGGCAAGATCGGCGACGGCAAGATCTTCGTTACGCCTGTGGAACAGGTGGTGCGCATCCGCACCGGCGAAATCGGCGCAGACGCGCTCTAACTCTCACTCGGAGTCCCCAGCATGAAGACCTCTTTGTTGACCGGGTGGCAGGCCCGGTTCCACGCCGTGTGCCTGATGATGCTGCTCAGCGCGCTCGCCGTGGGTGCATTCTCCAGCACCGCGCATGCCCAGGCCCAGGTCGCCCCGGTTGCGGAAGAAAACGTGACTGTCGAGCAGCTGCCCGACCCGGCTGCCGCCGCCGCTGTCGCTGCACCGGCCGAGGAGGCTGCCGCACCTACCTTCGACCATGGCGATGTGGCCTGGATGCTGACGTCCACGCTGCTGGTGCTGCTGATGGTGGTGCCCGGCCTGGCCTTGTTCTACGGCGGCCTGGTACGTTCCAAGAACGTGCTTTCGGTGCTCAGCCAGATCCTGGTGGTGTTCTCGCTGGTGCTGATGCTGTGGGTGGCCTACGGCTACAGCGCGGTGTTCAGCGAAGGCAACGCCTTCTTTGGTTCGTTCACCCAGTTCGCCTTCCTCAAGGGCTTCGCGCCGGACTCGGTCGGCAACACGCCGATTGCCGGACTGCCTGACTATCTGTTCGTTGCCTTCCAGTCCACCTTCGCCGGCATCACCACAGCGCTGATCGTGGGTGCCTTCGCCGAGCGCATCAAGTTCAAGGCGGTGCTGCTGTTCTCCGCACTGTGGTTCACCCTGAGCTACATTCCGATGGCCCACATCGTGTGGGGCGGTGGTTACCTCGGTGAAATGGGGGCCATCGATTTCGCGGGTGGCACCGTGGTGCACATCAACGCCGGCGTGGCCGGGCTGGTTGCCGCGTACTTCGTGGGCAAGCGCATCGGCTACGGCCAGACCGCGCTGAAGCCGCACAACGTGCCGTTCACCTACATCGGCGCGATGCTGCTGTGGGTGGGCTGGTTCGGCTTCAATGCAGGCTCGGCGGCTGCCGCCGACACCGTCGCCTCGCTGGCCTTCATCAACACCATCCTCGCCACGGCCGCTGCGGTGCTGGGCTGGACCCTCGTGGAAGCGGTCAGCAAGGGCAAGCCGTCCGCACTGGGTGCCGCCTCGGGTGCTGTAGCGGGTCTGGTCGGCATCACCCCGGCCTGCGGCACAGTCGGTCCGCTCGGCGCGATCGTCATCGGCCTGGTGGCCGGCGTGGTCTGCGTGTGGGGCGTCACCGGCCTGAAGCGCCTGCTGCGCGTGGACGACACCGCCGACGTGTTCGGCGTGCACGGCATCGGCGGCATCGTCGGTGCCATCCTCACCGGTGTGTTCAGCGCGCAGTCGCTGGGCGGCACCAAGGCCGACCTGGATATCGGTCACCAGGTGTGGGTGCAGGTGGTCAGCGTCGGCTTCACCATTCTCTGGTGCGCCGTGGTCACCGCCGCCATCCTGCTGGTGGTGAAGCTGGTGGTCGGCCTGCGCGTTACCGAGGAAGCCGAACGCACCGGCCTCGACGTCACCTCGCACGGCGAATCTGCGTATGAAGCGTGAGGCCCCATACGCTGACCGCTGACATGAAATCGCTTCGGTAGCGCCGGCCGTTGGCCGGCCCTCCGCAATGCATGACGTAGTGCCGGGCCATGCCCGGCAACCGCTGCAGACCTGAAATACAAGAAACGAGAGAGAGAAACTGTCTTGACCGGCGATTCCCAAGATCGCCGGTCTTTTTCTTTCATTCGCTCCAGACTCCGCCATGGGCCACAATCCACCCATGCGCCCATTCCACCTGCCACTCGCATTGCTCGCCACGCTGCTGCTTACCAGCTGCGCCACCACCGACCTGCGCAGCCCGCTGGCCACCTGGGTGCCATCGCCCAACCACAACGAGCGCAAGCCGGTCATCATCGTCCTGCACCACACCGACCAGGACAACGTGCAGCAGAGCCTGCATACACTGCGCACCGCCAACAGCGGCGGCAAGGTCAGCTCGCATTATCTGGTGGGTTCCGACGGCCACATCTACCAGCTCGTGGCCGACAACCGGCGTGCATGGCATGCCGGCGGCGGCCGCTGGGGCTCGCTTGCTGATCTCAACTCCACCTCCATCGGCATTGAGATCGACAACGACGGCAACAGCCCGTTTGCTCCGGAGCAGATGGCGGCATTGATCCGCCTGCTGGAGGACGTCTGCACTCGCCTGGCCATCCCACGCAGCCAGATCATCGCGCATGCGGACCTGGCTCCCACGCGCAAGCGCGATCCCAGTCGCTACTTCCCGTGGCAGCAGCTGGCCGAAGCCGGATTCGGCCTTTGGCCGCGGGCGAGCGATGGCCCGGCACCGGCCGGTTTTGATGCAGTGCTGGCGCTGCGGGCGTTTGGCTATTCGCTGGCGAATCGCGAGGCGGCCATTGGAGCGTTCCACCGGCGCTTCCGCGGGCGCGACGATCTGCCGCAGGTACTGGATGAGGAAGACGCCCGCATTCTGCATTCGCTGTTGTTGCAGATGCGCTGACTTCGTTTGGCACCCTGCCGAATCCGTGCGACCACACAAACCGTGCGACACCTCACATTTCTGGCCGCACACACCACAAAACTGGAATCCCACTGTCACATCCAGCCCATACGCTAGCGGTTTAGATCGATCTAACCCGGAGATTATGCGTATGTCGTCGTACCGCCCGTCGTCGTTCCCGTCCGCGCACACCGCGCACTCCATGTCGCGCCGCGCTGCACCGGCAACGAAGACCGGCCTGGCGATCGCGCTGCTGCTGGCGATGTCCCAGCTGCACGCCGCCCCGCTGGATGACGTCGCCGACGCCGCCGCAGCCCGTCCGGGCAC
>NZ_RHPP01000075.1 GCF_003935715.1 Stenotrophomonas sp. 278 | reverse complement strand
CACTCGACGTGGTGGCGATCGCGCGCGTGCCCGGGCGTGGTCCTGGCACGCGCACCCTGGCCGCCGCCGTTGCCGATGCGCTGGTGACCACGCTGCAGCCGGCGCTGCTGGAAGGCCACGCTGTCGACAGCTGGCAGCAGTCGCTGCAGCACACGCCCGAGCGTGCCCTGCAGCAGCTGGCTGACCGCATCCACAGCGCCCAGGGCGCGCGCCAGGGCGACCGCGCCCCCGCGCTGGTGCTGGTGATCGACCAGCTGGACGACTTCTTCCCGGAAGACGGCGACCCTGCGCAGACCGCACAGGACGCTGCCCTGCTCGGCCAGCTGGCCTGCAGCGGCCACATTGCCGTGGTGGCCGCATGCCGAAGCAGCGCCTACCCCGCACTGGCCAACGTGCCCGGGCTGCTGGCGTTGAAGCAGCCCAGCGGCCATGTCGACCTGGCTCCGCCAGGCCCGGCCGAGATCGCCGAGATCATCCGCCGCCCCGCCCAGCTGGCCGCGCTCTCCTTCGAGGAAGGCCCGGACGGCCGCCTGGACGACGTGCTGCGTGATTCGGCGATCGCCCAGCGCCATGCCCTGCCCCTGCTGCAGCACACCCTGCAGCTGCTGTACGAACACCGCGAGGACGGCGGCCGCCTCGGCTTTGCCGCCTACACCGCGATCGGCGGGCTGGAAGGTGCCCTGCGCCAGCATGCCGAAACGGTGGTGGCTGCACTGTCCCCGGCCGCGCGCAACAGCCTGCCCTACGTGCTGGTCCAGCTGGTGCGCTACTCCGCCAGTGGCGAGCAGATCAGCTGCGTGGCCGCGCCGCTGCAGGCGTTCCAGCCTGGACCCGAACGCGAACTGGTGGATGCGCTGCTGCGCAACCGTCTATTGGCAGGAACCGCTGAAGACGACGTCCCCGCCGTGCAGATTGCTCATGAAACCCTGCTGCGTGCGTGGCCGCGCGCCGCCCAATGGGTGGCTGACAACCGCGAAGACCTGCACCTGCGCGAGCGCCTGCACCTGGCCGCCACGCGCTGGCAGCAGGAGGACCAGCGTCGCGACCTGCTGCTGCCCGGTGGCCGCCTGCTGGACGAAGCGCGTGAGCTGCTGCAACGGCGTCCGCAGGTATTCGATGCCGGATCGCGCCGCCTGGTCGAAGCCTCGGCACAGCGCGAGCAGCGCCAGCGCTGGGTCAAGCGCGGTGCGATCGGTAGCGTGTGCACGCTGGCGGTGGTGGCGATGGCCGGCTTCGGCGTGGCCCACCATGCACGTCTGCAGGCCGAACAGGACCGCCAGCGCGCCGCCGGGCTGGTGGAATACATGCTGGGCGACCTCACCGACCGCCTCGAGCAGGTCGGCCGTCTCGACCTGCTGGACGAAGTGGGCACGCGCATCCAACACGACCTGGCCGGGGCCGACGCACGCAGCCACGACACCCGCCTGGAACGTTCGCGCGTGCTGCGCCAGCTGGCGCGGATCCGCGTGGCGCGCGGCAACCTGGATGACGCCGCGCCCTTGGCCAGCGAATCCCTGGCGCTGGCGCAGCAGGTGGTGGAAGAGCAACCCGATTCGGTGGACGCCCAGTTGAACCTGGGCGAGTCGCACTACTGGAACGGCTACATCGGCTTCGTGCGCAACGACACCGCAACTGCCCTGAAGCACTGGAATGGCTACCGCCAGGCCACCGAGCGCGCCACCGTGCTGCAGCCGGACCACCCCAAGGCCTGGCTGGAAGCTTCGTACGCGCTCAACAACCTCGGCACCCTCGCCCGCGGTGCCGAACAGAACGCGCAGTCGCTGCAGTTGTTCCAGCAGTCGCTGGAATACAAGCGCCGCGCGCAGGCGCTGAATCCTGACGACGTGCGCCTGCGCGCCGACCTCGCGGACAGCCTGTCGTGGGTCGCCAGCGCGCACGACCGTCTGGGCCAATGGCCACAGGCGCGGGTAGCCTACGATGAAGCGTTGAGTGTGATCGCGCAGGTGCGTGAGCGCGCACCGAAGGACGCCGAGTGGAAGCACCGCGAAGCCGTGCTGCACACGCTGCGCGGACAGATTCTTTCCAGCCTGGGCGAGCGTGCCCAGGCTCACACCGACCTGAAGGCTGCCACCCAACTGCTCGACGACATTGGCGACGCACAGCCCGAACGCAGCGACTGGGCACGCGACCGCAGCGTAACCCACCGCACCGCCGGCGAGATGGCCCTGGATGTGGGCGACATACTCGGGGCCAATGCGAACTTCAAACTGGCCAACCAACTGCTGTTCCAGCTGGTGAGAGGCAATGCGGAAGTGCGTGAACTGCCGCGGCTGCAGATCCGCGCGGCATTGGGCGAGGCACGGCTTTCGCACGCCGCCGGCATCCCCGATGCAGCGGCAAAACAGGTGGCCCGGGCGCAGCAGTTCCTGGACGCCATGCCGCCGACCGAGACGCCCAGCCGCCGCGAACGTCTGCTGCGCGCCGAAACCAACGTACTGCGCGCCGAACTGGACACCGAGCATCTGCCGGCCCACGCCGATCAGCTGCGCCAAGCCGCGCTCTGGCTGGGCAATGCAGAACAGCGCGCGACCGACCGCGAAGCCAGCGACCTGTGGAAACGACTGGCTCCATTGTTGGCCAAGCTGCAGCCGGCACCGCCGTTGATTGAATGACTTCGTGCCGGTTGGCACATTTGCAGCAGGGGGAAAAGCTATGTATGTGGTTCCGAAAGACACGTTTGTCCTCACCGTCGTGCGCGTTGGCACAGGCGGCAACACCGACGACGGCAAGTATTTCTATGGTTTCAAGCCCGACATCGTCATGGCCAGGAAGGCCAGCTACATCAACTTCGTGCTCAGCCCGGACACCTCCGAGGGCATCCGCATCGCGGCCGTTGTAGACAGCGCCGACCATGGGCAGATGGATCGCGCCGAAGTCGAGCCCGACGGGCTTTCCGCGCGCATGTACGACAACATGATCAAGCCGGCTCTCATCAATGTCGCCGTGCTGGTGAGCGACGATCACAATCCCGAGGACAAGTACATCATGTGCGACCCGCAGGTGATCAACGTTCCGGACTGATCTGACGCCACGGTCCGTATGGAGCCCGCTGTCGGGCTCCATACGATGGTGCGCGCCTCGCAAGGTTCAACGTGCGAGGAACGCCACCAGCGCTGCGTTGAACTGCTCCGGGTGGCTGGCATTGAACCCGTGCGGCGCATCTTCCACCAACACCACTTCACTGCCGGGAATGGCGGCAGCGGTTCGCTGGCCAGAGCCTTCGAATGGCACCGTACCGTCGCTGTCACCATGCAGCACCAGCGTGGGCACCGTGACCTTCTTCAGGTCTTCGCGGAAGTCGGTGGTCGCGAAGGCGTCCATGCAGGCCAGCGCGGCGGTCTGGTCCGACTGCTCGCACAGCGCAATCGCCTCCTGGCGCTGCTTTTCGCTGACCTTCAGCTCACCCTTGGCGCTGAAGAAGTCCTTGGTGAAGCCATCGAAGAAGTTGCTTCGGTGCTGCTCCAGCCCCAATCGCATCTGTTCGGCCGCCGCCTGGTCGAGCGGGCCTTCCGGGTTGTCCGCCGTCTTGAGCATGTAAGGTGGCACCGCTGCGGCGAATACCACGCTGCGCAGCCGTTGCTCGCCGTGGCGCGCGATGTAGCGCGCGACCTCACCACCGCCCATTGAAAAGCCGACCAGGGTGAAATCGCGCAGGTCCAGATCCTCCAGCACACCCGCCAGGTCATCAGACAGCGTGTCGTAGGTATAGCCATCGGCCGGCTTGTCGGAACGTCCAAAGCCACGGCGGTCATAGGCCACCACGCGGTAACCCGCCGCCTCCAGTACAGGCACCTGTGCCTTCCAGGATTCGGCCGAAAGCGGCCAGCCGTGGATGAGGACCACCGGCCGGCCGTTGCCACCGGTATCTTCTACATGCAGGCGTACGCGCGATGCAGTCATTGAAACTTCCTTGCAGCGTGAAGAGGAAGCTCCATGCTAGAAAGCGCGGCACTCAGCTGACGTGATCATTCCGGCCCGCCCGCTGACACCACCTGCACATCCGTACGGGGGCGAACGCTGAACCGGCTGTTTTGCTTCTCCACCAGCGCTTAACCCGGAAGATTCGCGGCTGCCCTACGCTAGCGTCACACCAAACGCACGTCAGGAAGCCGCATGTCCTTGAGCTCCACCCCCACCCTTGACGAAGCCGGCCGCCAGCGCGCCCTGGATGCCCTGCATGTTGTGGGCACCCTGCCTGAGCCGGCCTACGACGACATCGTCAAGGTCGCCGCCGCCGTGTGTGGCACGCCCATCGCCCTGGTAACGCTGCTGGATCGCGACACCCAGTGGTTCAAAGCCAGCACCGGCGTGGACGGCCATCACAGCGCGCGCAATGTGGCCGTATGTGATCACGCGATCCGCCAGCCCGACCAGCTTTTCGAGATCGGTGACCTGTCCAAGGACAGCCGCTTCATCGACAACCCGCTGCTGGAAGGCATCAATGCCCGCTTCTATGCCGGCATGCCCTTGGTCACGGAGGGCGGTGCGGCGCTGGGCAGCGTGTGTGTGCTGGACACCACGCCGCGCGAACTCAACGAGACCCAGCGCGATGCGATGCGGGCGCTGGCGCGCCTGACCATCAACCTGGTGGAAAGCCGCAGTCGTGAGCGCGAACAGCAGGTCGCCACCATCCTCGACCAGGCCGTCGCCGTGGAGGATGCCCCGGCACCGACCAGCGGCGGCGACTACAGTGTGGTCATTCTGGAACTGCAACAGCTGGATGAGGTTGCCCGCCGCGTGGGCGAGCGTGCCTTGGAGCGTCATCTAGGCCAGCTCGACCAGGCGCTGGAGCAGTGCCTGCAGCTGGAGCGCGGCGACAGCATCAACCGTGTAACCGGAAGTGGCGAGTTCATTGCCGTGCTCGGCACGGATGATCCGGCTGACACCCTCGGGCGCATTCAACTGGCCGCCGAAACCATCACCACCGCGCTGGGTACGCGCCTGCTGATCGGTGCCGCGTCCACCAGCACCGGCGAATCCAACAACGTACTGTTCGCACGCGCTGACCGCGCACTGAGCGAAGCCAAGGACGCGGCGCGCTGACGCGCCGCTAGTCCCCGCGCGGCAACTTTGCCGCCCACATGTTGTCGACCAGATTCGGATAGGCGCGCCCGTTTTCCTCGGCGCGCTGCCTGGCTGCGTCCTTCTGTGCGTGCGAGAGCGGCTGGCCCTTGCGGGCTTTCGGGTTGGGCTTTTTCCAGGGGGGTGTGGTGGATTTGGGCATGACACGTTTGCGGCCGGATATCATGGATTTACACCATAACATTGATGATGTTATGGTGAAATCATTGGTTACGGAACCGTGCAATGCCCACACTCATCGACGACGCCCAGCGCTACCTGGCAGATCTCCTGCCGGGCGACGTGTCCGATGTGGGTATTTGGGAAGCACGAGCTCTGCCCTATCTTCTGCAGGACGCGTTTGAACTCGGTGAGCTCGATGTTCATGGCCACAAGGTCATTTTGGCAACCGCCAGAACCCCACAGCCGCAACAGATCCTTCAGCGCCTGCTTTTTCGCCTGCGCGACGCCACACAGCAAAGGGTGCTTTACGTTGCCGCTCACCTGACCACATACGAACGCAGAAGGCTGCTGGCCGAGCGCGTAGAGTTTGTCGTCCCCAATAGTCAGCTTTATGCGCCGAGCCTGGCGCTGGATCTGCGCGAACGGCCCGCAACGTCGGCACCGCTTCCCGAAGTGCTCTGCCTGGGGCCCGCCACGCAGGCTGTTCTGCTTACCTTGCTGCTACACGAAAGCGACAGCGTGGCGACGCTTGCCATCGCCCGGAAGCTTGGCTATTCCCCCATGACTGCCAGCCGCGCCAACCGTGAACTGGAAGCTGCGGGGCTGGCGCACGTTTCCAAGGCAGGCTCGCACTCCATGCTGTCGCTGGTTGGCTCACCATCTCATGTGTGGGCACGCGCCAAACCACTCATGCGCAGTCCGGTCGCGAAGGAGTTGCATGTTGCAGCCATCCCGCCCGTACATGCCGGCCTGCTGAAGCTGGCCGGAGAAACCGCCTTGGCCGAACTCACGTTGCTCGCAGCGCCCGAGGAACGGGTACTTGCCATCGGTGCAAACGATTGGCGTGCGCATGGATCGGCATTTGAAGTGCGCGAGCAAGCCGATGCCGACACCGTCAAACTACAGGTTTGGTACTACCACCCGTGGCTCTGGCAAAACGGGGACACAGTAGATCCGCTTTCTCTTACGCTCAGCCTCCAGCACGTGTTTGACGACCGTGTGCAGATTGCACTGGACGAACTGGAGCGTATTACGTGGCAGAGGTCAAAGGACTAGCGCTCTTCCGCGAGCGCTTCGCAGCACATCAGGACAAGTACGTACTAATCGGCGGCTGTGCACTACATACAGTTCTCAGCCAGGAGGGGGTCAGCGCACGCGCCACCAAAGACCTGGACATTGTGCTGGTCGTTGAGGCCATCGATGCGACGTTTGTAGCTGCGTTCTGGCAGTTCATCCGAGACGGTGGCTACTCGGTCGGCGAGTGGGGAGGCGGCGAGCGGCGCGGCTTCTATCGCTTCCAGAAACCGGATCATCCTGACTACCCGGCGATGCTCGAGTTGTTCAGCCGGACGCCCGATCTCCTCATGCCCTTGATGTACGGTTCCCGCTTGACCCCGATTCCGGTGCACGAGGGCATTGCCAGTCTTTCCGCCATCCTGCTCAACGACGATTACTACGCGTTCATTCTCGGCGCGCGCCGTTACTTTCTTGGCATGCCCTACGTTGGCGAGGAGTGCCTCATTCCATTGAAGGCCCGTGCATGGCTGGAATTGAGGACCAGTAAAGCCGCCGGCAACCCGGTCGACAGCAAGAACATCCGCAAGCACCTGCGTGATGTGCTGACACTTTCCCAGGTGCTCACGGCGGAAAGCCGGTTTGCGGTGAAGCCACGCATTCTGGAAGACATCAGATGCTTCGCCCGAGAGGCGCTCGAAGAGAATCCAGATGTTTCCTCATTTGGACGGGCGGCCACGGCTCAAGGCATGTTCCAACGCATCGTTGCCGCATACGTGCCTGAGAGCTGACGGTTGGTTCAGCCGGGCAAGCCCGGCTCTACGCCATCCGAATCCGTCACCGGTACATCAACCGACTCAGCCCACCCGCGGACCCTGCTGCTGCAACAACTGCTCGTTCTGCTCCTGCTGCCGGCTCTGCGCCTGGGCCGGTGCGTCCACACCCTGCAGCCGCTCCAGCGACGCTTCCAGCGGCGCGTTCAACGCCTGCTCGGTCGGCATGTGCGCGCGACGGTGTGCCGGATTGGCCGGGTCCCCCTGCACCACGAAGAACGTTTCGCCCTGGCGCTTGGTTTCGGTGGCATTGCTGAGGAACACATGGTCCACGCGTGACAGGCCGCTGTCCTGAGCGAGGCACGCCGCACTGGCCGCCATGCGCTCGCTGTTGTGGTCGAACTGGCGGCCCAGGGTGGCCTCCAGGCGGTGCATGGCGTCGCGCGACTGAGCCAGAAGCGGGTTTTGCGCTGCGGCGGAGTTCAGATCGACCTGTCCCTGAAGCGGGGCATAGGGGGGCTGTTGGTCAGGCATGCGCGGATTCACCTCGGGCGGGAACATCGGTGGAGCAATGGTCCGCATCGTAGCAGGATCCAGGTCACCCGTTGGTGGAAGTCCGTTCGCCTCTTGGAAATTGATGACTGCGCGCTGCATGGAGAGCCGGTAGACGCCGTCTTCGGTAAGGGCGTAACCATCCATCCCGGTATAACCAGCTTCGTTGAGACGGCGTTGCAGGTCGCGAACAATGAGCGACGATTCGCCGATTCTGAACGTGCGATCGTCGACCACTTCACGAGCGTCTATCCCGGCCTCCCGACGGCCGGTATCTATGGCAAGTCGACCGGACACCAGGTCTTCAACATAATTCTGATATTGACCGTAGTAACGGGTATCTACCTCCATGTGGACATGGATCGCACCCGTCATCTGCTGGTTCTGAACCCCCAGCGCCTGCCCGTACTCAATGATGTCACCTTCCTCCACCAGCAGCGGCGACATGTGACGAACCCGGGCAATGACCTCGCCGTCCAGTCTGTCCAGCACATCCACTCGCCCCGACGCGGCATGGACATGACCAATGACACCGCTAACCGGAGATGGAACATCCACTGCACGCGAGGCTGGCCCCGCAGGAAGCCTTGAATCTTCCAGGATGAAGTCCTTCTTCAGGAGCACCTGATGGGACGTCAGACCAAATGTACGCTCTTGGCGCGCAACCTCCACTTCTTGAATCTCGCCACCCACCACCCCGAATGATCGTCCGCTCTGACCGCCCACCACCGCTCCATCCACAACGCGCGCGTTTCTGTTCGTCTGCGGATGATGCGTAACCAACCCTTCGAAATCCTCCACGCCTGCATTGCGCGCGCCGGTTCTTTGAGACCACTCCAGTTGAATGACACGGTACGCCGGTAGCGCCGTCGGATTCTGCGTACTCAATTGCTGCCCCTCACTCCCGTAGATTGATCGCGCGTAGAAGTTCCCAGCAACCGTTGTTCCGCTGGAACACATAGCTGTCACTCTCGTACTCCATGCCAAAAGTGACCCTGTACGTGCCGGCAGGCTGGCCCTCTATGGCTACCGGGGCGACGAACTCTCCACGCCTCATGCCTTCCAGCGATTCCGCGTTCGTGCTTACGTCCTCCGGAACATACAGGTCGAACTGCGAGAGGTATCTGTAGCTGAATCGGTCAAGGCGTGCCGCGCCGTATTCCTCCACGACTCCATTGGGAGTCTCGAACTCCAGTGGTTCGCGGGTGAACTGATTTCGGAGCGCAATCGCCTGCGGGGATGCGAAATCTTTCAGAAACTCGCTGAACTCAGTTGCCGGGCACCGGAGAGCGGCCGAGCCGCTCTCACCTGAATTGAGCTTTGCGGCCACTGCTGACGTTGCGGTGCAGGCAGTCAATAGCACGCACGAGACGACAACCCCGACGTGGTGCAGAAATGGGCCCATCACTGGCACCTGCTGTAGCTGCGCGCTGCGCTACCGTCCGTGATTGTCAAATGATCACCCTTCAGCACATAGATTTCGTCTACCACAATGCCCGGCGCGATACTGGACTCTGTTGATACACGCCAGGCGACAGGCTCGTTCGAAATCCGGGAAATGCTTCGTAGCTTGTCTGTGTTCTCGTAACCAAGAACGCGATTGCTCTGGAGTTCGATGGGCGTATCAGAATCGGGGTTCACCGGGAGCCTGCATGCCGCGGGGCCCAGGTCCCACGTGCCAACCAGTGCCTTCGGGAACTTTGCCGCCCCGGATGCGCTTGCCGGACACACACCTACCAACGCCATGACACCAATGCCGACTGCCAGTCGAACCGATGCTCCAATACTCATGACCGCATCTCCTTTGCCATCCCAATTGGGGAACCACGGCCATTCTGCCCGCGCTGATGGTCGCCGTGTATAGGAGAACTCCTAGGCGGGACCGTGAAGTCTGTGGTCTGGGCTGGCTTGAGAAGCACTTGCCCGGTTGGGCTACTGCGTTAATGAGTCGATCGTTGTTATCGGCAGACGTCTTGCGACCGTCTCTACCGAAGCGGGTATCGCGTGGTGATCATCCCGATGCGTCCCAAGGACGCCCCAATCTTGCCGCGCATGCCATTGCGCCTCGATCAGATGCTGCGCCAGTACGCTGCGGTGCCGTTGGCGCTACAGGGGGCGCTCGCGGATGTTTTTGACGTTCCGGCTCTGGACGTAAGCGTGGCGGACGGCGACGTACGGATGGGCGTTGCCGGCACCGGGCGCAGCGGTCGCCTGCTGCCGGTGTCACCCAATCGCTTCGTGTCCCCTGATGTCGACGGACTGCAGGCGGAATTCCAGCGCGACGCGTGGGGAGATGTGGCGGGATTGGTGCTGAAGCTGGGTGATGCGCGGGCGTATTACCTGCAACCGTAGAGCCACGCCCTGCATGGCTTCGCGGTTCCCGGCGAAACGCAGCCGGGCAAGCCCGGCTCTACGCTTCTTTCTGCTGCATCGTTCCGGACCGCGATGGACACGCATGGCGTGTCCGTACGCAATTTCCGCATGCGCGTGGTGCGCCGTTACAGCGCGATGCGCGCCACCGATTCCTCACTGCCCTTCTCGTCCTTGTCCCCATTCTTGATGGTCACGTACAGGACGTTGTTCTTCGCATCCAGCGCCAGGCTGTTCGGGTGGGTCGGCACTGCATAAGTGGCGACCTGCTTGTAGCTGTTGCTGTCATACGCGGTGACCGTGCCCGCTTCGCGGTTGGTCACGTACAGGCGCTTGCGCGGGGCATCCAGCAGCAGGCCGAGCGGGCCGGCGTCGGTCGGAATGCTGGCCAGTTCCTTGCCGGTCTTCGGGTCCAGCACCAGCACGCGCTTGCCGGGGTGCTTGGAAACAAAGCCCGGAATGCTGTTGCCCTGGTACTTGCGGATCATTTCCAGACCCTGGTCGGTAACGAACAGACGCTTGCCGGTCGGATCCAGCGCAAGGTTCATCGGCTGCTCGGCGGTGACCTTGAAGCGCTGTTCAACCTTCGCGCTTTCGGTGCCCACGGTGACCACTTCACCCAGCAGGTTCGAGGTCAGCACGCGCTTGTTGGCGGCGTCGAACACCAGGCCCGGAGCCTTCGCATTGCCCAGGCCCGGAATGGTGTTGATCAGCTTCAGGCTCTGCGTGTCCACCACGAACAGCACGCTGCCCTCGCCCGAGTGACCGGTGACGTACAGGCGGTTGTTGGCCGGGTCGACCACCAGCTCGCGCAGGTCGTGGGTGTAGGCGGCCTTGCCGTCCTTGCCGACCTTCTTTTCCATCAACTGCACGATGCCGATGGCCATGTTCTGTGCGGTGTCGACCACGGTGACCGAGGTGTCCACGGTGTTGCCCACGTACAGGCGGTTGTGGGCGTCATCGAGCACCACACCGAAGGCCTTGCGCTCCAGCGGAATGGCTTTCTCCACCGCCAGCGTTTCCGGGTTCAGGCGCAGCACCTGCGAGGGGCCGGCGGCATCGCCGAAGCCGCCCGAGGACGCGACGAACACGGCGTTCTGGGTCGGGCTGAAGGCCAGCTCGTACAGGCCCTGGGCAACCGGCTTGCGGACCACATTGGCGGCGGCAGTAGCGGCGGTTTCAGCGGCAAACGCCGAGGGTGCGCCCACGGTGAGCGAGATGGCCAGGGCCAGCGCGGCAGAACGGAACAGGGTACGGGGGTGCATGCGAGCGTCCTTCGAAAGAGGCGGAGGAGGTTGGCTCGCGCGGCCGCGGGAGGGCGGCCGACCCACGCACCGAACGGCGTGGGCAGGCTGGCTGAGGGCGATATGGTAGCAGAGGTGGGCGGCGGAGGCAGATTGCGACATGGTTCCGGCCGCGTTCCGGAGCCCCCGCCTATACTGGCCGCACTCAATGCAATGGAATGGCCCTATGCGCGTGATGTCATCCGGCCGGTGCGTGATGCTGGCACTTGCCGCTGCGGTCTGCACCAGTGCGTGTGCCAAGGCCCCACCTACGGAACCAGAAAGGAGTTCGACCATGTCCGAAGCCACCCAGACCGGCCGCACCGTCAACGGCCATACCTATACCGACGCGCCCGTGGACGTGAAGCTGGGACCGAACACGTTCCGGATTCCGGCGAACTACCTGGACAGCCAGATCGCGCCGTGGCCGGGTGAAGGGGTGAGTCTGGTGATCGAGTGGCCGGATATGGGGCCGAGTGCGCCGGGGGCGCGGGCGGAGCCGCGTACGAATGATTTCCGGAAGGAGATCCGGATTCTGGTGGACTATGTGGACCGTCTTCCGATCGAAACGGCGGTTGACCGACAGGCCAGCAACGAGGCGATCTCCGAGGAAGGATCGCTCGAGCGCAGCAATCCTGTTGAGCGGCTCGATCTTCGTGTTGCGCAGGGCGAGAGGTTTGGTCTGACGCCCTACACAATCGATCCGACGCTGATGGATGAGTATGCGCAGGCTTACGAGAAGAAATATGGTAAGCCGCACCCACGAAATCCGGCATTCGCAGACGACTGGTATGTGGCACGCGGACCACAAGGACAACTGACCACAATCATCAAATGTGACAATACCAAGTACCGCAAGGACGGCGTAGTGCTACAGGGCAATGATGTCATCAGCGTGGAAGGTGAGATCGCTGCCGGATGCCACCACTATCTCGTCGACATTGGCAACAGTCTTGCCATACGAATGAGCTACAAGCGCGCGTTCCTCAAGGATTGGCAGGCGATGGAGCGGGCCATTCAAGATCTCCTTGCCAACACGCAGATCAAGTGAAGACTTCTTCTAAAGGAATAGATAATGAGTGGCTTGACCCAGAAGGATATTGAAATCCTCAGCCAGTACGCAGAGGAAGGAAACCGAGAACTCTACTGGAACTATATTTCTCAACTTCCGGGCGCGGACGGGTACGGAGCGCTGGCGCTTGGAGTGGTACGCAATGACAGCATTTCAGGTCAGGTTGCGAACAGCTACGCCCAGTCGTATGCACGCAACCAACACGACGAGGGGTCCCGTTTTCCCAACACGACTTTGTCCGAACGGCAATGGGAGGAGTTTGGGCAGACGCTGCTGAAGGAAGACTTGGCGCTCCGGCGGGAACTGCTGCGTGATGGCTACCCCGACCGCGCACTGAATCTTCAGGGAAAAGATGTCATGCGCGCACATGACCAGGCGTTTGAGAAGCACTCATTGGACCCCAATTGCTGGACGCCCCGCCTTCTGCTGCAAGCCACACTCAAGAAGAGTGGCGAGCAAAAGATGGAGCAGGTTTGGTCGACAATGTTGAAGAATGATCTTGTAGGAATCGCACGCGTGGGCAAAACAGGCTTCGGGGCCATTGCGCAGATGGGCTTGGTGGACGGTGGTGCTTACGTTGGCAAGCTGACCTTGATCGAAGCAGCCCAATTGACGGAAGGGCGCGACAACGCCGACCCCAACGTGATTGGCGGCAACAGTTCCTACTCCGTGTACTTCCCGAATGAAGACAAGTGGGCCCGCGTCTCCACACGCGGGGGTGTAGGTACGTTCCACGAGATAACCGATCCTGCCCGCATTGCAGAGCTGAACGATGCACGAGCAGTCCGCATGGAGCGTCAACAGAAGGCCACTGAGTTCCACCAGGATGACCACTTCCGCACGGTTACACCGAGCCCGAAGACACTGGTCATGGATGAGTTGCCCAGCCGGAATTCGCCCGCAGTCCGCTTGGCCGACATAGGCCCCGGTCATCCAGAGTACCCACTGATGCAGCAAGTCCGCGAACGGGTGGCCGCATTGGATGCAAAGCAAGGGCGCACGTTTGACGAGTTCAGCGAACGCATGACCGCCAGCGTGATGGCGCTGGCGCGGGCCAACAATCTTGAGCGCGCTGACCACGTGGTGCTGAGTGCTGCTACCGCGGAGCATGGACCTGGGCGCAATGTGTTCGTTGTGCAGGGCGATCTGCATGATCCTGCCCACCGACGCGCGGCGATGTCCACACAGGAGGCGGTGCAGACGCCTGTGGAGCAGTCGTTGCAACGGTTGGAAGTGGCGAGTGCGGATCGGCAGCAGGCGTTGGCGCAGAGCCAGCAGCAGGAGGTTGATCAGCAGGCGCGGGAGAATCCGGCGATCCGGATGGGTTGATGCGGGAGGGGTGGATTCCGCCGACGGCGTCTCGTTGGTGGGGTCCATGCGTTAATGCGCCGATTGGAGTTATCGGCAGTCGTCTTGCGACCGACTCTACCAATGCAGCAATGCCGGGTGTTTGATGGTGTTCCATCGACCGCGATGCATGACAGCGGTAGGGTCGGTCGATAGACGACCGCCGATAGCAGCGCAACGATCGGTAACGCATGACCCCGGATCAACGCCGTTACGTCCGACCCCGTTTACTTCCCGCCGCTCATCTCAATGCGCAGGCTCGGGTCGGTCTCGTGGTTGTCCACCACGTCGTTGTACGCGTCCACAATCTGCTGAAACACCTCACGCCGGCCATCCACACTGAACCGCCCGAACTGCAGCACATTGGTCGCCATGAACTGCTCGAACTCGATCACGTCCACGCGATCGTGAATGCCGACGTTCTCCAACAGCCCCTCGGCGGTAAGCAGGCCACGACGCGTAGTGACGATCACCGGCCGCTTGCCCTTGCCCAGATTCTCCCCGCACTTGCGGATCAGGCTCTCTGACGGCGCAGTACTCACATGCACCGCCACATCGCCGAGGTCGAAGTCACCGTGACGGTCGGGCTTCTGGTCACTCTGGTTGGAACCGTGGTGCACCACCAGCGCCTTATCCGCTTCCGGCAGCACCACCTGCAGGGTGGCCCCGACCAGATGCTGCATCATCGTGCCCAGGTACATGGTGCCGCCAGCCTCCTTCTGGCGGGCTTCGGCCTGCGCGGCAAGGTGGCGCACGGCGGTGCGCAGGCTCCACGCGGCGTCCAGCTTCATGCTGAAGGGCTTGCCGGCGAAGAACGCCTCCACGCGGGTGATCCAGAAGCGCTCGGCGGCGGCCAGATCCAATGCACCGCGCAATGCGCTCTGCTCGTTCAAGAACGCCACATAGCCGCGCATGAAGCCGATGCTGCCGCGACTGGTGCGGCCGCCCTCCTCCGCCAGTACGCGGGTGATGCCGTGCTGGGCCAGGATGGCCTGCACTGCGGCACGGCCCAAGCCCAGGACCTGCCCGCCCTGCTCCGTAAGCAGGTCGTCGGCGTTCAAGGAGCTGCCGTTCGCAGCGGCGCGGCGGGCGTGGTCGTTCACCACCAGCATCACCGCCAGCGCGCCTTTTCCTTTTACCTTCGCCTGCTGGCTGTAGCCGGCCAGCGCGTGCAGGAAGTCGGCACCGCTCGTTGCCACAGGTTCCGGCAGCGCAACCCCTTCTGCAGGAAACAGACTCACGCCGCCGCCTCGGCACGCTGCGCATGCTGTAGCAGCGGTTCGAAGATGTGCTCGGCGAGGTGGCGCACCACCGGCACCGCCACGCCGTCGCCGGCAATGTGATACGCGTCGTTGTAGTTCGGCGGCAGGCGATACGAATCGGGCAGGCCCATCAGGCGTGCGGCTTCGCGCGGAGAGAGCAGGCGCGAGCGGATCCTGCGCCCCTCCACCACCAGAATGCTCTGGCGGCTGGAACCGCCGGACGGCGTGCGCAGGCAGCCGGCAATATCGTCAAAGCGGACCTCGGCGCGCTGCACCTTGTTGCCTTCTTCATCCAGGCGGGTGCGCTTGTACACCCCGCCCACCATGCGGCGGCCGGCCTTCTGCGCCTCACGCACTTTCTTGCGGTTGGCCTCGCTCATCATGCCCAGCAGCTTCTGGGTGCGCTCGGCGGTGTCCCACTTCACCCCGGTGGGCGCGTCTTCAATCACGTCCACGAAGTGCAGCGCGCGCGCCGGCGGCGTGGGCAGGTTCCACCACAGCCAGTGCTTGCGGGCGGCCTTACTCAACCCTGCCACCGCTTCGAGCATGCGCGGCGGATGCCAGGTGGGATGCGCTTCGCTTCCAATCAACGATGCTGGCACTTCCACATCATCGCGCACGCCCACGATGAACACCCGTGGGCGCGACTGCGGCACGAAGTGGCGCGCATCCACCATCAATGCACCGAAGCGGTAGCCGGCGCTGGAGAACGCCGTCCCAATGGCGGCGAAGTCGCGGCCCTCGTTCGAGGTGAGCACGCCATACACGTTTTCCAGCACGATGATGCGCGGGGCGCGGCCTTCCTTCTGCAGCGACTGCATAAGCCGCCAGAACACCCAGAAAGTGCCCGAACGCGTCTGCTGCTTGTCCTGCCAGTGACCGATGCCCTTGTACGCGCCCGCCAGCGACAGGTCCTGGCAGGGAAACGAGGCCCATGCCAGGTCCGCCTCATGCGCCAGTTGTGCCGGCGTGACGTTGTTGATGTCGTCCACCAGCAGGTCGTGGCCGCCGTTCCAGTTATCCCGGTAGGCGCGGCCTTTCATCGGCTCGAAGTCATTGGCGAACAGGCACTGCCAGTCCGGCCCAAGACCCGCACGGGCCATGCCGCCACCGGCGAAGAATTCGTAGAAGCGGTGCCCGCCCTGGCTGCTAGCGACACCCGGGGCCTCCGCTGCGCCGGTGTCGCGTGCCAGCTTGTCCTCGATCGCCCGGGCGATCCAGCTGCTCATCGGCACCTTGCCACCGTCCTGATGGCACAGGCGCTCGATGGCCTCGTGCTGCTCGGCCGAAAGACGCAGGCTGGTGCGACGCTCAGGGGCGGGGGCTTTCATGTGGTGCGGAGCGTCCAGTACAAGTTGGCGCCAAATTTTGGCTCCCTGTGATGATACGGGATCGCGGTCTCAGGGCAAGAGATTGGGGGGGGTGGGCATCGGCTGAGGGCTGGTCGAAGCCACGCAGGGCGTGGCTCTACGGTCAGGGTTTGGCGAGGGCCAGGGCTGCTGCTATGACGTTGTTGGGCTCCAGCTCCAGCAGATCCTGGGGGCAGAGGCCATCCAACAGACGGTTGCCGGTGCCGAACCACAGCGCCATGCCCCAGCAGTCTCTGTGCGGGGCCAGAATCCGGGTGACCCTGCTCATCGCCAGGGTGGGACGGAAGCCGTCGGCGTGGTCCAGGCCATAGCCTGGGAAGTACTCGGCTCCACCGCGCTGGATCGCGAAGATGATGCCCTTCTTCTTCCACACGTCGGGCTGTACGCGTAGCGGGTAGTCGCTCATTTCGGCCAGCGCGATGATCTGCGCGGCGGTGAGCCAGTCACCGGTTTCCCAGACAGCGCGGCGCGCTTTCTCTTCCAGTGCCTGGCGGTCGTTGACGAGGTGATGGGTCGCGTTCATTTCACGCTGCTCCTTGCGCTTGCGGGGTTGCCCGACTGCTGTCCTTGCGGCATGACACCAGTCGGTGTGCTGCGTGAAGGATAGGCGCGTGTGGAGATGCGAAGTAGAGGCTATTGCGACTTCGTGATGACGCGTATGGTCGCCTTTCGTGCCGGCCTTCAGCGCGAGGCGTCGTCCTCGTCCGGCGGCGTGACCGCTGCCATGGTTTCCATGCTGGCACGACGGTGGCCCGGATTGTCGAGGTCGCCTTCCACCACGAACACGTTGTGTGCCGTGGGGTACTCGTCGGTGGGATTGCTGAGCACCACGTGGTCCACCCGGCTCAGGCGATGGGCCTTGGCCAGGGCAAGCAGACTGCTGGTGAGGCGTTCGCTCACGTCATCGAAGGTGCGGCCATGGTCCTTGTCCAGCCGGGTCACGTGCTGGCGGATCTGCTTGTACATGGCGTGGTCCGGATGCTGCGGCAGCGCCGGGCTCATCGGTTCCAGCGGCAGGTCATCGCGCGATGGCGGTGCGGACTTGGGGTGCTTGGACACTACGCGGGTTCCTTCCTTGCTGCCGGTTCAGTGGTACCCGGACATTGTGGTGTAGATCGGAGCGTAATGCGACCGCGGGCGCACCATCAGTCCACCACAACGTCTACACTCTGGATGCAGGCGGCCGCCGGCCGCCTTCCCAATGACAAGGATGCAACATGGACGTCGCCACGCTGCGCACTCGCCTGCTCGGTTTCACCGCTCTGGTTACCCTGGCCGGTACCGCCCACGCCACGGTTGTGCTGCCCCCGCCCAGCCCACTGTTCACGCAGGATGCGCGCCTGCACGCATTGACCAGCCTGGCCGATGCGGCATCACCTGAGAACGTGCCGGACCGGGAAACCCTGGTGACCGCGATGATGATCGCCATGGATGTTGCCGACCCCGCGCTGGTTCCCCGGGCGGACGCCGGCACAGGGGTCCTGCCCGACCTGCATGCCGCCTGCGACAACGGGCAGCGCGCCACCGTACAGCTGGTACGTCTGGCACAAGCCACGCCGGAGCCTGCCGAAATTCTTTCCCGCCTTTCAGTGGCGCTGGACCGCACCACCAACATTGCGATCCTGTGCGGCGCGCGGCAGCTCAATATTCAAAGCCGTGAGCTGCTGGAGCGCGGTGTCGGCAGCGGCGATGCGGCGAAGCTGGGGGAGATGCGGCGGCTGTTCGATGACCTCAAGCCCAAGATCTCCATGCTGGTGATGGGTGCCACGCTGACCGACCTGAATCCCAACAGCCGCGCACGTACCGCTGAAGAGGCGCTGCCCGTACTGCGCGAGGTGGCCAGTGCGATGACGCCTGAGCTGCGGAAGGAAACACTGGAAGCCATCGACAAGACGCTGCAGAAGGATGCCGCCGAGGGACGCATTGACAACGACGTACGCGCGCGGTTGACAGAGCCCTTCCACGGGGATGCCTGTAGCGAGAGCTGCAAGGTACTGGGAAGCGCCTAGGCGACCGCCGGTAGCGTCGGTCGATAGACGACGACCGATAACGATGATCGGCACGGTGACGCGTGAACACCAACGCAGAAGCGCGCCTCCGTTCGATGGTCATGCGTCCCAGCAGCGATTGATGTCAACGGCCGTCGTCTGTCGACCGACGCTACCCGTCCCGCCACCCGGCCGAGTCGCATTGCGCTCCGATCCACCTCAACGATGGTGGATTAGGTAGCGTCGGTCGGTAGACGACGACCGATAACGATGATCGGCACGGTGACGCGTGACCACCAACGCAGTCACCCGTCATTCCGCAGACAGGCATCACGCCCGCACCAAGCAGCGGCTCACTCCGCGGCTTTCATCTCGAGCAGACCGCGCTTCAGCAGGTCCACCGGCTCACCGTTCACCGTCGCGGTGGCGCTCTCGATCCGGAAGTCGGGACGGAAGGCGCAGAACTCCTCGGCCTCCAGCGGAAGCAACACGCTGGAGCGGAATGGATCTGCTTCCCGACCATCCAGTCCTTCCTTCATCGTGTTCAAACCCAGGGGGCTGAAGGCAAGCGTACGCCTCGTCGTGCCGCCCCGGTCGCTGGTCAACGTCACGGTGATCCGGAGGTTGGCTACCTCGCCCAGCTTGTCCGTGGTAACGACGAACTGGGGTTCACACGCGACGCGACCGTCACGCCCTCCGTGAAACGTGGACGCATGCTCCAGGCGCAAACCTGGGGGTGACAAGCCAGCAGTGCCGCGGGACTTCTGATCGGCATGGCACCTGGACAGGAACTCCGAGGCATCGGCCGGATCAGGACGTTGTCCACGCTGCAACTGGCGGTACTGGAGCGCTTTTGGACAATCCGTGGCCACGCCTTGACCGTTGTAGTACATCCAGCTCAGGTACCGCGGCGCACGCGAGGACTGTTCTTCCATGGCCCTTTCGAACAGGGCAAGCGCCCTGGGGTAATCCACCGGCACGATCTGTCCGAGATAGAAGATCTCCCCCAGGTTCATCAGCGCGTCCCTGTCGCCCTGGGCGGCCGCGCGCTCGAACCAGGCCACGGCCTGCTGCGGTTCGCGATCCGTACCCCAACGACCTTCGAGATAGGCTTGACCGAGCAGGTTCTGCGAGCTCGGCTCGCCAGCGTCTGCCGCTCGACGCCACCATTTCAGCGCCAGTGCATCCTTGTCTTCCACCCCGGCGTAGCCGCGGTTGTAGAACGTTCCAACCCACTGCAGCATCTCCGGATCGTTATCCTGGTCCGCCCAGAAGCGCGCCAGACGGAGCACATCGCGCCGACCGAATCCAATCCGCTCCATCAGGTTGCGATCATCGGAGGAAGCCGATCCTACAAACCGATCCAGGTATTCGATGACCGGCAGGCGCATTTCGACATCTTCCTCAGCCTCAGCCAAGCCCTTGTAGACAATGCGTCGGCGGCGCTCGAGCAGCTCCACATCGGCCACGCCGTCCTTGCTGATCTGGCGGACGTAGCGTTCGGCTTGCGCGGCGTCCATGGGCACACCTATTCCGAACTCATGGAAGTACGCAGCCTGCGCGCATCCACGCGTGCCATCGATCTCGCAGGCGCGCGCATGGTTCGCGACGGCCAGCCCTACGTCGCGGTCTGTACCCAGGCCATGCTCACGGAGGAATCCAACGGCGACAAGCGCATCGGGATCAGGCTGCGCTGCCAGCTTGAGAAGGTCGTTCCAGGCGCTCACATCACGTTGGGCGGCTCGGTCAAAAAGCCGGTCGACCGTATCGGCGGAATGGGCGGAGGCCACAGCGGAACAGCATGCCAGCAGCGTGGCGGCAAGGGTCTTCAAATGAATCTGCATCTCAGTCCAGAACGAGCGGCGCAAGCTTTTTGTGGCGTATGGAACGAACACATTGTATCGCGCACGCTGGGAAACGGCCTGCTTCAGCAATTCCAGACCCGGAAGTGCCAACCGGTAGCGTCGGTCGACAGACGACGGCCGATAGCGCTGATCGGCACGTTAACGCATGACCATTGAACGGAGCAGCGCGCCTGCGTTCGATGGTCATGCCCTAACGAACGTTGCCCGTCCCACGGCGGTCGTCTATCGAGCGACCCTACCAGAGTCACTTCAAGACCCGGAAGTGCGGACTGGTAGCGTCGGTCGACAGACGACGACCGATAACGGTGATCGGCACGGTGACGAGTGACCACCAACGCAGAAACGCTTCCCCGCTCGAACGCCACGCGTCCCAGCAGCGATTGATGTCATCCACCGCCGCAAATCGCCGCCAGCACCGCGCAATCAACCCGATTCGACCACCGCCGCCACGCCCTCGAACCGTCGGCTCGCCAGATCTTCCCGCGTAATCCAGAACGTGGCCTGCCCGCAGTCGCCAAAGTTCAACCCGATGGCCGAATCGTGCGCCAACTGCAGCAGGCACACGGCGTCCCCGTCCACTTCGGGCCCGCAGCTCTGCAGGAAGCGCGCATGCCCCAGCATCTGGTGCGGGCGCGCGACCACGCACTTGCGTCGGCCATCTTTGTGCCAACCGTAGCTGTCATCGAACGGAAGCTGCTCATCTGCAAGGTCGCGGTAGTAAGACGCCGGAATCATCTCGGCCACCTTCGGCGAACCGCCTGCGTAGGCAATAGTCGCCAACAGCGCCTTTGTGAACACATCACCCAGATCCCGGTGCGTAATCACATCCTTACCCCGCTCTTCCGCGGCCTGGCTCAGCACCCATTCCCGGAATACCACGCGCGTTTCCTCGTCAGGCTGTTCTTCCCAGCCAATCTCCGCCGCGCGCTTCACCCACGCCATGACATCGGCGTATTCCTTCTGCTCGCGCGTCGCCCGGTTGCGGTGATGCGCGATGATGCGCGCCAGGCGGTCGATCATGATGCCGGCCTGCGGATAGTCCGTCTGGTAGCCCAACCACACGGCCGGGAAGCGCCAGCCACCGCCTGAAGGCTGCTCCCAGCGATACTCCGATCCCATGCGCGGGAACAGCCCGGTGGCCGCCACCAGCGCACCGGCGCGCAGCTCGCACAGCCGTTCGCTGTAGGTCTCGTAGCTCACGCGAGGGCGCGCGCCCTCCACCACATCGGACTCCGGCCAGGTGTCCATGCGCCGTGCAACCAGCGGCCAGCGCGTGTACACGCGGGGGCCGTCCTCACCGGACAGCAGCCAGTTGGGTTCCGCGTGCGGGCCATTTTCGGCTTTGACATCCTGGATCGGGCGCAGGTCGGCCGGCGGCTGGCGCTCGGGCTGATCGGCCGCCACCGTTTCGGCATACAGCACACGTACGCGCGGCTGCGCCTCCTCCTCATTCCAGATCTGTTCTTCGTCGCTGACGGCGAAGAAGAACAGCATCCCTTCGCGCGGCATGTCCGGGTCCAGCGGCGGCAGCTCGGCACAGTCGATCTGCGCCAAGAAGTGCATCGGCACCTCGTCGCCGTAGGACACGCCGCGTGGCCAGTCCAGATGTGGGGGAAGTTGTGGGAGACCGCCCAGATGGCTGCGCACATCCGGGAATGCGGTCGGCGGGTAGATGCGTTGGAGCACCAGGCCGGGCTTACGCTGCTGGTCGAAGAGGGTATCCAACTCGGCTTCTGCGGCATGGTTGCGCACGGAGGGGCTGAACGGGGAAGTGGTGGGCTTGTCCATGTGCGGTGGTGCTCCGTTTGGGTGGGCTTGGTCGGTTGGGGCTTGGCAGGGAGAGGCGCGCTTACGCTCGGGGCACCAGGCCCGGTAGCGTCGGTCGACAGACGACGACCGATAGCGCTGATTGGCACGTTAACGCATGACCATTGAACGGAGCAGCGCGCCTGCGTTCGATGGCCATGCCCTAACGAATGTTGCCTGTTCCACGGTGGTCGTCTATCGAGCGACCCTACCAGAGTCAGCGATTTCCGGCGGAGATGATGCTGCCCAACCCTCTTCGTTGATTCCGGCGGGCCGCCACTCTCTCAGGTGGGCGTGGTTGTTAGCCCGGTCTAGCCGGCAGCCTGTCAGGATTGAACGGGTTTTTCTATCGGAAAAGTCTGAGAGTCACCCACGAGCCGCCAGCCAGCCCTGTAGCGACGCGCCATGCGCGTCGAGGCCTTGATGTGAGTCGCAAAAGGCAGCCGGGCAGAGCCCGGCTCTACGGGGTATGCTGCGCCATCACTCACGGAGATGTTGATCATGGAAGAACAGAGGGGTTCACCCCCGTTTTCACGGACACTTACAAGAAGGCCGATCCAGGCCATGAGGAGTGTTCATGTCAAAGCGTAGA
>NZ_RHPP01000074.1 GCF_003935715.1 Stenotrophomonas sp. 278 | reverse complement strand
GCTGGCGCCCAGACCGCCGACGCTGCCCAGGCTGCTGCCGACACCGCCGCCACCGCCGCTGACACCTCGGCCGACGCTGCTGCCCAGGCTGGCGCTGCTGCCACCGACGCTGCTGCCGACGCTGCCACCGACGCTGCCAAGGCTGCTGAAGGCACCGCCGAGCAGGCCAAGGACGCTGCTGAAGAAGCCAAGAAGTAATCACTTCTTTCTTCAGGCAAGTCTGAAAAAGCCGCTGGTTCGCCAGCGGCTTTTTCTTTGGCTGCGATGTACCGACCAACGGTCGGTACCTACCGGGGTGGCTGCGATGTACCGACCAACGGTCGGTACCTGCCGATGTACCGACCAACGGTCGGTACCTACCGATGTACCGACCAACGGTCGGTACCTACCGATGTACCGACCAACGGTCGGTACCTACCGGGTCTTCACGGGGGCATGAATAGGCTTTGGCTCCCCTCAGATGAAACAGGTGCGCGCCATGAAGATCCAATCGATCACCCCTGTCCTGCTGGCCGCTTCCCTGACGCTGGCGCTGGCCGCGTGCAAGGGCCCGGAAGCCGAGCGGGCCCGCGATGATGCCGCGCAGGCGGCTGACAGCGCAGCAGTCGCCGCACGTGAAGCAGTGGACCAGGCCGCCGCTTCCACCCGCAATGCCGCTGACGAAGCCGCTGCCGCTTCCGAGCGGGCCGCTGCCGATGTGCAGCCGGCGCTGGACCGTGCCGCTGCGGCCACCTCCGAGGCCGCGGTAGAGGCCAAGGACGCCGCCAAGGATGCGGCCGCGCATGCCAGCGATGCTACCGCCACCGCCGCCCAGAAGGTCGCTGACAAGGCGCGCGATGTTGCCGACGACGCGCAGAAGAACGCGGACGAAGCCAAGCGCTGACGCCTCACACCGTAGAGCCACGCCCTGCGTGGCTTTGCGGTTTTCAGCCACGCACGGCGTGGCTTTACGGCAGGGCTCGCTTCAGGATGGCTGCGTGGTCGATGTCCTCCGGCAGGGTGCCAAATGCCATGCCGTGTTCCCCCCCCAGCCGCGAACGCACGAACGCGGTCGCCACTGGACTCTGCGCGCGCAGCAACACCGCCGCCTGCATCTGCAGCGCCAAGCGCTCGACAATCACGCGCGCCTGGCCTTCTGCCAGCACCTGACCCAGCTGCGTGCGCAACCACTGCATCGACGTGTCATAACGGGCATCGCGGCCGTAAGCTTCTTCCAGTTCATTTTCCAAGGCCGCCAGCACGGCGGGCTCCCGCGCCAGCGCGCGCAGCACGTCCAGGCACTGGATGTTGCCGCTCCCTTCCCAGATCGAATTGAGCGGTGCCTGCCGATACAGGCGCGGCAGCACCGACTCCTCCACATAGCCCGCACCGCCGAGGCATTCCTGTGCTTCATTGACGAACACGGCTGCGCGCTTGCAGACCCAGTACTTGCCCACCGCCGTGGCGATGCGCGCGAATGCCGCCTGCTGCGGATCGTGCGATGCCTGGTCGACCGCGCGTGCCACGCGCATGGCGAAACTGGTCGCAGCTTCCGACTCGATGGCCAGGTCCGCCAGCACATTGGCCATCAGCGGATGCGCGCACAGACGCTGGCCGAAACTCTGGCGATGACGCGCATGATGCAGCGCCTGTGCCAGCGCCATGCGCATCTCGGCGGCGGCACCGAGCATGCAGTCCAACCGGGTCATCATCACCATCCCGATGATGGTCGCGACCCCGCGCCCCTCATCGCCAACGCGGTGCGCGCGCGCGCCGCAGAACTCCACCTCGCTGGAGGCGTTGGCCCAGTCACCCAGCTTGTCCTTCAGGCGCATCAGGCGGAACGCATTGCGGTTCCCATCAGGCAACCGTCGCGGCATCAGGAAGCAGGTCAGCCCACCGGCGGCCTGCGCCAGTACCAGGAATCCATCGGACATCGGTGCGGAGAAGAACCACTTGTGCCCGACCAGCGAATAGCTGCCGTCTGCCTGCAGTTCGGCATGGGTGGCATTGCTGCGCACGTCCGATCCGCCCTGCTTTTCGGTCATGCCCATGCCCAGGGTGATGCCGCTCTTGTCGGCAATCGGCACGTCACGCGGGTCGTATACCGGCGCGGCGGCCTTGCTGGCCCATTCGGCAAACGCGGGGTGCTGGCGCAGGACGGCCACGGCCGCATGCGTCATGGTCAGCGGGCAACTGGTGCCCGCCTCGGCCTGATGGTGCAGGTAGCTCAGTGCGGCGCGCGCCACGTGCGCGCCAGGTCGCGCGTCCTGCCAGGACAACCCGGCCACCCCATGACGCTTGGCCGCCTCCATCAGCTGGTGGTAAGCCGGATGAAACTCCACCAGATCAATCCGGTGGCCCTGCGCGTCATGAGTGCGCAGCCGCGGGCGGTCACGATTGGCGTCGAATCCCAGCCGGTAGAGTGCATCGCCAGCCAGTCCGGCGTACTGCTGCAACGTCGCCACGAACGCACTGCCACCTTCGCGCTGCACGGCGTCGGCAAGCGCCACGTCGTCGGCCCACAGATTCCGGGGCGCGAACGGCGGCGGCTGGTTGTCGACGTGATGGGTGTCGAATGCGGACGGATCGGTGATCGTCATACGGCCTCCTCTCGATTGCATCCGATTCTGCCGCATCACGCACGCGCAGGCTGTTCAGCGGCGCACAGATCATGATGCGCACGTGGACACGGATTCTCACGTTGTGCACGGCAGCAACGCCAGAGTGTCCACATGAATGCAGTGGGTACCCGCGATGATCTGGTGGTGCTGCGTCCGGAAGGCCTCTACTGCCCGGCCGGCGACTTCCATATTGATCCGTGGCGGCCGGTGCCGCGCGCGGTGATCACCCATGGCCACGGCGACCACGCGCGCAGTGGCATGGGCTTCTATCACTGCAGTGCCGAGAGCGTGCCGATCCTGCGCTGGCGGCTGGGCGAAGTGCCTCTGCAGGCGCATGACTACGGCACACCTTTCACGCTTGGAGGCGTGCAGGTCTCGCTGCATCCCGCCGGTCATGTACTCGGTTCGGCGCAGGTCCGCATCGACGACGGCACCCAGGTCTGGGTGGCTTCGGGCGATTACAAACGTCAGCCCGACCCCACCTGCGCGCCATTCGAAGTGGTGCGCTGCGACACCTTCATCACTGAAGCCACCTTCGCCCTGCCGATCTACCGGTGGCAGGACACCGCGCAGGTGGCGGCGCAGATCGTGGCGTGGCGACAGGAATGCGCACAGCGGGGCGAAGCGGCCATCCTGCTCTGCTATGCACTGGGCAAGGCACAGCGCGTCCTGGCCGAGCTGCTGCCCCTTGATGACCAGGCTGCCTGGCTGCATGGGGCGATCGCCAATGGCGTGGATGTGTACCGCCAGGCCGGCATCGCGATGCTGGCCACCGACACCGTGGCCGAACAGGGGCGCACGCCGGAGGCGGCCGGTCGCTTGATACTGGCTCCGCCGTCCGCCGCCGGCACCCCGTGGCTGCGCCGTTTCGGCCGCCACCAACTGGCTTTTGCATCCGGCTGGATGCAACTGCGCGGCAACCGGCGCCGCCGCAACGTGGATCGCGGCTTCGTGGTATCCGACCACGCGGATTGGCCTGCCCTGCTGCAGACCATTGAACAGACCGGTGCCAGCCGGGTGATCGCCACGCACGGCAACACCGACGCGCTGGTGCCGTTTCTGCGCGAACGCGGAGTGGCCGCGGAGACCTTCCGCACCGATTTCGGGAACGAGGAATGAAGGCGTTTTCCGCGCTCTACCAGCGACTTGACCGCAGCACTGCCACCCTGGACAAGCGGGCGGCGCTGGTCGACTACTTCGCCACCGCGCGCCCGCATGACGCGGCGTGGGCGCTGTATCTGCTGAGCGGTGGCAAAGTCGGCGGCGCGCGGCAGAAGATCGCCAGCAGCACCGAGCTGCGGGCCTGGATCAGCGAGGCATCGGGCCTGCCGGCCTGGCTGGTCAACGACAGCTACGACCAGGTCGGCGACCTTGCCGAAACCCTGACACTGCTGCTGGATGACCCGTCGCAGCCGGCAGCCGATCGGCCGTTGTCCGAGTGGATCGAAACCCATCTTCTGGGCGTGGCCAACCTGCCCGAAGACGTCCGACGCGCGGCCGTGATGGCAGGCTGGCAGCAGCTGCCGGCCAGCGAGCGCTTCGTCTTCAACAAGCTGCTGACCGGTGCGTTGCGCGTCGGGGTATCCCAGCGCCTGGTACAGCAGGCGCTGGCCGAACTGTCCGGCCTGGATATCGCGCGTATCGCCCAGCGCATGCTGGGGGAGTGGGTGCCCTCTCCCGACCTGCTGGCGACGCTGCTGTCGAGCGCGGAGCTGCCTCAGGATCGCCAGCAACCCTATCCGTTCTTCCTCGCCTCGCCGCTGGAGGCCGCAGCCGACAGCCTTGGGGTCATTGATGACTGGGTGTTGGAGTGGAAATGGGACGGCATCCGCCTGCAGCTGCTGAAGCGGAAGGGCGAGCTCGCGCTGTGGTCGCGCGGCGAGGAACGCCTGGATGGGCGCTTTCCGGAGATCGAACAGGCGGCGCATGCATTGCCCGACGGCACCGTGATCGACGGTGAACTGCTGGCTTGGCGCGAAGATGACGCACAACCAATGCCCTTCACCGCCCTGCAGACCCGCATCCAGCGTCGCAAACCGGGGCCGAAAACACTGCGCGACACGCCCGTGCGGATGCTGGCCTACGACCTGTTGGAACAGGGCGGCAACGATCTGCGCGCGCAGCCGCTGCACTGGCGTCGCGAACAGCTGGCGGCCGTACTGGCCACGCTGGATGATCCGCGCATCCAGCTCTCTCCCGACGTGAGTGCCGTGGATTGGAACGACGCGGCCACGCGACGTGCCCAGGCGCGCGAGCGTGGCGTGGAAGGCTTGATGCTCAAACGGGGCAGCTCGCCCTATCAGAGCGGTCGCCGGCGCGGCGACTGGTGGAAATGGAAGATCGACCCCCTCACCGTGGACGCGGTACTGATCTATGCCCAGGCCGGTCACGGGCGGCGCAGCACCCTGTACACCGACTACACCTTCGCGGTCTGGGACGGCGATCGACTGGTACCGGTCGCCAAGGCGTATTCGGGCCTGGACGACAAGGAGATCGTGGCACTCGACCGCTGGATCCGCGCGCACACGCTGGAGCGCTTCGGCCCCGTGCGCAGCGTGCCCGGGGAACAGGTCTTCGAACTTGGCTTCGAGGCAGTCAACCGAAGCAGCCGGCACAAGTCGGGCATTGCCGTGCGCTTTCCGCGCATCCTGCGCTGGCGGCACGACAAACCCGTCCGCGAAGCCGACACCCTGGCCCAGCTGCAGGCGCTGGCCCGATGACGCGCCGCGAGGCGATGGCCCGGCTGCGCGCATGGTTCACCCAGCGCGGCTGGTCACCACTGCCGTTCCAGCAGACGATGTGGCGGCATTATCTGGCCGGCGAATCGGGCCTTCTGCATACGCCCACTGGCAGCGGCAAGACGCTGGCCATGTTTGGCGGCCCGCTGCTGCAGGGGCTGATGGACCTCCCGACCCGCGCTGGGGAGCTGCCGACAGTGCCGAAGGCCGCCAAGCGGGCACGCAAGCCGGTCCCGGTGATGCGCGTGCTGTGGATCACGCCATTGCGGGCCTTGGCCGCAGACACCGCACGCGCCCTGCGTGAGCCGCTGGCCGGGCTGGGCCTGGACTGGCAGGTGGGATTGCGCACCGGTGACGCCAGCGCGCGCGACAAGCGCCTGGCCAAGGAAGGACGTGTGGATGTGCTGGTGACCACGCCTGAGTCGCTCGCACTGCTGCTCAGCTACCCGGATACGATGAGCCACCTGCGCCAGCTCCGCTGCATCGTGGTCGATGAATGGCATGAGCTGCTGGGCAACAAGCGTGGCGTATTGCTGCAGTTGAACCTGCAGCGACTGCGCGACGCGCTGCCCGCGCTGCAGGTGTGGGGATTGTCGGCCACACTGGGCAATCTGCAGCAGGCGCGGCAGGTTCTGTTGCCGGACCAACCTGACGCGCCCCTTGTCGGCGGTGCGCGGCCCCGCCCGGTGCAGGTGGAAACGCTGCTTCCGCCGCAGGGCGAACGTTTCCCCTGGGCCGGCCATCTGGGGCTGGGCCAGCTCCAGCGCGTGCAGCAGAAGCTGTTCGCAGTAGGCACCAGTCTGCTGTTCACCAATACCCGTGCGCAGGCCGAGCTGTGGCACCAGGCGTTGAGCGCGGTGTGGCCGGAAACAACCGACACGCTGGCGCTGCACCACGGCTCGTTGGACCCCGCCCTGCGACGTGCGGTTGAGCAGGGACTGCGCGAGGGGCGGCTGCGTTGCGTGGTGGCAACCTCCAGCCTGGACCTCGGCGTGGACTTCCCGGCCGTGGACCAGGTGCTGCAGATCGGCAGCCCCAAGGGAATCGCGCGGCTGGTGCAGCGCGCTGGACGTGCACGGCATCGGCCCGGTGAGTCCGGCCATATCGTGTGCGTGCCCACACACGCGCTGGAAGTGGCGGAGTACGCCGCCGCGCGAAGTGCGCTTGCCAACGGCGTCATTGAAGCGCGGCGTCCGCTCCTGCTGTGCCTGGACGTTCTGGCCCAGCATTGCGTGAGCTGTGCACTGGGTGGCGGCTTTCACGCCGGGACGCTGCTCGCCCAGGTCCGTCGCACGCACGCGTTCGCCGCACTGGATGAGGTCCACTGGCAGGGCGTGCTCGACTTCATCGTGCAGGGTGGCCAGGCGCTGGCGCAGTATCCCGACTTCCACAAGGTGGTCCGCGACGACGACGGCGTCTACCGCGTGCACGACCGACGCGTGGCGCTGCGCCATCGCCTGTCCATCGGCACCATCAGCAGCGACAGCAGCGTACAGGTCCAGTATCTGCGCGGCGGTCGTCTCGGCGCTGTCGAAGAACAGTTCATCGGCCGGTTGCGACCGGGCGATCGCTTCCAGTTTTCCGGTCGCCTGCTGGAGCTGGTGCGCCTGGAGCAGCTGACAGCCTATGTGCGCCTGGCACGTGGCGGCGACGGTGTGGTGCCGCGCTGGCAGGGTGGCCGCCTGCCGCTGTCCGAGGCCTTGGGCGAGCAGATTGAAGCACTGCTCGCCGCGCCCCCGCACGCGCCGGAAATGCGCTGGCTGTCACCCCTGCTGCAGCTGCAGGACCGGGTGTCGGCACTGCCTGGGCCGCAGCGGCTGCTGGTGGAAGTGGTGCGCCGGCGTGAGGGGCAGTTCGTGTTCGTCCATCCTTTTGCGGGTCGGCAGGTGCACGAGGGCATGGCCGCACTGATGGCGTTGCGCTGGACCCGGCAACGCGCCAATACCGTGAGCTATGCCGCCACCGACCACGGCTTCGTGCTGGCACCGGCGGTGCCGGTCGTCGTGGACGCGGACATGCTGCGCCAGGCGCTGCAACCGGATGGCTTGCTGGAAGACCTGCATGCCAGCGTAAACCTGGGCGAACTGGCACGCCGGCAGTTCCGCGACATCGCGCGAATATCGGGCCTGCTGATTCCGGCCCTGCCCGGCCGGACACCGCGCAGTCTGCGCCAGCTGCAGGCCTCGGCCGGCCTGCTGTACGACGTGCTGCGCGAACATGACCCGGGGCATATCCTGCTGGGCCTGGCCGAACGCGAGGTGCTGACCGCACAGTTGGATGTGGCCACCCTGCAGCACACGCTGCAGCGTTGCCAGGCGCGAACGCTGGATCTGCACCACCCGGCCACGCTGGGACCGCTGTCGTTTCCGCTCTGGGCCGAGCGCCTGCGTGGGCAGGTCAGCAATGAGGACTGGAAAACGCGTGTGCGGCGCGCCGCAGAACAACTGGAGGGACGCCATGAGCGCTGAGCTGACCGTGATGCTGGGCGGTGAACCAATGCAGCTGCTGGGGATGCGGGCGCTGTATTGGCCGGTGCGGCAGACGCTGATGATCGCGGATCTGCACCTGGGCAAAGCCGACGTGTTCCGCCGTGCCGGCATCGGCTTGCCAGCCGGCGGCACCGGAGAAGACATCCACCGGCTTACCCGCATCATCGCCGCGTATCCGGTCACCACCCTCTACATTCTGGGCGACGTGCTGCATGGCCCCGCGCATCGCGCCGCTTGGTACCGGCAGTGGCAGGGGTGGCGGGAACAGCATGCGGCGCTGCGTATCGGCGCACTGGCCGGCAACCACGACCGCGTGTTGCCGAAAGCGGACCTGGGGGTGGAGCTGGTCGGTGCGCAGCTGTCCGACGGGCCCTTCCTGTTGCGGCATGACCCGCAGCCCCACCCGTCGCAACACGTGCTGTGTGGTCATCTGCATCCGTTGGCCAAGCTGCCCGGTATGCAGCGGCGCTGGCCCGCGTTCTGGCTGCGCGAGCGCCTGACGGTGTTGCCGGCGTTCTCGCAGTTCACCGCAGGCATCGCGCCGGTGCAGCTGCCAGGCGAACAACTGGTGGCGTGCGTGGATGGCGAGGCTATTGAACTACCGGCGCATAACCACGGGGCGAAATTACGCCGCTGACGGCATCAGCAGAATTTCTGGTGCATCCGGATTCTGGACGACCGGGCGGCTGCGGATATCCACCAGCATGGCCTGCGCGGCAGCACGGATGCGTGCATGGTGCTCGGCGGCGGCGTGGGTGATCAGACTGGTGACATGGAACTCGAAGACATCTTCCATCACGTCGGGCTGATCTTCGTGCAGCATCTGCAGCAGACCGCGCAGCTTGCGGATTTCACTGTCGAGCACGTCAGCCGGGAACAGCATGTCTCACTCCTTGGGGGATGCAGTGACGTGTTTGTCTCATATTGACAGTGAGTTCACTGTCAATCCGCAGGGGGCATGTCTTCACATCTGACATGAACGTCTAGCATGTGCAGATGCATTCCGCAGAGTCAGGTTTTCGCTGAGGGCGTCATTGCCGCCACGAATCCCGGTGACAACGGCCATTTGCGCCACCAGCCATGTTGTGTGCCGGTGAGCACGCGCAACATGTGACCGCGCCCACCCGGGATGCGGCCCATCGGGCCGAACAACACATCGCGCGCACCGGCCACCGTGTCATGGTTGGACTGGAACAGCGGCGTCAGCCACCGACTCCAGAACTGGTAGATCGCAACGTGCGCCTTCCGCCGCGCCTGGTAAGCCTGCAGTGCAGCGTCCCGGTCTGTGTGCTCTCGCAGGGCATCGCGCAATGCAACGGCGTCCAGCAGCGCCATGTTGACCCCCTGCCCCAGCTGGGGGCTCATCGCGTGCGCGGCGTCCCCGGCCAATACCAGCCGCTGGTGATGCCAGCGGTGCATGACCGCATCGCGATACCCGGCACGTGACAACTGGCTGCCCCCGGTAAGCGTGGCAAGGCGCGCATGTGCCTGTGGCCACAGCGCGGCGACCTCCTCGAGCCAGCGCGGCAATCCGTCCTGCTCCCACTGCGCAAACTGATTGCGCGGCAGGCTCCAGAAGAAGCTCAGCCGCGGCGTGTCATCGCCCGGGCGCGTCCCTACCGGCAGCATGCCGATCATCTTGCGCGCGGCCACATAGCGTTGGCGCAGTTCATCCACATGCGACCAATCGCCGCACGGCAGCAGGCACCACAGTGCCCCCCAGGGATATTCCCGATCCAGGCGGGTGCCCTGCACCGCAGCGCGCAACGTCGAGGCTGAGCCATCTGCCGCGATCACCAGGTCATAGGGGCCATGCCAGTGTCCCTGCGCGTCGCGCAGGCGGCCCTGCTCGCTGTCCACTTCCACGATGGTGGTGCCGGCCTGCAGGTGCTGCGGGAACTCCCACGCCTTCGCCAGCAACGAGAACAGCGCACCGCGCTGCATGCCGATGCCATGCAGATGCGGATGCAGGCCCGCATAGCGGATGTCCATGACCGCACGGCCGCAAGGCGTTTCGCCGTAGAGCCGACGCACGCCTGCACCATGCGCCAGCACCTGCGGCAGCAGGTCCATCTGCCACAGCACGTCGAGCCCGCTTGGCTGCAGCAGAAAGCCGGCCCCGACCGGGCCCGGCGCAGGAGCCCGCTCGAAGACGTGAACCTGGTGATGGTCGCGTGAAAGCAGAACCGAAAGGGCCTGGCCTGCGGTGCCGTAACCGATGATGGCGATGCTGCGTTGCTGCATGGGACGTCCTGACAAAAAAAACCCCGCCGCAGCGGGGTTTTCTACGCTCGGGCGAGTGGATTACTCAACCGGCGTAATGTTCGAGGCCTGGGCACCCTTCGGGCCCTGGGTCACGTCGTACTGGACGCGCTGACCTTCCTGCAGGCTGCGGAAGCCCTTGGAATTGATGGCGGAGAAGTGCGCGAAGACGTCGGCGCTGCCGTCCTCCGGAGAAATAAAGCCAAATCCCTTGGCGTCGTTGAACCACTTGACGGTACCGTTCGGCATGGTAGTGCGAGACCTTCTTCAATGAATGGGTGGTGTACGCTCAACCAGCGCACTGGCGGAGTATGCAAAGCTTGTTACGCAATGACAATCACCCGCGTGCCAATTCGCCAATCAGTTCCGGCAATCCGGCTGATGCGGCGTCCACATTGGCCAGTACTTCGGCCATCGTGATCTCCTCGCCAGTGCCGCATCCGGCCGCCCAGTTGGCCACGATCGCCAGGCAGGCATAATCCAGCCCCAGCTCACGCGCCAACCCGGCTTCGGGCATGCCGGTCATGCCCACCAGGTCGCATCCGTCACGGCGCATGCGCGCGATCTCGGCGTTGGTTTCCAGTCGCGGCCCCTGGGTCGCGCCGTAGCAACCGCCATCGTGCAGGCGCACGCCGGTCACTTTTGCCGCCGCCAGCACCTTGCTGCGCAGCAGCGGGGTGTACGGATGGCCGAAGTCCACATGCAGGACTTCCGTGCCGGGTTCCTCGCTGAGCGTGGAAATGCGGCCCCAGGTGTAGTCAATCAACTGATCCGGGCATGCCAGCACGCGCGGCCCGAAATGTTCGGTGATGCCGCCGACCGTGTTGAGCGCGAGCACACGCTTCGCACCGATCTGCTGCAACGCAGCAAGGTTGGCGCGGTAATTGATCTTGTGCGGCGGCAGCGAATGTCCTTCGCCGTGTCGTGCGAGAAACGCCACGCGCTGGCCGAGCAGCGTGCCGACATGGACCGGACCCGACGGCGTGCCGTAGCGCGTGTCGACGGTGTGGTGGGTGGCGTCGTCGAGCTGAGCCAGCTTGTAGACGCCGGTGCCGCCGATGACGGCCAGTGAAATCGCTTCCATCATTCCTTCATCGCGTAGATGGCCGGCACGCAACGCAGCGCCTCGTTGACGTCCATGCCGAAGCCGAACACATAGCGATCCGGCAGTTCCACACCGGCGTAGTCGGCCTTGACGTCGGGCAACGCGCGATCGTGCTTCTTCACCGTCAGTGCGGCAATGCGCACGTCGGTGGCACCCTGTTCCAGGCACCAGGTGCGCACGCCCTGCAGGGTGAAACCTTCGTCCAGAATGTCATCGACAAGGAGCACGCGACGGCCGAACAGCGAGGTCGCCGGCTTGTGCTTCCAGACCAGTTCGCCGCCGGTGGTTTCGCCGCGGTAGCGGGTAGCGTGCAGGTAATCGAACTGCACGTCCTGGCCGCGCGCGCCCAGCTCCAGCGCCAGCTGGCCGGCGAAGGGAAGCGCACCGTGCATGATCGACAGGAACAGCGGCACCTCGCCCTTGTAGTCGGCCGCAATGGCGTCGGCGATGCTGCCGATGGCCTTGTCGATGGTGGGGCGGTCAACCAGCAGGTCGGCCTGGGCCAGCGCCTGGGAAATGGTGAGGTTGGGCATCAGACGGTTCTTCCAAGGGATTCAAGCAAACGGGATTGGGTATTGCCGTGGCGGGCGTCGGCCAGCAGGCCGTCCCAGCCAAGGCCGCCACGGCCGATCAGGCCAAGCAGCGCAGCAGTGTTGAGGGTGCGGCCCTGCACAGCCTGCAGGGCGTCGTCGACCAGCTCGGGGTGGCAGACCAGCACGACGTCGCAGCCCGCGTCCAGATGCGCATGTACGCGGGCGGTCACGCCGCCGGCCGAGAACGAGGCGGCCATGCCGATGTCATCGGAGAACACCACGCCACGGAACCCCATTTCTTCGCGCAGGATCTGCTGGATCCAGCGCGGCGAATATCCGGCCGGTTCGGCGGCCACCTGCGGGTAGACCACGTGGGCCATCATCACCGCGTCGGCTCCTGCGTCGATGCCGGCGGCGAAAGGGACCAGGTCCAGGGCGCGCAGTTCGTCCAGGGAGCGCGGATCGCTGGCGTTGTCGACATGGGTGTCTTCCAGCACGGTGCCGTGACCGGGGAAGTGCTTCAGCGTGGCGGCCATGCCGACGCTGTGCATGCCGCGCACATAGGCGCGGGTGAATGCGGCCACCACCTGCGGGTCTGCGCTGAAGGCGCGGTCACCAATGGCGCGGTTGCCGCGGCCCAGGTCGACCACCGGGGCGAAGCTGAGGTCCACGCCGCTGGCACGCACTTCACTGGCCATCAGCCAGGCGTGCTGCTCGGCCAGCGCCAGGGCGGCATCCGGGTCCTGCGCGTACAGCGCGTCGAAGCCCTGCAGTGGCGGCAAGGCCGAATAGCCCTCGCGGAAGCGCTGCACGCGGCCGCCTTCCTGGTCCACGCAGATCAGCAGCGGGCGCGGCGCAGCGGCGCGCAGGGCGGCCGACAGTTCAGCGACCTGCTGGCGCGAGGCGAAATTGCGCTTGAACAGAATGACGCCTGCCACGGCATCGTGCTGCAGCCAATCGCGTTCCTGGGCGGTGAGTTCGGTCCCGGCAACGCCGATCACGAGCATGGATTGTTCTCCGAAACGGGGCACCGTGATGGCGCACTGCCGCATTGTCGCAGAACCCGGGTCACGGCGGAAACGCGGGCGAAACCCGCACCGCCAGGGCCGGCCAACGGCCGGCCCTGGCGGTGCTGGCCGTCACTTCTCCGTGTCGGACCACTGGCTGTACGGGCGGGCGGCCAGCGCCAGGTTGTAGTACCTGACCTCGTCGGTGACCTCTTCACCAGCCCATTCAGGCAGGTCGATGGCCTGTTCGGCGTGCTCCAGCTCGACCTCCGCCACGACCAGGCCGGCGTTGTCGCCGAGGAACTCGTCCACCTCCCACAGCAGACCGCCGTGACGGACCAGGTGCCGACGCTTGTCGATCAACCCACCCACGCACAGGGCCAACAGGTCGCGCGCTTCGTCTACCGGAATCGGATAGTCGAACTCCTGCCGGGTGTGGCCGATCTCGCGCGACTTCAGGTTGAGGAAGGCCTGCTCGCCCTGGATTCGGACCCGCACCGAAGCCTTCTGCGCCCCGCTGTCGAGCGAGGCGCTGTCATTGAGGTAGCCCTGGGCCATGGGGATGACCTGGTGCGCCTGTGCGCGCCATGCCTCGCCAGTGACCCGGTACTTCCGTTCGATTTCCAGCGGCATCAGCGGCGCTCGAAGACGGCGATGCTCTCAACATGCGCCGTGTGCGGGAACATGTCCATGGCCCCGGCGCTGACCAGGGTGAAGCCCTGCTCGTTGACCAGGTAGCCGGCATCGCGGGCCAGCGAGCCAGGATGGCAGCTGACGTAGACGATGCGCTTGAACTGTTTGAGCGGCAGCTGCTGCAGCACTTCGATGGCACCCGAACGCGGCGGATCGAGCAACAGCTTGTCAAAGCCCTGGCGCATCCAGCCGGCCTGTCGCTGGTCCTGGGTGAGGTCGGCCGAGAAGAACTGCGCATTGGGCAGGCCATTGCGCTCGGCGTTCTCCCTCGCGCGGGCCACCAGGCCGGGATCACCCTCCACGCCCACGACCTCGCGCACGGTGCGCGCCAGCGGCAGGGTGAAGTTGCCCAACCCGCAGAACAGGTCCAGCACGCGTTCCTCGGGACCGGCGTCAAGCAGGTCCAGCGCCAGCTGGATCATCTTCACGTTGAGCTTGGCGTTGACCTGGATGAAGTCGAGCGGGCGGAACGCCAGTTCCACGTTCCAGGGCTCAAGCCGGAACGACAATGGCACCTCGGCCGGCCACAGCGGCTGTACCGTTTCCACCCCGCCCGGCTGCAGGGAGATCGCAAGGCCGTGTTCCTGGCCAAATGCGATCCAGGCGGCGCGGTCGTTTTCAGAGAGAGGCTGCATGTGACGGATGGTGAGCATGACCGCCTGGTCACCGGCGATGAACTCGATCTGCGGGATGTCGCGCTTGCCATCCAGGGTTTCAATGAAGGCCGACAGCGCCGCTACCTTGGTGCCCACCTCCGGAATCACGGTCAGGCACTGGGTCAGATCCGCGACGAAGCGGGGATCCTGCTCACGGAAGCCGACCAGGGTCTTGTCCTTCTTCTCTACCCGGCGCACCGAGAAGCGGCCCTTGCGCCGGTAGCCCCAGCTGTCACCCACCAGCGGCGGCAGCACGGTGCCCGGTGCCACGTGGCCGATGCGGGTCAGGTTGTCCATCAACACGCGCTGCTTGGCCACGATCTGTTGCGACTCTTCCAGGTGCTGCAGCACGCAGCCGGCACAGACGCCGAAATGCGGACAGCGCGGCGTGACCCGCTCTGTGGAAGGCTGCAGCACTTCGACCGTGCGCGCCTCGTCGAAGTGGCGGTTGCGGGCGGTCGGCTCGGCACGGACCACTTCACCGGGCAGTGCGCCGGTGATGAAGGTGACCTTGCCGCCCTCGCCTTCACGGCGGGCCACGCCGCGGCCGTCATGGCTCAGGTCAAGGATGTCGGTCTGGAAAGGAGTACGGTCAAGGCGGGAGCGGGATCGGGCCACGTGGCAACAGGCTGCGGGCAAAAAGGGGGCGTATTGTCGCAGATACCGTCCCTGGGTTTGGCTGCTCGGCGCGTAGACAGCTTGCAGACGGCCACATCATGTTTAATATGGCCCCAGCTGACATGGAGGCAGCCCTTATGCAGATGACCCCCCGGGACCCCCTTCCCCGCTTGCTGCTCGTCGAGGACGACACGATCAGCCGTGGCTTTTTCAAGGCCGCGCTCGAATCCCTTCCTGCCGAAGTGGACACCGCTGACTCACTTGCCACCGCCATCGACCGGGGCGGTACCGCCCGGCATGACCTGTGGCTGATCGACGTCAACCTGCCGGATGGCAACGGAACCGAACTGCTGCAGCAGCTCCGGCGCACCCAGCCGGACACTCCGGCGCTCGCACATACGGCCGATGCCGATACCAGCATCCATGCCCGCCTGCGTGATGCAGGGTTTCGCGAGACGCTGGTCAAGCCGCTGAGCGGCGAACAGCTGCTGCAGGCCGTGCGGCGTGCACTGGTGAACAGCCCCGGGTCAAAGGCGACAACGGAAGTCGATACCGAAGCTGACCGCCAGGACTGGGACGAAATCACCGCACTGGCTGCACTGAACGGCCAGCGCCATCATCTGATCGCCCTGCGCGAGCTGTTCCTGGCCGAACTGCCCGGCGTGCGCGATGCGGTCGCCCAGGCCGTGCAGCAGCATGACGAGCCCGCGCTGCGCGGACAGCTGCACCGGCTGCAGGCCAGTTGTGGGTTCGTGGGCGCGGCGCGTCTGGCCCGGGCGGTGCGCCAGCTGCACCAGGCACCGGAGTCGGTCGGCGCCCATACGCAGTTCCGCGCGGCGGTGGAATCCTTGTTGCATTGAGTGCGCGGGTCAACGCCGGCGGGCGAGCTCTTCCAGCATTTCCCAGGATTTGAGTCCGCGCCCGCCCAGATGGTGCAACAGTACCGTGCGCATCGGGCGACGCAGGCTGGCCAGATCCTCCTGGCCCGGTGTTTCATCGGCGGCCAGCGCCAGCAGCGCGCTGCCGGTTGCCGTTCCGCGCCGGGCGTCCACGCCCCGCTCACTGAGAAGACGACGCGGCCCTTCCTGCGGATCCAGCTCGTAGCGGGCGGCCGGGTCAATCGGCTCGCCGTCACTGCCGTGGGCGAGGTCGAACCCGAAGCCCAGCGCCTCCAGCAGATCGCGCTCGAACCGGCGCAGCGTCCAGGCCAGTGGCTCAGCGTGCGCAAGGCGCTCCCGGACCGCGCCGTAGGCGTCATACAACTCCGGCAGCGGATCCTGCCGTGGAGCCAACCGCAACAGCAGTTCGTTGATGTAGAACCCGGCCAGCATCGTCTCGCCGGTCAGGCGTGGCGCGGCATCCAGTGCTTCAGCCTGTCGCAGCTGGGCCAGCTCACCGCGCTGCACCGCTGTCAGCCGGATCCACTGCAGCGGCTGCAATGCCGCGCGCAGGGCCTGGCTGCGCGGGCTGCTGACGCCGCGCGCCAGTACACCCAACCGCCCATGCTGTTCGGTCAGCACTTCCACCAGCAGGCTGGTTTCGCGCCAGGCCCGGGCGTGCAGGACGAAAGCCGGTTCGTCGTCGATACGCATCGCTCAGCCGCTGTCGCAATGGCATGCCGCGGCGGACGGCATGCCGGTGGGGATCATTCGTAACCGAACGCCTTCAGCGCGGCCTCGTCGTCGGACCAGCCTTCGCGCACCCGCACCCAGGTTTCCAGAAACACCTTGGCTCCGAACAGACGCTCCATCTGCAGGCGCGACTTGGCACCGATTTCCTTCAGGCGGGTCCCGCCCTTGCCGATCACGATGGCCTTCTGGCCCTCGCGTTCGACCCAGATGACCGCGCCGATGCGGAGCAGGTTGCCGTCCTCGGCGAATCGTTCGATCTCCACGGTGGTGGCATACGGCAATTCTTCACCCAGCTGGCGCATCAGCTGCTCACGGACCAGCTCGCCGGCGAGGAAACGCTGGCTGCGGTCGGTGATTTCATCTTCGCCGAACATGGGCGGTGCTTCCGGCAGCAGCTTCAGCAGGTCGCGCACCAGCGCTTCCAGGCCGTTGCGCTTCTGCGCTGAAATCGGGTGGACGGCTGCAAAAGTGCGGCCTTCGGTGATCTGCTGCAGGAACGGCAGCAGCGCCCCCTTGTCCTTGAGCCGGTCGACCTTGTTGACCACCAGCACCACCGGAATGCCGGCGTCGCTGAGCACATTGAAGGCCAGGGTATCTTCCTCGTCCCAGCGGCCGGCCTCGATCACCAGCATGCCCGCATCCACGCCCTCGAGCGAGCCGCGCGCAGCGCGGTTCATCACCCGGTTCATGGCGCGCTTCTGCACTTTGTGCAGTCCCGGGGTGTCGACCAGCACGATCTGCCCTTCCGGGTAGCTCGCAATGCCCAGCAACCGGTGGCGGGTGGTCTGCGGCCGGTTGGAGACAATGCTGATCTTGGCCCCGACCAGGGCATTGGTCAGCGTGGACTTGCCGACGTTGGGGCGGCCGATGACGGCAACGCTGCCGCAATGATGGGAGGATGCTTCGCTCACTTGGAATCCAGTTGCTCTAGGGCGGCGGCGGCCGCCTGTTGTTCGGCCAGTCGACGCGAGGCCCCTTCGCCTTCGGTACTGACTGCGGGTTCGGTTACGCCACAGCGTACCCGGAAGGTCTTGGCGTGGTCGTCACCCGACTCTGACACCAGTTCGTACTGCGGCAGGGCCTTCTGCCGGGCCTGCAGCCATTCCTGCAGGCGGGTCTTGGGATCCTTTTCCGGCCGGCCGGTGGCCGGCAGGGCCTCCATGGACGCGCTGAACCAGGGCAGCACGACCGCCTGGCAGGCGGCGAAGCCGGCATCCAGGTAAATGGCCGCCACCACGGCTTCCAGCGCGTCGGCCAGGATGGAGTCGCGACGGTGCCCGCCGGACTTCATTTCGCCAGGACCGAGCGTCAGGCGATCACCCAGTTCCAGGCTGCGCGCGATGACCGCCAGCGCGCCTTCGCGCACCAGTTCGGCACGGGCGCGGGTCAGCGCGCCTTCGTCTGCCTTGGGCCAGCGCTGGTAAAGCGCCTGGGCCACCATCATGTTGACGATGCTGTCGCCGAGGAACTCCAACCGCTCGTTGTTCGGCGTTCCGGCGCTGCGATGCGTCAGGGCCTGCTGCAGCAGGCCCGGATCATTGAAAGCGTGACCAATCCGGTCACCGCGTTGGAAGGTGTTATTGGGCACCGCTGGCGATCATTTCCTGTTGGGTATCGAACTTGCCCACGACGTCGAGGTTGCCGATCAGCGGGCGACGCACTTCGTAGTTCACTTTCATGTTCCAGCCGCCGCTGACGCGCTCAAACTTGACGTTGGCCGGCTTCACGTTTTCCGAGTAGCTGATGTCCAGGCGGCGGAAGAACAGCTCCTGCACGCGGCCCGGCTCCATCGCGTTGACGCCCTGCTCCTTGGCCAGGCTCTTCATCGCCGTACGCACGGCGTAGTACTCCGAGTACATCGGGAACAGCTTCATGCCGATGTACAGGATGAAGCCGACCACCGCCAGCACCATCAGGAACGAAGTCAGGGTCATGCCACGCTGCGTCTTCATCGTCTTCATTGCGTTCTCCCCAGATACGCGTTGGTAATGAATCAGTTGATCCCGGTGCCGATCCGGGACGGCTCGAAACCGTCCTTGCAGAACCAGCCCGAGCAGTTCAGCCAGATCAGGAACGCCTTGCCGCGGAGGTTTTCTTCCGGCAGCAGGCCCCAGAAACGGCCGTCGTCGCTGTTGTCACGGTTGTCGCCCATCACCAGGTACTTGCCCTGCGGTACGGTCCACTGGCCTTCGCCGCGCGGGTAGTCGGTCTCCAGCACGGTATGGGTACGGCCCGGCAGCTGCTCGACCAGCAGCGAGGCACCTTCGCCCTGCCCTCGGTGACCAGCATACAACCCCTTGTTCTCGTACTTCACCGGCTCGCCGTTCAGCACCAGGGCGTCGCCCTGGAAGACCACCTCATCGCCGGGCACGCCGATCACGCGCTTGATGAAATTCTCGCCCTTGTTGGGGTCGTTGTCCGAATGCCCGGGGAAGTGGAACACCACCACATCGCCACGCTTGGGCTCGCCCACCGGCACCACCTTGGCGTTGTTCAGCGGCAGGCGCAGGCCATAGGCGAACTTGTTGACCAGGATGAAGTCGCCGATCAGCAGGTTGGGCATCATCGAGCTGGACGGAATTTTGTAGGGCTCGGCGATGAAGCTGCGCACCACCAGCACGATGGCCAGCACCGGGAAGAACGCCCGCGAGTAGTCCACCAGGACCGGTTCGGAATCCAGCAGGCCGGCACGCGCGGCGCGGCGCTTGGCGAAGTACAGCTTGTCGGCCAGCAGGATCAGGCCGGATGACAGGGTCAGCACGACCAGAAGGATCTCAAACAGTTTCATGCGGTGTCCTTGGGAACGGTAACGGCGGCACGGAGTCCGGGCTTACTTGTCCATCTGCAGCACGGCAAGGAAGGCTTCCTGCGGAATTTCCACACGGCCGACCTGCTTCATGCGCTTCTTGCCTTCCTTCTGCTTCTCCAGCAGCTTCTTCTTGCGCGAAACGTCGCCACCATAGCACTTGGCCAGCACGTTCTTGCGCATCGCCTTGACCGTGGTGCGGGCGATGATCTGCGAGCCGACCGCGGCCTGGATGGCCACGTCGAACATCTGCCGGGGAATGAGGTCCTTCATCTTCTCGCACAGCTCGCGACCACGACGGTCGGCATGGCTGCGATGCACGATCAACGACAGCGCATCGACCTTGTCGCCGTTGATCAGCACGTCCACGCGCACGAACGGGCCGGCGTCAAAGCGCACGAAGTGGTAGTCCAGCGAGGCGTAGCCACGGCTGACCGACTTGAGTTTGTCGAAGAAGTCCAGGACCACTTCGGCCATCGGCAGCTCGTAGCTGATCTGCACCTGGCTGCCCAGGTAGTTGATGCCGATCTGGCTGCCGCGCTTCTCTTCGCACAGTTTGATGATGTTGCCGATGTACTCCTCGGGCGTGAGCACGTTGGCGCGGATGATGGGCTCGCGGATCTCCTCGACCATGTTCACCGGCGGCAGCTTGGCCGGGTTGTCCATGTTGACGATGGAGCCGTCGGTCTTGAGCACCTCATAGACCACGGTCGGCGCGGTGCTGATCAGGTCCAGGTTGTACTCGCGCTCGAGGCGTTCCTGCACGATTTCCATGTGCAGCATGCCGAGGAAGCCGCAGCGGAAGCCGAAGCCCATGGCTTCGGAGCTTTCCGGCTCGAAGCGCAGCGCGGCATCGTTCAGACGCAGCTTGTCCAGCGCCTCGCGCAGGTCCGGGTAGTCTTCGGCATCGACCGGGAACAGGCCGGCGAACACGCGCGGCTGCATTTCCTGGAAGCCCGGCAGCGGCTTGGGAGCCGGGTCGCCTGCCAGGGTAAGAGTGTCGCCGACCGGCGCGCCGTGCACGTCCTTGATGCTGGCCGTCACCCAGCCCACCTCACCCGCGCGCAGGGCCGGCAGCACCTTGCGCTTGGGGGTGAACACGCCGACGTTGTCGACCTGGTGGTTGCGGCCGGTGGACATCACCTGCAGCTTGTCGCCGGGCTTGATCTCGCCCTGCATGACGCGCACCAGCGACACCACGCCGAGGTAGTTGTCGAACCAGGAGTCGATGATCAGCGCCTGCAGCTTTTCGGTATCGCGCGGCTGCGGCGGCGGAATACGGTGCACGATGGCTTCGAGCACGTCCTGCACGTTCAGGCCGGTCTTGGCACTGACCGGCACCGCGTCACTGGCGTCGATGCCGATGACGGCTTCGATTTCCGCCTTCGCGCGGTCGATATCGGCCGTGGGCAGGTCGATCTTGTTGATCACCGGCACCACTTCCAGGCCCTGCTCCACAGCGGTGTAGCAATTGGCCACCGACTGCGCTTCCACGCCCTGGGCCGCATCGACCACCAGCAGCGCCCCTTCACAGGCGGCCAGCGAGCGGCTGACTTCGTAGGAGAAGTCGACGTGCCCGGGGGTGTCGATGAAGTTCAGGTGGTAGGTCTGCCCATCCTTGGCCAGGTAAGGCAGCGACACCGACTGGGCCTTGATGGTGATGCCGCGCTCGCGCTCGATGGGATTGGAGTCGAGCACCTGCGCCTCCATCTCGCGGGCCTGGAGGCCGCCACAGAGCTGGATGATACGGTCGGCCAGCGTGGACTTGCCGTGGTCGACGTGGGCAATGATGGAGAAGTTGCGGATGTTCCGCATCGAATCAGAGGACATAGGTGGCGGCGGCGCGGCGCGTCGTCAGGATAACGGTGCATTATCGCATGGCCGACCCGTTCCCGTGCGCCCGGCCCTGCCGATTGTCGTTTCCAGCCGCCATATGCAACCGGGCCCGCCGAAGCGGGCCCGGGAAACACTGCAGCCGCGCGGCTTACGGGCCGGTACGGATCGGCACAAAGGAACTGTTTCCACCGGCGCGGACCAGCAGCATCACCACGTCGCCCTTGGCATAACCGGCCAGGGCCTTGTTCAGCGCGGCGACACTGCCGACCGGGGTGCGCCCGACCTGCAGGATGACCATGCCCGGTGCCAGGCGGGCATCACGCGCGGACTGACCATTGACCTTGGTGATGCGAACGCCCTCGCCGGCGTCCAGCCCGGCCTGGCGGCGCTGATCAGCGGTCAGATCGATCACGTCCAGGCCCAGCAGGGCATTGGCTCCGGCCTGCGGCTTGGCGGCTTCAGCCCCGGCACCGGCGTTGCTGCCACGGGCGGCATCGTCGGCCAGCTCGGTCAGGGTGGCGGTCAGCTCACGCTCCTTGCCGTCGCGCAGGACCACCAGTCGCACCTTGCTGCCCGGCGGGAGTGCGCCGATCAGCGGCGGCAGGTCGCTGAAGGTGTTGACGGTGGTGCCGTTCACCGAGCGGATCACGTCACCCACTTCCAGCCCGGCCTTGGCGGCGGCACTGTCCGGGACCAGTTCATTGACCAGGGCACCACGGCTGTCGGGCAGCTTGAAGCCCTGCGCGACGTCGCCGGTGATCGCACCGACAATCGCGCCCAGCTGGCCACGGCTGACCCGGCCGGTCTTCTTGATCTGCTCGACCGCACCCATCGCCAGGTCGATCGGGATCGCGAAACTGATGCCCATGTAGCCGCCGGAGGCCGAGAAGATCTGCGAATTGATGCCGACCACCTCACCGCGGGTATTGAGCAGCGGACCGCCCGAGTTGCCCTGGTTGATCGCGACGTCGGTCTGGATGAACGGCACGTAGCGCTGGTCCTGGCCGCCGGTACTGCGACCGACCGCGCTGACCACGCCGGCGGTAACCGAGTTGTCCAGGCCGAACGGCGAACCGATCGCCACCACCCACTGGCCGGGTTTAAGCGTGTTGGAGTCGCCGACGCGCACGGTCGGCAGGTTCTTGCCCTCGATCTTCAGCAGGGCCACGTCGTACTGCTGGTCGCTGCCGATGACCTTGGCGGTGAACTCGCGGCGGTCGCCCAGCTTGACCTTCACTTCGCCGGCATCGGCGACCACATGGTGATTGGTCAGCACGTAGCCGTCGGGCGAAATGATGAAGCCCGAGCCCATGCCACGGCCCCGGATGCTGGGGCCTTCATCGCCACCGCCAGGCCCCTGCCCGGGCATCGGGAAGTCCGGGCCGAAGAAACGGCGGAAGAATTCCGGCATCTCTTCATCGCTCGGGCCGGCCCGGCGCGCCTGGCGGTTGTCGCGCACGATGGTGGTTTCAATGTTGACCACGCCCGGGCCAACCTGTTCGACCAGGTTGGTGAAATCAGGCAGACCACTCACGAGGGGGGCGGCCGGGGCCCGAGCAGCCGGGGCCGCGGCGGCAGTGGCGGGCGCTTGCGGGGCTTGGGCGCAGGCGATCAGGGGAAGAGTCATGGCCAACAGGGCCATGGCCTGCGTGCGGGTACGGGCGCTCATCAGACGCGAACCTCCAAGTCTGGGATCAGTAACGGGAAAAAGGAACGGGGGGAAACGCAGAACCTGTCAGTCCTGCGTGCGCGGCAGCGGGGCCGGCTCGGCCTCCTGAAGACGCGGCTCGAATGGGTAGAACGCCGCCCGCGGCTGTGGGCTGGAGAAGCTGGCGTTGAGAGCCCCCTCCGAACCCAGCGTGGAACGTGGCCAGGGCTTGGCCTGCAACCCGCTGACATTGCCAAATGGCAGCTCGCGGGTCGCGCTGGCGGGGACGGTCGGAGCCAGTGGGGTCTGGCTGGCCACGGCGCGTTGCGGTTGTACGCTGCGCGCGGCCACACTGCGCGCGGCCTGCTGGGTGCGGGTGGCGCTGGGACGGCGGGCAGCGG
>NZ_RHPP01000073.1 GCF_003935715.1 Stenotrophomonas sp. 278 | reverse complement strand
CTTGCGCAGCGCGGCCAGCGGGTCGGTGCCGATCCCCGGCAGTCCGTCCAGCGACAGCGGCTTGACCGTGCCGGCCACCGTGTCGACCAGCCACAGGCTGTTCGGCTCGGGGTCATTGCGACCGACGCGGGTACGGGTGTCCTCGAACTCCTCGTAACCCGACTCGGTCACGTACTTGGGCATCTTGCCGCCGCGGCCTTCATCGAAGCTCTTCGGCTTGGTCACCACCACCAGGCTGCGCAGGTCCGGCGACAGCGCGCTGTCGACGATCTCCACGTCCGCGCCCAGGTACACCGGGCCCGGCGCGCGGGTGCTGTCGGCCTTGCGCCAGCTGGCTTCCTGCGCCTTCAGCGCGTCGCGCTGGGCGCGGTCGTTGCGCAACGTGGCCAGGGTGCGCAGCTGCTGTTCACGCAGCACGTCGGCCTTGGGGGCATCGTCGGGGTTCTTTTCGGCCTTCAGGCTGGCCACCTGCTGCACGCCTGCAGCGGCAGTCCAGTGGAACCAGTTCTGGCCGGTGCGCCAGATCACGCCGCCGTCGCGGGCGAAGCCCACGTTGCTGGACTTCTCGGTGCTGCGGGTCAGCTGGGTCAGCGCGCCGCTGCGCAGGTCGCGCAGGAACACGTCGCCGTTGCGCACAAAGGCACTGCGCTGGCGGCTGCTGTCATACACCGGGGCATCCACGTCCAGGGTGCCGCGCTGGTCGTCGGCCACCTGCGCCGCCGCGCCGCCGCTGACCGGCTGGCGGAAGGTGTCACGTACCGGGCTGCCACTGCGCTTGAGGGTGTATTCCACCTGCTGGCTGTTCCACGACCACCATGCGCTGTCGACCGGCGGACCGATCCAGTCCGGGTCGGCCATGGCCTGTTCAATGGTGATCGGCGTCGGTGCCGCGTGGGCCGTTCCGCCAAGGGCGGCGAGCAGCAGCAGGGACAAGGGCAGCGTTCTGGGCATTGCGGGCAGCACCGTGAAGGGAAAAAACCCGCCAAGGGTAGCAGCCGCAAGGGCTGCGGGCGGGGGGCAAAGGTCATGGCCACGGCGGGTATCGACCCACGGTCGATACCTACCCATTGCGGCGAACCCGGTAGGTATCGACCGTTGGTCGATACTTCCCCCTGCGACAGAGTGAAGCAGCGCGTCACCAGGTCGCATGTCCTCTTCACGGAACTCCACCCAAACTGGTCTGGTTTTCTCAGAACCCCCGTCGGAGGCGTCCCGTGGACGCGTTGTTGTTGTCGCGGATCCAGTTCGGATTTGTCATCAGTTTCCATGTGCTGTTCCCCGCCTTCACCATCGGCACCGCCAGCTGGCTGGCTTTCGTCGAAGGTCAGTGGCTGCGCACCGGCAAGCCGGTCTGGCGCGAGCTGTACTTCTTCTGGCAGAAGATCTTCGCGGTCTCGTTCGGCATGGGCGTGGTCAGCGGCATCGTCATGGCCTTCCAGTTCGGTACCAACTGGCCGCGGCTGAGCGAGGTGGCCGGCAGCGTGATCGGTCCGCTGCTCACCTATGAAGTGCTCACCGCGTTCTTCCTGGAAGCCAGCTTTCTGGGCGTGATGATGTTCGGCTGGGGCAAGGTCTCGCCAAAACTGCACTTCTTCTCCACCTGCATGGTGGCGCTGGGTACGTTGGTGTCCACGTTCTGGATCCTGTCCTCCAACAGCTGGCTGCAGACCCCATCCGGCTTCGAGCTTGTTGACGGCATCGTGCACCCGCGTGACTGGTGGCAGGTGGTGTTCAACCCCTCGTTCCCGTACCGGCTGGCGCACATGGCGCTGGGCTCGTTCATCACCACCTGTTTCGTGATCGGCGGCATCGGCGCGTGGTACCTGCGCCGCGGCACCCATGTCGAGGCCGGCCGGACCATGCTGCTGGCCGCGGTGGCATTCGCCGCACTGACCGTGCCGGTGCAGATCTTCGTCGGCGACATGCATGGCCTGAACACGCTCAAGCACCAGCCGATGAAGATCGCCGCGGTGGAAGCGCACTGGCACGCCGAAGGGGAGGGCGAGGGCGTGCCACTGGTCGTGTTCGCCGTGCCCAACCAGAAGGAAGAGCGCAACGATTTCGAGATCGCCATTCCGCGCCTGGGCAGCCTGATCCTGACCCACTCGCTGGACGGCACGTTTGATCCGCTGACCTCGGTCCCGGCCAGCGACCGACCGCCGGTGCTGCCGGTGTTCTTCGCCTTCCGGATCATGGTCGGGCTGGGCACCCTGATGCTGCTGCTGGCCTGGGTGTCGGCCTTCCAGTGGTGGCGGGGCAGGCTGCTGACCTCGCCTTGGCTGCTGCGCGGCTGGAACTGGATGCTGCCCAGCGGATTCATCGCGCTGGTGTCGGGCTGGTTCGTCACCGAAATGGGTCGCCAGCCGTGGGTGGTGTACGGCGTGCTGCGCACCGCCGACGCGGTCGGCCCGCAGAGCGCGTGGATGACCGCGCTGTCACTGGGCATCTACGTCGTTGGCTACGCGTTCGTGTTTGGCTGGGGCATCTGGTACCTGGTCAAGATCATCCGCACCGGGCCCAAGCCCCACGACCACCAGCCGCCCATCGAGGACGGCAGCCATACCCCGGCGCGTCCGCTGTCCGGGACCGACGAGCCGCTGGAGGGCCGCTGACATGGACATGACAACCTGGCTGCCGGTGGCGTGGTTCGCGGTGATCGGCTTCGGCGTGCTGATGTACGTCGTGCTGGACGGCTTCGTACTCGGCATCGGCATCCTCGCGCCGATGTCCGAGAGCGAGGAACAGCTTGACGTGATGATGAACACCGCCGCGCCGATCTGGGACGGCAACGAGACCTGGCTGGTGCTGGGCGGGGCCGGACTGATGGCGGCGTTCCCGAAGGCGTACGCGGCGTTGCTGTCGGCGCTGTACCTGCCGGTGCTGCTGCTGGTGGTGGCGCTGGTGTTCCGCGGCGTGGCGTTTGAATTCCGCTTCAAGGCGCACCGCTCGCGACGGCTGTGGAGCGTGGCATTCGGGCTGGGGTCGGTGCTGGCTGCATTTGCCCAGGGGGTGATCCTGGGCGCGCTGGTGCAGGGCCTGGACCTGGTCGATGGCCGTTATGTGGGTGGGGCATTCGGCTGGTTCAGCCCGTTCTCGATGCTGACCGGGGTGGCGGTGGTGTTTGGTTACGCGCTGCTGGGCAGCACCTGGCTCATTCTGAAGACCGAAGGCCGCGAACAGGCGGTGGCGCGCACCCTGACCCGCCCGCTGGTGGTGGCCGTGATCGCCTTCATGGGGCTGGTCAGCACCTGGCTGCCGTTCCTGCAGTCACGGGTGATGGAGCGCTGGTTCGCCGATGGCAACTTCTGGTGGCTGTCGCCGGTGCCGCTGCTGACCCTGGCGGTTGCCGTGGCGCTGTGGCGCAGCGCGCTCCATCCCCGCCGTGACCTGCCGCCCTTCCTGCTGAGCCTGGCGTTGTTCGTGCTGGGCTTCATCGGCCTGGTCCTGGGCATGTGGCCTTACCTGCTGCCGCCCAGCATGACCCTGTGGCAGGCCGCCGCCCCGGCGTCGTCGATGGGCTTCAGCCTGGTCGGGCTGGTGGTGCTGCTGCCGGTGATCCTGGGCTATACGGCGTGGTCGTACCGGGTGTTTCGAGGCAAGGTGACTGCGGGCACTGGATATCATTGATGCGGCTGCATGACGACCAACGGTCGTCATCTACCGTCGCGCGATGTCATCGGGAACCGGTAGGTGACGACCGTTGGTCGTCACGGCGCATCAGCCGTGCATGCCCTCGATCTCAACCAGCAGTTCCGCCCGGCAGACCTCGGCGTGCAGCACCACATGCGCGGGTGACCCCGGCAGCTGCGCCATCCGCGCGGCCACCGCCGCCAGGTTGGCTGCGTCGCGCACGTAGACCTTGAGCACTGATTCCGGTCCCAGCTTCGCCGGCAGGTCCGGCCGCTGCTGTCGGGCGGTATCCACCAGGCTCTGCAGGTTGGTCAGCGTTTCCTCCAGCTGTTCCTGCCAGGACCCGGCATGCTGCGAGACATGCCCGACAATCGCCGCGGTTCCCGACTGCAGCAGCGGCAGGCCGGTGGCGACCGGCGGCAGCAGCGCCCGCGAGAAGCTCGGCGACTGCGGGCCATACTGGCGCGGGTAGCGGAAGGCGCTGACCTGGCGGGGGTTCTCCAGCGGGGTCCCGGCCTCGCGCGCGCTCAGCCAGTACACCTGCAGGCGGCGCACGCCGTCGAACCGGCCGATGCAGGTGGCCGCCGGCAGCGCGGTTTCGTCCAGCGACTGCAGCCCGCGTACCCGGCCCACGCAGAAGCGCCGGTAGCGCTCGGCATCACCCTCGCCCTCGGTCACTGCGTCCAGATAGTTCCAGGTCCGCAGCAGGTGCGGGAAGCCGCACTTTGTAAGGAATGTGCTCAATGTGGCGTAGGCATCTGCCGCGGCTGCTTCAATATCGGAACTGGGTTCCTCTATTTCGATCGCACCAAACAGCACACTGCCGTCATGCGACCAGCGCACCGTGCCATCCACCCCCGTTCGCACCGGGGCCGCCCCCTGCCAGATCTCGATCTGTGCAGGGCCGTGCTCGTCCAGCGGGACCTGCAGCCAGCGCGGATCATCGCAGGGTGAGGGTGCGGTGCCGAAGCCGAATACCGCCAGGGTCCGCGGATCGGCCAGGGCCGCGTCGCGTTCAGCGGCAAGGGCGTAGCGGGCACGGAACAACGCGGGGCCGGGCGTGGAAATCAGGGCCGGTGCGGCCGGTGCGCGGTGGATCGTGCTGCTCATTAGAAATTGTGAAAGCTGCCAGTGCCGAAGGTGTCATGATAGCGTGCGCTCCTTTGGCGGCGTGCGTTGCGCGCCGGACGATGTCGGATGACAGGTGCGGATCGGCTGGAATGGGGGAGCCGACCCGTATCGCCCGTGTGGCTCGTGCCCTCCAGGTGCCCATCACGAGTGTTGCTGTGAATGATTGAGTTTTCTGTTGTGGATTGGTCGGCCTGGGCACCGGGCCTGACCACAAAATCGGACTGGCAGCAGTGGGCGCACGCGCCGTTCCTGCCGACCGGTGACGACACTCCGGCGTTGCCGGAGGTGCCGCCGATGCAGCGTCGCCGCATCGAACGGTTGGGGCGCATGGCCATCCAGGCCGCATGCTGGTGCGAGCAGCCCGACGATGGCGGCCAGGTGCCGCTTGTCTTTGCCTCGCGCCACGGCGACGTGGCCCGTTCAATGGAGCTGCTCGATACCCTGCGCCAGGACGCGGCGATGTCGCCTACCGCCTTCGGCCTTTCGGTACACAACGCGGTCGCGGCGCTGTATTCGATTGCCAGGGGCCAGCGCGGCAATTACCTGGCGTTGGCCGGTGGCCGCGCCACGGTCGAAGCCGCCTGCGTGGAAGCGTTCGGCCTGCTGGCCGACGGGGCCGAGGAAGTCCGGGTGGTGGCCTACGAATCGCCGCTGCCGTCGGTCTATGCCGGCTTCGCCGACGAACCGGACCCCTTCTTTGCGTGGTGCTGGCGCCTGGCCCGGGCCGATCGTCCGGGTACCCGGCTGTCGTTGGGGTGGGGCGGTACCGGGACGGCACCTGATTCCCCGGCCGGTCCGCTGCCGCACAGCCTGGCGCTGATGCGCTTCCTGCTGGCCGGCGACCCGGCGCTGGTTTTCCAGGCCGACGACCAGCAGTGGATCTGGCAGCGCCATGGCTGAGCGGCTGGCCGCCCGCCTCAACCACGCCTGGCGCGTGGTCGGCACCGGGATCAGCTTTGCCGCCTTCGGGATCGGCGGGCTGTTGCTGGGCGGCCTGCTGTTTCCGATGCTGTTCCTGATCCGCCGCGTGCAGCGCCGGCGCGCGCTGGCGCGAAGGCTGGTGCAGTTCAGCTTTGCCAGTCACGTCAACCTGATGCGCTGGTTGGGACTGATGACCTATGAGATTCATGGACGTGAACGGCTTCAGCGTGACGGCCTGCTGATCCTGGCCAACCATCCCACCCTGATCGACGTCGTGCTACTGATCTCGCAGCTGCCCAATGCCGACTGCGTGGTCAAACACGCGGTCGCGCGCAACCCGTTCATGCGCGGACCGGTCCGGGCGGCCGGCTATGTAGCCAACAGCGACGGGGCCGGGCTGGTCGACGACTGCATCGCGGCGGTGCGCCGGGGGGGCAATCTGGTCATCTTCCCGGAGGGCACCCGGACCGTTCCAGGCCAACCGCTGAAGCTGCAGCGGGGCGCGGCCAACATCGCCGTCCGGGGTGGCCTGAACATCACGCCGGTGCGCATCACCTGCACCCCGCCTACCCTGACCAAGGGCCAGAAATGGTATCGTGTGCCATCACGGCGTTTTCACGTTCAGCTGGAAGTCGGGGAAGATATTCCGATCGCTCCCTTCCTGTCCGAGGCCGGCGATTCGCCCAGGGGGGATGCCTTGGCGGCCCGGCGCGTGACCGATCACCTTGCCCATTACTTTGACTTCGCTGGAGAACCAAGCCGTGCAGGCACTTGAGCACGAGATCAAGGAATTGATCATTTCATCGCTTTCATTGGAAGACATCGCTCCAGAAGACATCGATGCCCAGGCTCCGCTGTTCGTGGAAGGGCTGGGGCTGGACTCCATCGATGCGCTTGAACTGGGCCTTGCGCTGCAGAAGAAGTACGGCGTGAGCCTGTCTGCGGATTCGGAAGAAACCCGTCGTCATTTTTCCAGCGTGCGTGCGTTGAGCGAATTTGTCGCAGCGCGCCAGCTGTCGTAACGGTGCGTCAGGATTTGCCATGACCAAGAACGAACTTTTCGACCGTATCGTCAAGATCCTCAAGGACAGCTTTGAGATCGAGCCGGTGCGCATCACTCCGGAAGCCCGCCTGTACGACGACCTGGACATCGACAGCATCGATGCCGTGGACCTGATCGTGCAGCTCAAGCCGCTGCTCGGCCGCAACCTGCAGCCGGAAGCGTTCAAGTCGGTGCGTACCGTGCAGGACATCGTCGATGTGGTGCACGGGCTGATGCCCGGACAAGCGGCCGCCTGACGGCAGCGGCTGAGGTCCGGCCATGGTTCGGCTGCGCGTTGCGGCGTTTGCAGTATTGTCGCTGGCGTATCCGCTGGTGGTGTACTTCGCGCTGGGCCGCTTCGAGCCGCGCTGGATGGCGCTGCTGCTGTTCGCGCTGGCCGCACTTCGCGCACTGACCACCCGCCAGCCGGTGTGGTGGGTCGCCGCCGCCGGAGCCGGCCTGCTGGCGCTGCTGGCCACTGCCTTCAACCAGGCGTTACCGCTGAAGCTGTACCCGGCGCTGGTCAACGCAGTGATGCTGGTGATCTTCGCCACCAGCCTGCGTTTCCCCCCCACCGCCGTTGAACGGCTGGCACGGCTCACCGAGCCGGAACTGCCGCCGTTTGCCGTGGTCTATACCCGCCGCGTCACCCAGGTGTGGTGCGGTTTTTTTGTCTTGAACGGGGCACTGGCCCTGATGACCGCGCTCTGGGCCTCCAACCAGGTCTGGGCGCTCTACAACGGATTGTTGGCGTACGTAATGATGGGCGTTCTGTTTGGCGGTGAGTGGCTGGTAAGGCGGCGGGTAAAGGCGGCGCACGCGCATGGCTGAGTGGATCGCGCTGTCGCAGCTCGCGCTGCAGCCCCGTCCGGACCGGAAGGTCGGCATCGCGGCCGACGGTACCCCGGTGTCCCACCCGCAGTTCCGCCAGCAGGTGCTGGGCTGGCAGCAGGCGTTCGCCCGCGCCCCTGGCCAGGACTGGGCGCTGTACTTCGACGACACCCTGACCTTTGCCACGGCCCTGCTGGGGGCGTGGCATGCCGGCAAGCGCGTGTTCCTGGGCGGCGACAACCTGCCGGCCACGCTGGACGCGCTGCGCCCGCAGGTGCAGGGCTTTGCCGGCGACCTGCCGGCCAGCGAAGCGCCCCTGCAGGCCGATGCCGTCGTCGCCGCCGACCGCGTGCTGCAGCCACTCGACGAGGCGCAGCTGGAACTGGTGGTGTTCACTTCCGGCAGTACCGGTGCACCCAGTGCGATCGGCAAACGGCTGCGCCAGCTTACTGCGGAGGTCGATGCCCTGCAGGCGGCCTTCGGGGCGCAGCTGGAAGGCGCGCAGGTGCATGGCACCGTGTCGCACCAGCACATCTATGGCCTGCTGTTCCGGGTGCTGTGGCCGTTGGCTGCGGGCCGTGTGATCCAGCCGCGCCGGTTCTTCCACGAAGACCTGGTGACCGCGCTGGCCCAGCACGACGCCGTGCTGGTGGCCACGCCGGCCCACCTCAAGCGCCTGCCAGAACAGCTTGACTGGCCGTCGCTGGGCGGCCGCCTGCGCGCGGTGTTTTCCTCGGGCGGCCCGCTGCCCGGCGAGGCAGCGCTGCAGGCGCGCACGCTGCTCGGCGTGGCCCCGACCGAAGTCTTCGGCAGCAGCGAAACCGGCGGCATTGCCTGGCGCCAGTGGAGTGCCGAACAACCGCAGTGGCACCCGTTGCCCGGCGTGGAATGGACCATCCAGGAAGGCGCGCTGGCAGTACGCTCGCCGCACTTGGCCGATGCCGACTGGTGGCAGACCCAGGACCGCGTGCAGGCCGACGCCAACAACAGCTTCCGCCTGCTCGGGCGCGCCGATCGCATCGTCAAGATCGAGGAACGCCGGGTCTCGCTGGACGCACTGGAACAGCAGCTACGCGCTCATCCCGACGTGCACGACGTGCGTGTGCTGGTGCTGCCCGGTGTGCGCGAGCAGCTGGCCGCCGTGGTGGTGCCGCATCCGTCCGGTGCCGCGCAGTGGACCGACGCGCAGCGCCGTCAGCAGGCGCAGCGGCTCAGCGCGCATCTGGCCAGCAGCCACGATGCGGTGACCCGTCCGCGGCGCTGGCGCTTTATCGACGAGCTGCCTTACAACGCGCAGGGCAAGACCACTGCGGCCGCCCTGGCCGCGCTGTTCCGCCCGCTGATGCCGGTCGCGCAATGGCAGCAGCGTGAGCCGCTCGCCGCGCATCTGCTGCTGCCGCTGGAACCCGACCTGATCGCGTTCGACGGCCACTTCCCGCAGGCGAAAATTCTTCCCGGCGTGGTCCAGCTGGACTGGGCCATCCATTTCGGCCGTGAAGTGTTCGCCATGCCGCCGCGATTCGCGCGCATGGACGCACTGAAGTTCCAGCATGTGGCCCGTCCTGGTGATGTCCTGCAGCTCACCCTGGGCTGGGATGCCGAGAAGTCGATGATGAGCTTCCGGTATGTCTCCGACCATGGCGTGCATGCCAGCGGTCGGGTGGTGTTCGCGGATGCGTGAAGTCGCGTTCTCGCCGGTGGTGGTGATCCCCGTCTACGACCACGAACACGCCATCGGCGCGGTGGTGCAGGGCGTGCTGGCTGCGGGCCTGCCCTGCCTGCTGGTCGATGACGGCTCGCACGACGCCTGCGCGCAGGCGCTGCGCGCGCTGGCCGTGGAGCACGCCGGCCAGGTCACGCTGCACCGGCTGGAGATCAACCAGGGCAAGGGCGGAGCGATGCTGGCAGGCTTCGCGCAGGCGTCGCAGCGGGGCTACTCGCACGTGCTGCAGATCGATGCCGACGGCCAGCACACCACCGGCGACATTCCTGCCTTCGTGGCCCTGGCCCGGGCTCATCCGGACGCGGTCATCTGTGGTATCCCCGCCTATGACGCCAGCGTACCCAAGGCGCGCCTGTACGGCCGTTATGCCACCCACATCTGGGTCTGGATCAACACACTGTCGCTGCAGATCCGCGATTCCATGTGCGGATTCCGGGTCTACCCGCTGGCTCCGGTGAACCGGCTGGCAGCAGAAGAAACCATCGGTCGGCGCATGGATTTCGATACCGAGATCCTGGTGCGGCTGTTCTGGCGGGGCGTGCAGGTGATCAGCCAGCCGACCCGGGTCACCTATCCCAGCGATGGCGTGTCGCACTTCGATGTGTGGCGCGACAACGTACGCATCAGCTGCATGCATACCCGTCTGTTCTTCGGCATGCTGCCGCGCGCGCCGCGCCTGCTGTGGCGGCGTATTGCAGGACGCCGGTCATGAGCGCGCCCGCTGACCGCGCCGCGCCGCACTGGGCCGAGCTGGGCGAGACCACGTCGGCGGCAGGGGTGCTGTTCCTGTGCGGCGTGCATCGCTGGTTCGGGCGCTGGCCGTTCCGGTTGTGCGTCTATCCGGTGGTGCTGTGTCATTGGCTGTCCAATGCGGTGGCACGGCACTCGTCACTGCAGTACCTGCAGCGCCTGCAGGCGCACGCCGGCGTGCTCAAACGCCCTCCTGGCCGCTGGCACAGCCTGAAGCACTTCGCGACCTTTGCCGACACCCTGCTGGACAAACTGCTGGGCCTGGGCGGCCGTTACCCGCCCGAGCGTATCCACCTGCAACGCGACCTCATGCTGGAAAAGATCGCGCGTCGCGAAGGCGGCCTGATCCTGACCGCACATATCGGCTGCCTGGAGCTGTGCCAGGTGCTGGCCGAACAGGTCCCCGGCTTCCATATCACCGTGCTGGTGCATACCGCACACGCGCAGCGCTTCAACCGGCTGATGCAGCGCCTGGATCCGCTGGCCCAGGTCGAGCTGATGCAGGTCACCGACATGGGCCCGGCGACCGCGGTCGAGCTGCAGCGCCGGGTCGATGCGGGCGGTTTCGTCGCCATCGTCGGTGACCGTGTGCCGCTGCGCGGCGGGCGCACCGTCCCGGCGTCGTTCCTCGGCCACACCGCGCAGTTCCCGATCGGGGCCTACGTGCTGGCCGCCGCACTGGCCTGCCCGGTGTACACCATGGCCTGCCTGCATGAAGGCGAAGGCTACCGGGTGCGTTTTGAACACTTCAGTGACCGCATCGTGCTGCCGCGTGGCTCGCGCGACGCGGCACTGACCGCACAGGCCGAACAGTTCGCCGCATGGCTGGAAACCCAGGTCATCCAGGCTCCCTTTGATTGGTTCAACTTCTTCCCCTTCTGGGATCAGGCATCGCATGGAAAGTAACGCCCAGCTCGACTCTTCCCGCCGCACCGCGGCCCGCCCGACCCTGCGTTTCGGGGATGCGCCGCTGTGCATCGAAGACGTGGTGGCGCTGTCGCGCCGCCAGGCCGACGCGATGGTCAGCGACAGCCCCGAGTTCGTCGACCGCATCCAGCGCGGCGCGGACTTCCTTGACCGACTGCTGCGCGAAGACGGCGTCATCTACGGTGTCACCACCGGCTACGGCGACTCGTGCACGGTCAACATTCCGCCGGCGCTGGTCGCCGAGCTGCCGCACCATCTGTTCACCTACCACGGCTGCGGCCTGGGCCGTTTCCTGGACGAAACCGAAACCCGTGCCGTGGTGGCCGCGCGACTGGCCTCGCTGGTGCGTGGCATGTCGGGCGTGAGCCATCCGCTGCTGCAGGGACTGGCCACGCTGCTGCGCCATGACGTGCTGCCGCTGATCCCCGCGGAAGGCTCGGTGGGGGCCAGCGGCGACCTCACCCCGCTTTCCTACGTGGCCGCCGTGCTGTGTGGCGAGCGCGAGGTGATGTACCAGGGCGCGCGCCGTCCGGCGGCCGAGGTGCTGGCGGAAATCGGCATGACCCCGCTGCGACTGCGTCCCAAGGAAGGTCTGGCGATCATGAACGGCACCGCGGTGATGACCGCGCTGGCCTGCCTGGCCTATGACCGCGCCGACTACCTGACCCGGCTGGCCACCCGCCTGACCGCGTTCAACGTGCTGGCCAGCGACGGCAACGCGCATCACTTCGATGAAATGCTGTTCGCGGCCAAGCCGCACCCGGGTCAGATGCAGATCGCCGCGCGCCTGCGCCAGGACCTGCACAGCGACCGTCCGCCGCGCAACGAACAGCGCCTGCAGGACCGCTACTCGCTGCGCTGCGCGCCGCACGTCATCGGCGTGGTGCAGGACGCGCTGCCGTTCCTGCGCCAGCTGATTGAAACCGAACTCAACAGCGCCAACGACAACCCGCTGATCGATGCCGACGGCGAACGCATCCTGCATGGGGGTCACTTCTACGGCGGACACATTGCCTTTGCCATGGATGCGCTGAAGAACACCATCGCCAACCTGGCCGACCTGCTCGACCGCCAGCTGGCGCTGGTGGTGGACGCCCGTTACAACCACGGCCTGCCGGCCAACCTGTCCGGCAGCACCGGCGAGCGCGCGCCGATCAACCATGGCCTGAAGGCCCTGCAGATCAGCGTGTCGGCCTGGACCGCCGAAGCGCTCAAGCAGACCATGCCGGCCTCGGTGTTCTCGCGTTCCACCGAATGCCACAACCAGGACAAGGTCAGCATGGGCACCATCGCCGCACGCGACTGCCTGCGGGTGATCGAGCTGACCGAGCAGGTCGTGGCCGGCATGCTGATCGCCGCGCGCCAGGGTATCGCCCTGCGCGAGCGCGTCGGCATGAACGCCACCCTGCATGGCGACCTGGAAGCGATGTTCCAGGATCTTGCCGCACGTATCGCGCTGGTCGAGGAAGACCGCGCGTTGGATGGAGAACTGCGCGCGCTGCTGGAGGACATCCGCGGCCAGCGCTGGAGCCTGTATGAACCTGCCTGAGCTGAGCTTTGAAGTAGCGCTGTCGCCTACTTTCCACGACTGCGATCCGATGCACGTCGTGTGGCACGGCAACTACTTCAAATACTTCGAGGTCGCGCGTTGCGCCCTGCTGCAGCGCTACGACTACGACTACCCGCAGATGCGCGAATCCGGCTACCTGTGGCCGGTGGTGGACGCGCGGGTGAAGTACGTCCGGCCGCTGCTGTACGGCCAGCAGCTGGTGGTGCGCGCCACCATCACCGAATGGGAAAACCGGCTCAAGATCGTCTACGAGATCCGCGACGCCGGCAGCGGCCAGGTGCTGACCCGCGCCCACACCATCCAGGTCGCGGTCGACGCGGCCACCAATGAAATGCTGTACCTGTGCCCGTCCGTGCTGTGGGACCGTCTGGGAGTGGAAGTGCAATGAACCGTCTGCTGCGCACGCTCGGCGTGCTGATTCTGCTGTGCATGCTCGCGCCTGTGGCGGTCGCGGCCGATGTCGATCTGGTCAAGCAGCGCGTGGCCAAGGTGGGCGTACTGCGCGGCGAGTTCACCCAGGAAAAGCAGGTCACCGGCTTCAAGAACCCGCTGCGTTCGCAGGGTCGGTTCGTGCTGGCCCAGGACCACGGCGTGATCTGGTCCACGCTCAAGCCGTTCCCGTCGGAGGTGGTGGTCACCCGCGACCGCATTCTGAGCCGCCAGAGCGACGGCAGCACCCGCGTCGAGCTGGATGCGAAGCAGCAGCCGGCGATGCGCTCGGTCAACGCGATCATGTTCGCGCTGATGAGTGGCGACGCACAGGCGCTGTCGGCCCAGTTCACGGTCAAGGTCGAGGCATTGCCCGACAACGGCTGGAAGATGCAGCTCAGCCCGCGCTCGGCCATGCTGGGCAAGGTGTTCACCGGCCTGAAGCTCAGGGGCGACCGTTACGTGCGCGAGGTCGAGATCACCGAAGCCAACCAGGATGTCACCCGCATCCATTTCGCCGGCATGTCCGAAACCCCGGCGGCATTGAGTGCGGAAGAGGGCGGCAAGTTTGAATGAGTCGTTGAAGGACGCCTTCCACGAAGGCGGACGCCTGCAGCGCCTGTGGCGCTGGCTGGCCGTCGCCTGGCTGCTGGTGCTGGTCGGGCTGGGCGTGCAGCAGTGGCAGCTTTGGCAGAGCGAAGCGCGGATCGATACCGACATTCTCGCGCTGCTGCCGCAGGACGCGCACGATCGCCTGCTCTCCGATGTCACCCGGCGCATTGCCGACGTCAACGCACGCCAGATCGTGGTGCTGCTTGGCAGCGCGGACGCGGCGCAGACCAAGGCCGCCGAGGCCGCGTTCCGCGGCACCATCACGCCGGATGCGCCGGGCGGCGACACGTTGTTGAAGGAAGCCGGCACCATCGAAGGCTGGTTCGACCAGGCCCGTGCCTTCTACGCGCCCTACCGCGACCGCCTGCTCACCACCGAACAGCGCCAGCGCCTGCAGTCCGAACCGGCCGATGGCCTGGCCCAGAGCGCCCTGGCTGCACTGTACGGCCCGATGGGCGCGCCGCGGCTGACTGACTGGGGCCAGGACCCGATGTCGTTGTGGCCGCAGTGGTGGCAGGAACGCGCACAAGGGGCCGGCCTGCAGATGGGGGACGACGGCCTGCTCGAAGCCGATGGCAAGCACTGGGCCATCCTGCAGTTCGAAACCACCGGCTCGGCCTTCCAGCTCGACGGTGAACGCCATATCGACCTGCTGCTGGACCAGGCCGCCGCTGCGGCCACCCGCAAGGCTCCCGGCCTGGAAGTGCTGCGCGCCGGCGTGCCGCTGCATGCCGAAGCGGCCGCCGTGCAGGCCAACTGGGAAATCAACACCATCGGCTGGGGTTCGCTGGCGGCGGTGCTGCTGCTGGTGTGGTTGGCGTTCCGCTCGCTGCGCCCGATCCTGCTGGTGGGTGCCTCGCTGCTGATCGGCTGTGGCGTGGCGCTGGCGGTCACCGTGCTGGTGTTTGGCAAGGTGCACGTGCTCACCCTGGTGTTCGGTGCGTCGCTGGTCGGCGTGGCCGAGGACTACGGCATCCACTGGTTCGCTTCGCGCCAGGCAGAACCGGCCGACCGTCGCTGGAAGCTGCTGCGGCACCTGCTGCCGGGCCTGTGGCTGGCGCTGCTGACCAGCGCGCTGGCGTATCTGGCGCTGGGCCTGGCCCCGTTCCCGGGGCTGCGCCAGATGGCGCTGTTCTCGGTGGTCGGCCTGGCCGCCGCGTTCCTGACCGTGATTTTCTGGTTCCCGTGGCTGGACGGCGGCGAAATCCGCACCACCCGGTTCGCGCGTTGGCTGGGAGCCACGCTGGAACGCTGGCCACGCCTGCAGGGCCGCCGCCGCGTGGGCCTGTTCCTGGGCGTGGTGATGATCATCGCGGCGTTCGGCATGCTGCGCCTGCAGCCCAACGACGACCTGCGCAGCCTGCAGTCCTCGCCGATGGACCTGATCACCCAGCAGATCCGCATCAGCCAGATGCTCGGACTGCCCAGCCCGGCGCAGTTCTACCTGGTGCAGGGCGAAAACGCCGAACAGGTGCTGCAGCGCGAAGAAGCGCTGGTGGACCGCCTGCGCGTGCTCGCCGCCGACAGACAGATCGGCGGCTATCGCGCGATCAGTGAATGGCTGCCCTCCGTGCAGCGCCAGCACGCCGATGCAACCCTCACCGGCGCGATCGAGCCGCGGGTGCTGGCGCAGGTCGGCGAAGCCGTAGGCGAAACCCTGCAGCGTCCGAACTTTGCCGCGCAGGACCTGCAGGCAAAGGTGTTCCTGGACTCGCCGGTGGCGATGCCGTTCCGCCATCTGTGGCTGGGCAAGGTCGGGCAGGGCGTGGCATCGGTGGTGATGGTCGACGACCTCTCGCGCGCCGACGCGCTGACCCTGCTGGAAGCGCAGACCGAGGGCATCGACGGCGTGCGCTGGGTCGACCGCACGGCGGACTTCTCCAAGCTGCTCAAGCACTACCGCAAGCTGATGAGCATGCTGCTGCTGGTCGGCATCGTGCTGGTGTTCGCGGTGCTGTACTGGCGCTACCGTGCGCAGGCGTGGCGGGTGTTCGCCCCGACCTTGCTGGCGGGCGCGCTGACTTTGGGCCTGCTCGGCCTGTTCGGGCAGCCGCTGCAGCTGTTCAACGTGCTGGCGCTGATGCTGCTGCTGGGCATGGGCATCGATTACGGCATCTTCCTGATTGAACACCGCGGCGACGCCAGCGCTTGGCTGGCGGTATGTGTGGGTGCCGCCAGCACCTGGCTGTCGTTCGGCCTGCTTGGCCTGTCGGCCACGCCGGCGCTGCGCGCCTTCGGGCTCACGCTGTTGTTCGGTATCGGCCTGGTCTGGTTGATCTCGCCACTGTTCCGCCCGCCTCCGCATGACGCTCCACACTGAGCACACACGGTTTCCCCCACTCTCAAGATCAAGGATGCATCGATGAACGCTGCTGTGAATGACACGCCTGTTGAGTCCACCGATGCGGTGGAACGTACCGAAATCCTGATCATCGGGGCGGGTCCGGCGGGCTCGGTCGCCGCCGCGATGCTGCGCAAGCAGGGCCGTCAGGTACTGATGCTCGAACGCCAGCAGTTCCCGCGCTTCTCCATTGGTGAAAGCCTGCTGCCGCAGAGCATGGAATACATCGAACAGGCCGGGCTGCTGCAGGACGTGGTGCAGGCCGGTTTCCAGTACAAGAACGGCGCGGCCTTCGTGCGCGGTGAACGCACCACTGAATTCGACTTCCGCGAGAAGTTCTCGCCGGGCTGGGGCACCACCTACCAGGTGCAGCGCGCTGATTTCGACAACGTGCTCGCGCGCGGTGCCGAACGCATGGGCACCACCCTGCGCTTCGGCGATGAGGTGCTGTCGGTACAGCCCGGTCGGCCGGCACGCGTGCAGGTACGTCGTCCGGATGGCAGCGAGTACACCATCGAGGCCGGCTTCATCCTGGACGCCAGCGGCTTCGCACGCCTGCTGCCGCGCCTGCTCAAGCTGGAATCACCGTCCAACTTCCCGGTGCGCGGCGCGATCTTCTGCCACGTGCGCGACCACATTCCGGCCGACGCCGGCTTTGACCGCAACAAGATCCTGATCACCACCCATCCCGAGCACGTGGACGTGTGGTACTGGACCATCCCGTTCTCCAATGGGTGCTGCTCGCTGGGCGTGGTCGCCGAACCCAGCTTCTTTGAGAAGTACTCCGGCACCGAGCTGGAGAAGCTGCAGGCCATCGTCGGCGAAGACCCCAACCTGACCCGCCTGCTGAAGAACGCGGAGTGGGCGGTGCTGCCCGTGCGCACCATCACCGGTTACTCGGCCAACGTCAGCTCGCTGTGGGGGGAGGGCTATGCGCTGCTCGGCAACGCCGGCGAGTTCCTCGACCCGGTGTTCTCCTCGGGCGTCACCATCGCCTTCAAGTCGGCGCAGCTGGCCAGCGACTGCCTGGCCCGCGAACATGCCGGCGAAACGGTCGACTGGGAAGCCCAGTTCGCGGTGCCGCTGCGCGCCGGGGTGAAGACCTTCCGTCGTTTCGTGGAAGCCTGGTACGAAGGCGGCTTCCAGAAGATCATCTACCACCCCGAACAGCAGCCCGACGTGCGTCGCATGATCTCCTCGATCCTCGCCGGCTACGCCTGGGACACCAAGAATCCGTATGTGGCCGATGACAGTGGCCGCCGCCTGCGTGTGCTGGAGGAACTGTGCACCGGCTGATCCTGGTCCTGCTGCTGTGCGTGGGGCTGGCCGCCTGTGCCAGTACCCGCATGCCTGCGCCCAAGGTGCAGCTGCCGACGCTGCAGCTGGCCCCGTCGGCGCTGCCCGCCCCGTTGCAGCTGCAGCAGCGCCTGCAGTTCCGCTTTGGCAGTCATGAGCGCACGCTCGATGCGCTGCTTGAAGCCGACCAGGACGAAGTGCGGCTGGCGGTACAGGCCATGGGCCAGACCGGCGTGCGCATGGTCTGGGACGGCAGGCAGCTGCAGCAGACCCGTGCGCCGTGGCTGCCGCCTCAGGTGCGCGGCGAGCGCGTGCTGGATGACCTTCAGTTCGCGCTGTGGCCGGCCGATGCCATCCGGGCGGTGTTGCCGGCCGGATGGACGCTGGACGACCGCGACGGCATCCGCCGCCTGCAGCAGGACGGCCAGACCTGGCTGGAGCGCGACACCCTGCCGGATGGCCGGGTACGCCTGCGCAACCTGGCCGAAGGCTATGAACTGGTGATTGAATCGTTGGATATGGGGCAGGCAGCATTGTGAGCAGCGCGGTATTCCTGAATGAACTCGGCGTGGTCAGTGCGCTCGGCTCCGGCCATGCGCAGACCCGCGCCGGCCTGTTCGCCGACCAGCCTGGCGGCCTGCACGACAACGACACCCTGATCGCCGGGCGCACCCTGGCGCTGGGCGAAGTGCGCAGCGCGCTGCCGGATCTGTCCGCGTTGCCGGTGGAACTGCGCGGGCGCAACAACGCCCTGCTGGCCGCTGCACTGGAACAGATCCGCGCGGCGGTCGACGCGGCCGTGGCCCGGTTCGGAGCCGAGCGTGTGGCGGTGATCGTCGGCACCAGTACCTCGGGCATCGGCGAGTCGGAAAACGCCCTGCGCATGCAGGCCGAGGAAGGGCGCTGGCCCGACGATTTCCACTATGCGCAACAGGAAATGGGCACCAGCGCCCGTTTCATCCGCGAGCAGATCGGCAGCCGGGGTCCGGCCTGGACCATCTCCACGGCCTGCTCTTCCAGCGCCAAGGCGCTGATGTCGGCCGCGCGCCTGCTCCGCGCCGGGGTGGTGGATGCGGTCGTGGCCGGTGGGGCTGATTCGCTGTGCCGCTTCACCGTCGCCGGCTTCAGTGCGCTGGAATCGGTCTCGGCAGCCCGCTGCAACCCGTTCTCGCGCCACCGCAACGGCATCAACATCGGTGAAGGCGCAGCGCTGTTCCTGATGACCCGCGAACCCGGCCCGGTGCGGTTGTCCGGCTGGGGCGAGTCGTCCGATGCGCACCACATGTCCGCGCCCGATCCGCAGGCGAAAGGGGCCATCGACGCCATGCAGCAGGCGCTGCAGCGCGCCGGCCTGACCCCGGACCAGATCGACTACGTGAACCTGCACGGGACCGCCACCGGCCACAACGACGCCATGGAAAGCCTGGCGGTGGCCACCGTGCTGGGCGGCCAGGTTCCGGCCAGCTCGACCAAGCCGCTGACCGGCCACACCCTGGGGGCCTCGGGCGCGATCGAGGCCGCGCTGTGCTGGCTGACCCTGGCTGAAAACCCGGAACAGCGCCTGCCGGCCCACTTCTGGGACGGCCAGGTTGACGAGGCGCTGCCGCCGCTGGCCCTGGTCAGCCCCGGCGCGCGTGCGCCGAGTCCGCTGCAGCACGTGCTCAGCCATTCGTTCGCCTTCGGCGGCAGCAATGCCGTGCTGGCGCTGGCGCGGAGCTGAGCATGTGGTTGCCTGATGACATCGACAGCGTGCTGCCGCACAAGGACAGCATGCGCCTGATCGACCGGGTGGTCGCCTGGGGCCCGGAATCCATCGCGGTGGAAGTGGAGGTCCCGGCCAGTGGGCTGTTCTCCAGCGCCGACGGCGTGCCGGCGTGGGTCGGGGTGGAGTACATGGCCCAGGCCATTGCCGCCTGGGCAGGGTGCCGTGCCCGCCAGGAGGGGCGCGACCCCTCGATCGGATTCCTGCTGGGCAGCCGCCGCTACACTGCCCACGTGCCGGCCTTTGCCCCCGGTCGTTGCCTGCGGGTAGAGGCACACTGCGAGCTGATGGGCGAAAATGGACTCGGAATGTTCGCCTGTCGGATTCTGGCCGGCGATGAAGTATTGGCTGCAGCCAACGTATCGGTGTACGAACCGCTGGATGCGATGGCCTATCTGGAGAGTGGAGAGGTATGACAGGGAATTTGACCGTGCTGGTCACCGGCGCCAGCCGGGGTATCGGCCGTGCCGTGGCGCTGCGCATCGCGCGCGACGGCTTTGACGTGGTGGTGCATTGCCGCAGCCGCATCGAGGAAGCGCAGGCCGTGGCCTCCGAGATCCAGGCACTGGGTCGCCAGGCCCGCGTGCTCGCCTTCGACGTGGCCGATCGCGACGCAGCGCGTACCGCGCTGGAGGCCGATATCGAGGCCCATGGTGCCTACTACGGCGTGGTCTGCAATGCCGGTATCGCCCGCGACGGTGCCTTCCCCGCGATGACCGCCGAAGACTGGGACGCCGTCGTGCATACCAATCTGGACAGCTTCTACAACGTGCTGCATCCGGTGGTGATGCCGATGGTGCGCCGGCGCAAGCCCGGCCGCATCGTCACCCTCTCGTCCGTGTCCGGCCTGGTCGGCAACCGCGGCCAGACCAACTACAGCGCCGCCAAGGCGGGCATCATCGGGGCCACCAAGGCGCTGGCGCTGGAACTGGCCAGCCGCGCCATCACCGTCAACTGCGTGGCTCCGGGCCTGATCGAGACCGACATGATCAACGAGGAAATCGTCGACCACGCACTCAAGCTGATTCCCGCCGGCCGCCTCGGCCAGCCCGAGGAAGTGGCGGCCACCGTGGCGTTTCTGCTGTCCGAGCCGGCCGGCTACATCACCCGCCAGGTCATTTCGGTCAACGGGGGCATGGTCTGATGAGCCGAACCGAACGTCGCGTGGTGGTCACCGGAGCCTCGGCGATCAGTCCGTTGGGGCATGACTGGCCCAGCATCCGTGCGCGCCTGCACGCCCGCGAAAACGCCGTCCAGTACATCCCGGGCTGGGAGGTCTACGACGGCCTGAACACCCGCCTGGCCGCGCCGGCCGCTGACTACGAGCTGCCGCCGCACTACAACCGCAAGACCACCCGCAGCATGGGCAAGGTCGCGGTGATGTCGGTGCGCGCCACCGAACTGGCGCTGGAAGCGGCCGGCCTGCTCGGTCACCCGATCCTGCGCAGCGGGCGCACCGGCGTTGCCTATGGCTCGTCCTCGGGCAGCCACGAGGCCACCGCCGAATTCGGCCGCATGCTCAACGAGAACACCACCGAAGGCATCAGCGCCACCACCTACCTGAAGATGATGAGCCACACCTCGCCGGTCAACATCGGCGTGTTCTTCGGGCTCACCGGACGCGTTTACACCACCTCCAGCGCCTGTACCTCGGGCAGCCAGGGCGTGGGCGCAGGCTATGAAGCCATCCGCAGTGGCAAGCAGACGGTCATGGTCAGCGGCGGTGCCGAACAGCTCGATGCGACCGCCGCGGCGGTGTTCGACACCCTGTTCGCCACCAGCGTGAAGAACGACGCGCCCAAGACCGCGCCCAGCCCCTTCGCCGCCGACCGCGACGGTCTGGTGCTGGGCGAGGGTGCCGGCACCCTGATCCTGGAAGACCTGGAACACGCGCTGGAGCGCGGCGCGCCGATCCTGGCCGAACTGGTCGGTTACGGCACCAACAGCGACGGCCAGCACGTCACCCAGCCGACCAGCGAGACCATGGCCCAGGCCATGCGCCTGGCACTGGAAGACGCCGGCCTGGAGCCGTCGCAGATCGGCTACGTGAATGCCCACGGCACCGCAACCGACCACGGCGACATCGCCGAGACCCAGGCCACCGCGCAGGTGTTCGGCCCCAACATGCCGATCAGTTCGCTCAAGAGCTACGTCGGCCACATGCTCGGGGCCTGCGGCGCATTCGAAGCCTGGGTCACCATCGAAATGATGCGCGAAGGCTGGTTCGCCCCGACCCTCAACCTGGACCAGGTCGACCCCCGCTGCGGCGAGCTGGACTACATCCGCGGCGAAGGCCGCGTGCTGCATCCCGAGTACGTGATGAGCAACAACTTCGCCTTCGGCGGCATCAACACCTCGTTGATCTTCCGCCGCTGGCCCAACTGAAGCCGTACCCCACAACAACAAGGAGAATGTTGATGCGTCGTTTTGCTTTGATTGCCAGTGCCGCCCTGCTCGCCTTTGCCAGCACCGCCCAGGCCCGTGACACCCCGGTTCACCAGTCGCTGCAGGAACTGCTGAATTCCCAGACCGCCAAGGACGCCGGCATCGACGGCAGCGTGCGCTTCTACCTGGCCGGCCAGAAGGTCAATGTGCTGCAGCGCATGGGTGAGGACGTGACCAACAAGAAGACCAACGCCGCCAACAAGAGCGACGAGGAAGCCTGCCGCTGGGTCGCGCTGTCGGCGCTGAAGGCGCTGCAGGACGGTGCCAAGTCGCGCGGTGCCAACGCCGTGGTCGACATCGTCAGCTACTACAAGAAGAACGAATTCAAGAGCACCACCGATTACGAATGCTACGCCGGTGCCATCCTCGCCGGTGTCGCCCTGAAGGGCACCTACGCGAAAGTGAAATAACGGCCACGCTGTTATTTCACGGGTAGCAGCCGACCGCTGGTCGGCTGACCTTTGCCGCGGCCGCACCTGAACACCGCCGCGACATTGATGAACCTGAATCTGACGCAGGGCGAAATTCCGGCACGCAAACGCGACGGCCGGCTTCCGCCCTTGCGTGCTTTACTCCACAATCATCGCAACACTTCCCAGGGCCACGCCCCGCGGGCATGCAAGCCTACGTCTATAAAAGCCAACGCAAGCAGGACACGTACGTCTACCTCGCCGTCCGCGATGACTTCAGCGCCGTCCCCGACGCCCTGAAGGCCACGCTGGGCCCGCTGTCATTCGTACTTGAAGTCGCCTTGACCCCCGAACGTCGTCTGGCCCTGGCCGACGCCGATGTCGTGCGCGCCAATCTGGCCGAGCGCGGCTTCCACCTGCAGATGCCGCCGCCCCCGGTGGCCCCGGTGCAGGTTCCGCGGCGGCGTGATGACTGAAGCGCTCTACCGTCGGGCCATTGCCGTGGCATTGCTGGCCGGCGGCGTGCTGGCACTGGGCACCGCCTTCGGCGGCGTGCCCGCCGCGCTGGCCGCTACCCTTGCGCAGCCTGCGTTCGCACTGGGCATTTCCTGGTGGCGGCGGAGTCGCACCCTGCCCAAGGCGGCCGTCCTGTGGAAGCAGGAAGTGCCCGCGCTGCTGGCGCTGTGGGGCGTCGGCGCGGTGGCCCTGGCGCTGCTGGTGGCCTGGCCGCTTGGCGCGCTGCACGACAGCGGCAGTCTCGCCGCCGTGCTTGGCTTGAGCGTGGCGGTAAGCGCCGCACTGCTCGGCGTCTGGCGGACCTGGCCGTTGTGGAACGAAATCGAACGCAGCGACGGCAGCCTGACCCGCCACTGGCGCAGTCTCGCCGGTCGCGACCTCAGCGCCTGGCGCGGCCTGCTGGTGGCCGGGCTGGTGGTCGTGGTGTGCGCGCTGATCGTGCTGCCGGCCTGGCCGGGCCTGGTCCCCGATGCCTGGCGCTGGCCGCTGGCCGCGCTGGTGCTGGTGGGCTCGCCTCTGGCGCATTTCGCGCTGCAGCGGGTGCCCCCGGCCGAAACCCTTCAGGCCACTGCCGCTCCGGTCCCGGCGCGTGATTTCTTCGACGCTGCCGCCGCCGCACAGGAAAGTGTCCCGCTTGAGCCGATGGCCCAGCACGAAACCGTGCCGGCCCTGTTCGAGGCCGCACGCAGCGGCCGCGTAGATCGCGCGCTGCAGCTGCTCGCCGCCGGGGCGGACC
>NZ_RHPP01000072.1 GCF_003935715.1 Stenotrophomonas sp. 278 | reverse complement strand
TGGCGCGCTGGACCGGGCGCGGGTGGAGGCGGAGCTGATGCGCGCCCAGCGGCTGGAGAGTCTGTCACTGCTGGCCGCCGGCCTGAGCCATGACCTGCGCAACATCCTGCAGCCGCTGCTGATCATGCCGGACCTGCTCAAGGCCCGCACCGACGACCCGCAGCTGCGCCATCTGGCTGACGTGATCGCCGAATGCGGCCGGCGCGGGCATGAAATGGCCGAGTCCATGCTGTCGTTCGTGCGCGGTTCGCGGACCCCCAGCGAGCCGATCCGCGTGGCCATGCTGTTCGAGGCGGTGGCGCTGCTGTTGCGCAGCAACCTGCCTCCCGAGGTCGAGCTCGAGCTGGAAGTGGCCGACCCCGAACTTACCGTGCACGCCAATTACACTGAGCTGCAGCAGGTGCTGTTGAACCTGGCATTGAATGCCATCCAGGCGATGCCCGACGGTGGGCGATTGACCTTGCTGGCGCAGGCGGATACCGACCCGCAGGGCCTGGCGTGGCTGCGCATCGCCGTGTCTGACGAAGGCACGGGCATGAGCCCGGAGGTGCTTTCGAACCTGTTCAATCCGTTCTTCACCACCAAGGCCGATGGCACCGGCCTGGGCCTGATGTCGTGCAAGCGCATCATTGAAGGTGCGCAGGGCCGCATCAGCGTGCAGAGCGCGCCGGGCGAGGGTACGCGCTTCGACCTGCTGCTGCCTGCGTATGTGGCGGCCCCTGACGCGCCCGTGGTGGAAGCCCCTGTGGCCGCTGGAAGTGGTCAATCGATCCTGGTCGTCGACGGCGAGGCCACGCGACTGTCGCTGTTGGGCAACGCGCTGTCCAGCCAGGGCTATCACCTGCAGCTGGCCTGTGACGGAGCGGCGGCGCTGCGCTGGATGCAGCAGGAGGCGATGCCGGCGCTGGTGATCGCCGATGCCGGTTCCAAGCTGCTGTCAGCCAGTTCGCTGCTGCGGGAAATGGCGGCGCTGGGCTACCACGGCCCCGTGCTGGTGCTGGAAAGCGAAGACGTTCCGGTGCGGCGCAGCCGCTTTCCCAGCGGCGTGCCCGTGCACGTGCTGCGCAAACCGCTGGAGATGCAGCAGGTATTCCGTTCAGTAGCTGAAGCGCTCGGGTAACCGCTCACGACCAACGGTCGTGAGCTACCGGATGAGGCCCGCAGACCAGGTAGATCACGACCGTTGGTCGTGACCCCATGTGCGCCCAAGCCCGCAGACCCGGGGTAGATCACGGCCGTTGGTCGTGACCCCATGTGCGCCCAAGCCCGCAGACCCGGGGTAGATCACGACCGTTGGTCGTGATCCCCCGTCTCCCACGGGAACCGCGGTAACGCCGCCACCGCCTGTTCCAGCCGCCTGGACCAGTTGCCATGGATATCGGCGTACAACGGACTGTCCGCGGCCAGCCGCATGCGCTGGCTGATCTGCAGGTCACCGGCACGCAGCAGCACCAGGTCGAACGGCAACCCCACCGAAAGATTGGAGCGCACGGTGGAATCCAGTGATACCACCGCCGTGCGCGCTGCGTCGTCCAGACGGGTGTGCGGGCGGATGATGCGGTCCAGGATCGGCTTGCCGTACTTGGATTCGCCGATCTGCAGGAACGGCGTCTCCGGCGAGGCGGCAATGGCGTTGCCCAGCGGGTAGATCATGTACAGCCCCGGGCGCTCGTTGCCGACCTGGCCGCCCAGGATCAGCGTGGCCTGGGTATTGATTCCGTCATGGCCGTGCTCGGGCGTGCTGCTTTTGACCTGGCTGTCCACCAGCACCCGGCCCACGTACTCGGCGACCTCGAACAGGTGGCGGAACGCCAGCAGGCTTTCCGGGCGCTGCTCCTGCGCATCGCGGCGCAGCCGCGACACCAGCAGCTGGGTGGTGGCGAGATTGCCCGCCGCCATGAGTACGAACACGGCCTGGCCCGGAAACTCGAACTCGTGCAGCTTGCGGTGCACGCGAACATCGTCCAGGGAGGCGTTGGTCCGGGTATCGGCGGCGAAGACCAGGCCCTCGTCCACCTCGATGCCGACGCAATAGGTCATGACAACCCTCTATGATGTGCACCCCGATTCTATGCGGTGGCCGTGACGGCACCATGTGGATTCGCCCCACGCACGCTGAATACCATGACCACTGTGCTACTGAGCCTGGGCAGCAACCTGCAGCCGCAACAGCATCTTCACGCCGCGGTAGCCGCGCTGCGCCAGCGTTTCGGGACGATCATCGTCTCCCCGGCCTACCGCACCGCTGCCGTCGGTTTTGACGGGCCTGCCTTTCTGAACAACGCCGTGGCGATCGAGACCGAGCTGCCGCTGGATGCGCTCGATGCCTGGCTGCACGCGCTGGAGGACGCCCACGGGCGTGACCGCAGTGGCCCGCGCTTCTCCGACCGTACCCTGGACATCGACGTGGTCTTCTACGGGGACCTGATCGTGGAAGGTCCGGGCCACCTGCGCATTCCGCGGCCTGAGCTGAAGCATGCGTTCGTGATCAAGCCATTGGCTGATATCGCGCCGGATTTCATTGATCCGGTCAGCGGGTTGAGCCTGGCGGCGCTGTGGCGGGCGCACGCGCAGCGCGACGAGGTGTTCGAGGTGGTGGCGTTGGTGCCGGCGGACGGCGGTCACGACCAACGGTCGTGACCTACCGGCGGATGCATCGCCCGGAATCCGTCGAATGTGGCATGCCCCGGTAGGTACCGACCGTTGGTCGATACCCGGGTTACGACAACTGTCGGCCGCCATCCACCCGCAATGTGTGCCCGGTCACAAACGGCGCATCACTGGCCAGCCAGTACACCGCCTCGGCGATCTCTTCCACGGTACCGGTGCGGCCCAACGGTGTGCGTGCCAGCAGGGCCTGCCGGGCAAAGTCGTCCTTGCCCTGTTCCGGCCACAGGATCGCCCCGGGGGCGACGGCATTCACCCGCACCTTCGGGGCCAGCTCCAGCGCCAGTGAGCGGGTGATCATCTCCAGCGCCGCCTTGGCGGCGCTGTATACGGCGTGGTCGCGCATCGGGTCGCTGCCGTGCAGGTCGGTCAGATTGACGATGCAGCCCTGCTGGCGGCGCAGGTGGGGGGCCGCCGCCTGGGCCAGCAGCAGCGGTGCACGGGCGTTCACCGCGAACAGGTCGTCCCAGTGCTCGGCGGTGATCTGGCCCAGCAGGGTGGGATAAAAGTTGGAGGCGTTGTTGACCAGAGCGTCCAGCCGCCCGAACTGGCCCACCGCCTGTTCCACCAGGTCGGGCAGGGTGGCGCTGTCGCGCAGGTCGGCCTGCAGCGCCAGCACGCTGCCGGGGCGGATCATGTCCAGGTCGAATGCCAGCTGCTGCAGTTCGCCGCTGCTGGTATGTGCATGCAGCACCACCGCCCAGCCACAGGCGTGGAACTGGCGGGCAATGGCCGCGCCAATCCGTCGCGCGCTGCCGGTGATCAGCACCACGGGTGCGCTTTCGGTCATCGGGGGGTCTCCCTGCTCGGCTATGCTGTGCATTGTCACCGCAATCGACCGCGCCATGCATTCTTCCCTGCCTCTTCCCGACGCCGACGCGTTGGCCCACAGCGACCAGCTCAGCGAAGCGCTGCGCGCTGAAATCCTGGCCAATGGTGGCGTCATGCCCTTCGCGCGCTTCATGGAACTGAGCCTGTACGCACCAGGGCTGGGCTATTACAGCGCCGGGGCCAGCAAGTTCGGTCCGGCCGGCGACTTCACCACCGCACCGGAAATGGGCCCGCTGTTCACCGCCACCCTCGCCAATGCGGTGGCCCCGGTGATGCAGCAGCTGGGCCCGCAGGCCCGGTTCCTGGAGCTGGGCGGCGGCAGCGGCGCGTTCGCCGAGATCATGCTCAAACGCCTGCTGGAGCTCGACGCACTGCCCGAGCGCTACGCGATTCTGGAACCCAGCGCCGACCTGCGTGAGCGCCAGCGCGAGCGACTGGAAAAGATGCTGATACCCCCGGTTTTCGCGCTGGTGGAATGGCTGGACCGCCCGTTCGATGATGACTGGGACGGCATGGTGTTCGCCAACGAGGTGATCGACGCATTGCCGACGCCACGCTTCCTGGCCAAGGATGGCATGGTCCATGAGGAAACCGTGGAGCTGGATGCGCAGGGTGCCTTCATGCGCGGTACGCAGCCGGCTGATGCGCTGCTGCATGCCGCCGTGCGCCATGTCGAACGTTATCTCGGCCAGCCGTTTGCGGACGGCTATCGCTCTGAACTGCTCCCGCAGCTGCCGTACTGGATCCAGGCCGTGGCCGGTGGTTTGAAGCGCGGCGCGATGCTGTTCGTGGATTACGGCTACCCGCGCCACGAGTACTACCAGTCCGAGCGTGACGACGGCACCGTGCGCGCGTTCTACCGTCACCATGTGCACAACGACGTCTACAGATGGCCGGGCCTGCAGGACATCACCGCATCGGTGGACTTCACTGCGCTGGCCGAGGCTGGCACCGGTGCGGGTTTCGAACTCGCCGGTTACTGCACCCAGTCCAGCTTCCTGCTCGGCAATGGCCTGGACCGCCTGCTGGCCCTGGCCGAAGAACGCACCGATGAAGTCGGCAAGCTGCGCCTGCGCGACCAGGTCAAGAAGCTTACCCTGCCCACCGAAATGGGCGAGCGTTTCCAGGTGATGGGCTTCCAGCGCGATGTCAGCATGGATGCCTCGTTCCTGGTCGGTGATCTCACCTGGCGACTCTGAGGCCCACATGACAGGGATGGTGAAACCGCTGCGGCGGCCGCGATTCTGGTTGGGTCTGTGGTGGTTGGCGGTCATCAGCGTGATCGTGGTCTGCCTGATTCCGCCGCCGCCGCTGCCGGATCTGCCGAAGAACAGCGACAAGGTCGAGCATTTTCTCGCCTACTTCGTGCTGGCCGGCTCGGCCGTGCAGATCTATCGCACGCGTGCCGCGCTGTGGTGTGCGGGGATTGGGCTGGTGTTGATGGGCGTGGGCGTGGAATTCGCGCAGGGCGCGTTGACCGATAACCGCAGTGCTGACCCTGCGGATGCGGTGGCCAACACGATCGGGGTGATGGCCGGCATGGCGATCCTATTCACCCCGCTGCGGGATCTGCTGGTGCGGTTGAAGGGGTAATCCCTGCGTTGCCCGTGCACGCGGGGAGCCGACAATGCCGCCCACAGACGCGCATGGCGCGTCTCTACAGGTTGCGGAACCAGGCGGCAAAGATCTCGTCGCCCATCCATGCGTTCCTGCGACAGAGGGCCGCCATGAACGCCTCCTCCGACGCGGCAGAGACCAGTCGTTCCGGGTCACCGCTGCGCTGGGCAGCGTCCAGTTCGTCGCGGGCTTCTGCGAGGAAGCGGTTGAGGCGGTCTTCGATGGCCATGACCGCCATGTCGATGCGCGGTAGCCGCGTGGTCGGCGCGACAGCCACACCCTGCAGCGCCAGTTGCAGACGCCCGAGGTGGTCGGGGTGATTCTTCAGTGCCGAGCGCAGGCTGCGCGGGACCGGTGGCAGCGGCGGGCGTGGTCGCGTGATGGCGGGGGGCTTTCTGCAACCGGGGAGGATGCGACGGACGCGCTTGATTACCATGTGGGCAACCCCCGGCTGTCGTAGCGAAGGATGCGCCCGGCAGTTTCGGATGCCTGCACCTGCGCGCTTTCCAGATCGAACCGGACCTGCAGGTTCATCCAGAACCAGGGTGAGGTATCGAAGTAGCGGCCGAGACGGATTGCGGTGTCGGCGGTAATGGCCGCTTTGCCGGAGGCGATGGTAGCGATGCGGGTCGGGGAAACGCCAATGGCGCAGGCGAGGGCGCGACCGGAGAGCTTCAGTGGACGCATGAAGTCCTCGCTGAGGATGTCGCCTGGATGTGGCGGGAGAAGCTGTTTGCTACGCGGCGGGGTGACGGGGGCGCGACGTGTGGATTTCGGATGTACTCGGGAGTTCATTGGAGACTTCGCCATATGAGAGCCGGCATTGCCTTCGGCGCGTGGTGTGCGGGGCATGCGCGAAATGGATGCAATACATGGGGAGCACGCCGTGCGCGCGGTGCTCGAAGCGCACGCGATGCACGGGGCCTGGTAGGGTCGGTCGATAGACGACCGCCGATAACGATAATCGGCACGGTAACGCATGACCTGTACCGAGGTGGCGTGTGACCATCCCCTCAAATCTGGCGTGCAGGTACTTTGCCCGCGCGAGGCGCAGGGCGTTCTGATTGTTCATGGGCTTATCCGTAGATCGGTTGCATGCCCGCGCGTGCGGGCAATGCGAACGGGGTTGGATTCAGGCTGACGCGCATGGCGCGTCGCTACGATGCAGGCCGATGCGCATCAGCAGAATTTCAACGTAGCCGGTGTGCTCGCCTGGCGACGATACGGTGCCGTCAGCGGCCCCGGCCGCGTCCGTTCGTGCAGGCGTGATGTCGTCGTTCGCGGCTGTATCTGGCCAGTGCGTCTGCATGGTCATGCCTCCTGTGAGATGCGACCCCTGCCAGGATGACAAGGGGTCGGGAGGTTAGAAACCGTAACCAAACAACGAAAAGCCGGCGGGCGTATTCCCCCCTTAACGGGGGTGTTTTATTAGCCACCCTCCCGACGCAGGACGCAAACATCCCCCACGCAGGGCATCAGTCATTGTTTGGTTAGGAGTTTCTACGCTCCGGGGACAACACTGCAGCAGACGAGTGGCGATGCAAATCAGATAATTCCTACGCATCTTCGCGGCGGTGTGCCGGATGCGCAAATCTTGCGACGTAATTGGCGCGGGAAGATTTGTGGAAGAGTTGAATGCGCACTTTGGTGTCGTGGATGACACCAGAATGGCGATGTTCCCGTTGTGAGGCGTGCGTTGGAAATCGGATCGCGGCGTGTTTTTCGAACGCAGCAGAGTAGGGCAGGAGCGACATTCGCGTTGACTCCCCCCGTAGTGACACGCCATGCGTGTCACCGACACCCCATCCACAAGGGCCGTTGATTCCCGTTGACCCGGCCCGCCCGGCCGGGGAGGGCGTGGGCGGCGGGTTGTTCGCATGGAATCAGGCGATCAGCGTGGCAGCAGGGTGAGTTCGTCCAGCACCCACATGGTCGGGCGGGTGTCGCCGGTGAAGCGCACGCACAGGTTCTGCGTGCCCTTCAACGAGCGCGGTAGCGCGGCTTCCAGGGTGATGAAGCCATCTGCGCCCGGCTTGGCCGGCAGCGGTACCGTCGCCAGCGGCTTGCCATCGCACTGGCCGTTGAGGATCTCCATCTCGCCGTGCGCGCTGCGCGCCTTCTCGAACCGGCGCTGCGGCTCGTCGTGCGCCAGCTGGAAGTAGTACGGAATGTTGCCCGCCCGCACCCGCACCTTGCCGATGCCGTCCATGTTCGCGTTCTGCCAGAACCAGCACGGGTTGAAGATGTTCACGTTGAACACCGCGCGCGGGCCGTCTGCCGGGCCGTCATCCTCCAGGCGCAGCAGCAGCTTGCCTTCGGCCGGGCACAGGTCCAGATGCTCGTCGTTGCGGGTCAGCAAAGACGTGGCCGTGATGTCGAACCGGCTCGCCGCCTTCGCCAGCGCCTTGCCGTCGAAGAAGGTTGCTGCCTGCACCCCCACCGGCAACGGCTGGATCAGCGGGGTCGTGTAACGCGGCGACTGCGCCGTCACCGGGCTGCCGTCCACGCTGTAGCGGATCTCATAGTTGAGCGGTGTGCGCAGCGCCAGCGCCGCCGTGCCTGCCTTGCGGTCGTCGGTGACGTCCGCTTCCACCTCGAACGGCGTCTGCGCATAGGCAATGCCCATTGCCTGCCAGCGCTGCAGCTGGGTCGGCAGGCGGGCCAGGAAGTCGGCGAAGTCGCGGCGCTCGCGCGGCGACCAGCCGGTTTCTGCCACCGCGGCCAGACGCGGGAACAGGTTGTGCTGCAGGCGCGCATAGCTGCGCGTGTGCTCGGTGAACATGTTCGCCTGCAGGCCCAGAATGTGCTGCTGTTTGTCGCGCGCCAGCGCGTCCGGCACCGGCTCGAAACCATAAACCCGGCCCAGCGGCGTGCTCAGCGGACGGCCCGGCGGCTCGTTCTCCGAGTTGGTCTGCAGGTAGTCCATGTACATGTCGGTCACCGGCGACATGATCACGTCATGCCCCTCGCTGGCCGCTTTCAGGCCGCCTTCCGTGCCGCGCCACGACATCACCGTGGCTTCCGGCGGCAGGCCGCCTTCCAGGATCTCGTCCCAGCCGATCAGACGGCGATCGTGCTGTTCCAGGTACTTTTCCAGCCGCTTGATCAGGTGGGCCTGCATTTCATTTTCGTTGCCCGCGCCCACTTCCTTCATCCGCGCCTGCACGCGGGCGGAGGCCTCCCACTGGTCCTTCACCGCTTCGTCGCCGCCCACGTGGACGTACTTGGCCGGGAACAGTTCAATCACTTCGTCCAGCACGTTCTCCAGAAACTCGAACGTGCTTTCTTCGGTGTTGAACAGGTTCGGGAAAACGCCCCATTCGCTGATCGGCTTCAGCGGGGTATCAATCGTGCCCAGCTGCGGATAGGCCGCAATCGCTGCGGTGGCGTGGCCGGGCACGTCGATTTCCGGAATCACCTGGATGTGCCGCGCCGCTGCGTAAGCAATGACTTCGCGGATCTGGTCCTGGGTGTAGAAGCCGCAGTACGGACGTTCTGCACCGGTGGCCGGATCACGACCGCCGTCACCGGCCGGCAGGCGGCAGCTGCCCACTTCGGTCAGCTTCGGGTAGCGCTTGATCTCCATGCGCCAGCCCTGATCATCGGTCAGATGCCAGTGGAAGGTGTTGAGCTTCTGTTCGGCCATCGCGTCGAGCACGCGCTTGATTTCGTCCAGGCTCTGGAAGTGGCGCGCGGAATCCAGCATCAGTCCGCGCCAGCTGAAGCGCGGCGCGTCGTCGATCTTCAGCGCGGGCAGCTGGCCGTTGTTGCCCGAAGTGAGCAGCTGCGAAAGGGTGGCCGCGCCATAGAACAGGCCGGCTTCGGTGGCGGCCTGCACGGTCACCCCACGCGCATCGCTGCGCAGCTGGTAGCCCTCCGCACCGGTCTTCAAGGTGGTGTCCAGCACCAGGCGGATGCCGTCCTTGCCGCGCGCCGACGATACGGTCAACGCCGGGCCACCGCTGTTCTTCAGCTGCGTGGCGAACAGGCCCGCCACGCGCTGTGCGGCGTCGCCTTGGGCGTGCAAGGGGGTGGCGGCAGTGACGGTGTAGCCCGTGCCGCCCAGTTGTTCCAGATGTGCCGGTGCCGGCAGCAGCGGGAGCGAGCCGGGCAGGGCGCGCGGGCCGTCCGGGGCCTGGGCGTCGGTGGCGTGGGCCAGCGGAGCGAGGGTCAATGCCAGTGCGAACGACAGCAGCGACAGCGAGGTACGACGGGTGCGGGTATGCATCGGGTCATTCCTTTTGGTGCGGTTTTGATTCTATCTGCGAAAAGGGCCCGGAAGTCCGGGCCCTTTGGGCGTTACGTTCAAGCCGGGCAAGCCCGGCTCTACTTCAGCCGGGCAAGCCCGGCTCTACGTCAGTACTTGAAGCGGAAGTTCAGGTAGTACTGGCGACCGTTGGAGTAGAACGAGGTCGGAATCGACGCGCTCTGGTAGTACTTGTAGGTCGGGTTGTTGAGGTTCAGGCCGTCCAGGCTGATGCTCAGCCAGTCGGTGGCCTTGAAGTTCAACGACGCCGACAGCGTGCCGAACTCGTCCTGGTAGTACGGATTGGTGCCGGACAGGCTGATCAGGAACGAGGAACGACGGGTGTAGCTGACGCGCGCACCGAACCACTCGTTTTCGAAGTAGGCACCGACGTTGTAGGTGTTCTTGGAGGTGCCCAGCAGGTTGTGGGTGCCGTCTGCCCAGGTGTGGTCGGTACTGCCGTTGGCGTAGGTGTAGTTGGCGTTGAAGCCGAAGTAGTCACCGATCGGCTGTTCGTACGCCACTTCCACGCCGGTGACCTTGCCATCGGCATTGATCGGGGTGGAGATCTGATACGTCTCAAGCTGGTTGGTCAGTTCGCTGTACAGCTGGCGCGAGACCACGTCGAAGGCGATGTAGTCCTTCATGTCCATGTGGTAGGCACCCACCGACAGCAGGCCGCGCGGCATGAAGTACCACTCCAGGTTCGCGTCCAGGTTGCTCGACAGGGTCGGCTTGAGGTTCGGATTGCCACCGCCGCCGGTGCGGTTCAGATCCGAACCCCACGACGAGGCACCCAGCGCCGAGTAGTCCGGCAGGGTCTGGGTCTGCGATGCGGCGACGCGCAGCACCAGCGAGTCGTCCAGATCGAACTTGATGTTGGCGCTGGGCAGCACGCGGTCGTGCTTGTTCTCGAACGCGGTGCGCTCCCACATGCCGAACAGGCTGCTCACGTCGGCATCTGCGGCGTTGGCGACGGCGTTGTAGCTGTTGATGTCCTGCTTGATGTTCACATAGCGCAGGCCCACGTTACCGGCCCACCAGTCACCGCTGAAGTTGGCCTGCACGTAGCCGGCGAAGTTCTTTTCCTTCACCTTCCACTCCGCACCATAGTTGTGTCGGCCGGTCGGGCCGTCATTGCCGGCCAGCCAGGTGGAGTTGTTGATGATGGCGGTCTTCAGCGCGTCCGGGGTGTAATACCAGATGTTGCGCGGGAAGGTGCCACCTACGTCGCCAGCGAAGCCGCTGGGGTAGTTGCCGGTGGCGCTGCCTTCCAATGCGGCCCAGATGTCACCCGGGGTCGCGCCTTCCGGCGAAAGTGCCTCACGCTCGTGGTCAGCGAAGCGCACGCCGAAGTCCACCGAGCTCAATGCACCCGCACTGAAGTACTGGCTGAAGTCCAGGGTGGCCCAGTCTTCCTTGTCTTCGGCCTTGACCAGCTGGTTGCCCCAGGTACCGAAGCTGGTCACGCCGGTCGGACTGATGTCGCCACCAATGTTCCAGTCCACCGGAGAGCCAGCACCGTGAGTGGCCCAGCTGGCACCGCCGCCCTGGCCCAGAGTGACTTCTGCAATGAACTGACGCGGCGTTTCGCCGGTGCCCTTGGTGGTGCCGGCCTGGAACTTGGCGTCGAGGGTGTCGTTGATCTGCCAATCGGCGTCGAAGGTGACGTAGTTGGTCTTGGCCGTGGCTTCGCGATAGATCATGTCGTAGACACCATAGTTGGTGCCCGGCACGCCGGCGTAGGTCGCATTGGTCAGCACGCCGTCAACCACGGTGTAGCCGGGGTTCGGTGCCTGCGACTTGGCGAAGCTGCTGCCCCACAGCATGAAATTGCGGTTGTAGTTGTTGGCTTCCAGTTCCGAAGTGAAGCCGCTCAGCGACAGGCTCAGTGTGTCGGTCGGCTTGAACTGTACGGTCAGCAGGCCGCCCTTGCGTTCGCGGGTCTGCTCGAACAGGGTCGAACCCAGCAGGCCCGGTACGCTGACGCCAATGAGGTCGGGGTTGGTCGCGGCGACCGGATCGGTCGCGGCGATCTTGGTGAAACCACCCGGGATTTCCTGCGCTTCACGGCGCAGCTCGCGCTTCTGGTAGAACGCCTGCAGCAGCACGCCGAAGTTGCCTTCGTCGTTCTTGTAGTTGAACAGCGCCGAGTACTGCGGGTCGGTCGATTCGGCCTGGTCCGAACGGACCGCGCCCACCGAGGCCTCCGCGCTGAACTGCTTGGAGAACTGCAGCGGGGTGCGGGTGATGATGTTGACGGTACCGGTGGTGCCGCCGTCCTGCAGCTTGGCCTGCGAGGACTTGTTCACTTCCACCGAGCTGACCAGCTCGGACGGCAGCAGCGAGTAGCTGACGCTGCGGCCCACGTTGTTGCCCTGGCTCAGCACGAACCAGTCGGCCGAACCGACGGTGTGGCCATTGATCAGGGTCTGGGTAAGGCTGGGGCTGGTGCCGCGCAGGCTGACGCGGTCGGCTTCGTCGAAGCCGCCTTCGTCGGCGCTGGCCGAGCTGATGTTCACGCCGGGCAGGCGCTGCAGGGTGTCGGCGACGTTGTGTGCGGGCAGCTTGCCCACGTCTTCGGCGGTGACCACTTCCAGGCGGGCGTTGGCCTCACGCTTGGTGTCCAGCGAGCGCTCCATCGAGCCACGGATACCGGTCACCTGGATGGTGTCCAGGTCGGTCGGGCTGGCCGGAGCGGCCTCCTGCGCATGTGCGCCGAAGGCGATACAGCTGAAGATGGCTGCCGAAAGCAGGCTCTTGCGGTGGTTCATGATGTCTCTCCTCATCAATCAATGTGCGCCAGCGACGGCGTGCGGTGTGCAGCTGTGGTGGTGGTTCGAACAGGCATTGCGTGGAGCGTGTTGCAGGTCCCGTGCGCCGGAAGGCGCGCTCAGGCGTTGTTGCGGCCGAGGTACCAGCTGGCGGCGCCGATGACGCCCAGTTGCCCGTGCTCGACCACTTTCACGGGAATGCGTTCCAGCGCCTCGCGCATCGGGCCCTTGTTGAGGTACCGGGCAACGAAGGTGCTGTTCAACAGGAATTCGCGGATCTGCGGCAGGATGCCGCCGGCCAGGTAGACACCGCCGGATGCACCGTACTGCAGGGCCATGTCGCCGATGGTGCTGCCGAGCAGCCCGCAGAACACCTGCAGGCTTTCGCGGGCGAGCGCGTCGGTACCGGCCATGGCCGCTGCGGTGATCGCGTCCGGGCTGGCCAGGGTGGGAGTCTGGTCGTTCAACGCGCACAACGCGCGGTACAGGTTCATCAGCCCAGGGCCGGACAATGCGTGTTCGACCGACACATGCGCGTGCTCGCGCTGCATCTGGCGCACGATCGCCATTTCCAGTTCCGTGCTGACCGCCAGGGTCGGCTGCCCGGCCTCGGTGGCCAGCACCACTGGACCGTGCGGGGTAGGAATCCATACCGCCGCGCCGAGTCCGGTGCCGGGACCGACCACCAGGGTCGGACCGCGCGGGGCGGTGGCCGGACCGGTGAGCTGCAGCACGCCGCTGGCATCGACCTGGGCGGCGGCGTAGGCCACGGCCTCGAAGTCGTTGACGATGAAGACGTGTTCCAGCCCCACGTCCTGCTCGATGCGACGTGCCGACAGCGGCCACGGCACGTTCGCGGTGATCACGGTGCCGTCTTCCCGGGCCACGCCCGCGGTTGCCACCACGCAGTGGGCCGGGCGCGGGTTCTCGCCCAGGAAGGTCTCGAGGATGGCGCTCAGGCCGGGATACTCGGCATTGCGGAACTTGCGGTACTCCAGCACCTGCACCGGGTGGGCCGGGTCGGCGCTGGCCTGCACGCGCGCCACGCGCACATGGGTGCCGCCGACATCGGCGGCCAGAAATGGCACCGGGGCGGCGGCATGGGCCGGTACGGCGGAGGCGGCTGCAGTCACACGGGCTCCCTTGGGTGCGTCACAGCCGGGTAACAAACCCGGCGATTGAGGCGGAGTCTGTAATCGTTCTGACAACGATGTCAACGACAAGCTCGCACTTTCGATTGTGCAGTGCAACGCCCGGGCCCTTGTGAAATCGATTACATGGCAAGTGTGCTGCGGCGCTTGTTGACAAACCCGGGTGCCCCATCGAATAAATGTGACAACGTTGTTCCCAGCCACTCTTCCGACGCTGCCTTCGCGCGCTGTCGATGCAGGAGCCCTTCCGATGTCTGTCGTGCCTGCCGCTTCCGCGCGTTCGAGCGTAACCACCTCGATCCTGATCATCGGGGTGCTGTTCTTCCTGATCGGCTTCTTCACCTGGCTCAACGGGCCGCTGATCACCTTCGTCAAGCTGGCTTTCGAGCTGGACGAGGTCGGGGCGTTCCTGGTGCTGATGGTGTTCTACCTGTCGTATTTCTTCCTGGCCCTGCCGGCCGCGTGGATCCTCAAGCGCACCGGCATGAAGAAGGGCCTGAGCCTGAGTCTGCTGGTGATGGCGGTCGGCGCGGTGCTGTTCGCCCATTACGCGCAGCAGCGCTGGTACCCCGGCGCGCTCAGCGGGCTGTTCGTCATCGGCAGTGGTCTTGCATTGCTGCAGACCGCGGTGAATCCGTACATCAGCATCCTCGGCCCGATAGAGACCGCCGCGCGCCGCATCGCGCTGATGGGCATCTGCAACAAGGTGGCCGGCATTCTTGCCCCGCTGCTGATCGGCTCGCTGGTGCTGCACGGCATCGGGGACCTGGCCGACCAGGTGGCCGCCGCCGACGCGGCCACCCGCGCCACCCTGCTGGACGGCTTTGCCAGCAAGATCCAGGCCCCGTACATGGGCATGGCCGGGCTGCTGGTGGTGCTGGCGGTGGCGGTGCTGTTCTCGCCGCTGCCGGAACTGAAAACCTCCGAAGCCAATGCCACCCCGCCATCGGCCCCGGGCACGCGCGAACGCACCAGCATTTTCCAGTTCCCGCACCTGTGGCTGGGCGTGATGTGTCTGTTCGTCTATGTGGGTGTGGAAGTGATGGCAGGCGATGCCATCGGCACCTACGGGCATGGTTTCGACCTGCCGCTGGACCAGACCAAGCTGTTCACCTCGATCACGCTGGCGGCGATGCTGGCCGGTTACATCGTCGGCCTGCTGGTGATTCCGCACCTGGTGTCGCAGTCGAAGTACCTGAGCATTTCCGCGACGCTGGGGGTGCTGTTCTGCATCGGCGCGCTGTTCACCCACGGCTATGTGTCGGTGGGCTTCGTGGCCGCGCTGGGCTTCGCCAATGCGATGATGTGGCCGGCGATCTTCCCGCTGGCGATCCGCGGGCTGGGCCGTTTCACCGAAACCGGCTCGGCGCTGCTGGTGATGGCCATCGCCGGCGGCGCGATCATTCCGCAGGCGTTCGCCGTGCTCAAGCAGCACTTCGACTTCCAGTGGGTATTCGCCGGGCTGATGGTGCCCTGTTACCTGTACATCCTGTTCTATTCGCTGCGCGGCTATCGGATTGGCCTGCCCCGCGACGCGGCCTGATCGGCGATCATGGACGCTCCACGGAACCTGCAGGAAACCCCAATGCGCAGAGCGACCATCAAGGATGTCGCCGAACGGGCCAAGGTGTCGTTGAAGACCGTCTCGCGGGTCATCAACAACGAACCCTCAGTAATGCAGGCCACGCGCGCGCGCGTGCTGCGTGCCATTGCCGAGCTGGATTACGAACCGGACCCGGCCGCGCGCAACCTGCGTACCGGCACCACCCTGGTGGTGGGCCTGGTCTACGACAACCCCAATCCGTATCACATCATCGGCGTGCAGAATGGGGTGCTGGCGGCCTGCCGCGAAACCGGCTTCGGCCTGCAGATCCATCCCTGCGACTCCAGTTCGCCGATGCTGGCTGAAGAGCTGGCTGACTGGGTGCAGCGTTCGCGCCTCGCCGGACTGGTGCTGACCGCGCCGATGTCCGAGCGCCGCGACCTGATTGCCGCGCTCACCGCGCGTGGGATCAAGCTGGTGCGCATCATCGCCGCCACCGAAGACCCGGCCGACGGGGCCTGTGTGTTCGTGGATGACCGTGAGGCTGCCTATGAAATCACCGAACACCTGATCCAGCTCGGCCACCAGCGCATCGGCTTCCTGTGGGGAGGCACGTCGCACCGTTCTTCGGGCGAGCGCTATGCCGGCTACGAAGCGGCGCTGAAGGACTACGGCATGACCGTGGACAAGCATCTGGTGGTGCCGGGCGACTACACCTTCGACGACGGCTTCCGCGGTGCGCGCCGGCTGCTGGCACTGCGCGAACCGCCCACGGCGATCTTCGGTTCCAACGACGAAATCGCCGCTGGCGTGCTGGCCGCGGCCAAGTCGGCCGGCATGAACGTGCCCTACGACCTGTCCATTGCCGGTTTCGAGGACAGCCCGTTCTCGCGCCAGTCTTGGCCGCCGCTGACCACCGCCAAGCAGGCCACCGAAGACATCGCCCGCCACGCGGCGCGTCTGCTGATCGCGCAGCTGCGCAGCGACGCCTACGACGAAGCGTCCTCGCCGCTGCACAACCAGGGCTTCGTGCCGCAGCTGGTGGTGCGCGGCTCCACCGCCCCGATGCGCCCGGCCGGCGCACGGCCTCCCACGCCTGACATTCCCTGAGACCTGCATGTCACTGCCTGCTCCCCACGACACCTTGATGTTCCGCGAAGCCGCCGAAGCGGCCGACGTGATCGCCGCGCAGTTCGCGCGCAACCAGCAGGCGGTACAGACCCTGGCGGCCAGCCTGCGTGCCGCACCGCCGCCGTTCGTGGTGACCTGTGCACGCGGCAGTTCCGATCATGCGGCCACCTATGCCAAGTACCTGCTCGAAACCCGGCTGGGTCTGGTCACGGCCTCGGCGTCGCCGTCGGTGGGCTCGGTGTACGAAGCACCGCTGCAGCTGCGCGGCGCGCTGTACATCGTGATCTCGCAGTCGGGCAAGAGCCCGGACCTGCTGCGCAACGCCGAGGCGGCGCGTGCGGCCGGCGCGCGCGTGGTGGCGCTGGTCAACGTAGAAGACTCGCCGCTGGCGCAGCTGGCTGAAACCTTGATTCCGCTGGGTGCCGGTGCCGAGCGCAGCGTTGCAGCGACCAAGAGCTATCTGGCCTCGCTGTCGGCCATTCTGCAGCTGGTGGCGTACTGGAGCGAGGACAAGGCGCTGATCGCCGCGCTGGCTGCCCTGCCGACCGCCTTGCGCGAGGCGTGGAACAGCGACTGGAGCGCACTCACCGAAGGTCTGGTGCCGGCGCACAACCTGTTCGTGATCGGTCGTGGCCTGGGCCTGGGCGCGGCGCAGGAAGCGGCGCTGAAGTTCAAGGAGACCTGTGGCCTGCATGCCGAGGCCTACAGCTCGGCCGAGGTCAAGCATGGCCCGATGGCGTTGGTGGGGCCGGGCTTCCCGGTGCTGGCGTTCGCCCAGCCGGATGAAACCGGTGCCGGTACCCGCGCGGTGGCAGCGGAGTTTGCTACCCGCAATGCCCAGGTCTGGCTGGCTGCACCCGATGGCGACCTGGCCCAGCCGCAGGCTCCGCACCCGGCCTGTGCGCCGCTGCTGGTGGTACAGAGTTTCTACCGCGCGATCAACGCGCTGGCGCTGCGGCGCGGGCATAATCCGGATCTGCCGCCGCATCTGAACAAGGTTACGGAAACTGTGTGATGAAGACCGTTCTGCGCAATGCCCGCATTCTGGCTGGCGATGAGTTCCGCGATGATCTGGCGGTGGTGATCGAAGGCGGCGTGATTACCGCACTGGTCAGCGATGCCGCGCCGCAGCTGGGCAGCGCGGACGAGCAGGTGGATCTGGGCGGCGGCTTTCTGCTGCCAGGCTTCATCGATGCGCAGGTCAACGGCGGCGGCGGCGTGCTGTTCAACAACACGCCGGACGTGGAGAGCCTGCGCACGCTGGCGTCCGCGCACCGCCGCTTTGGTACGACCGGTCTGCTGCCGACGCTGATCAGCGACGACGTCGAGGTGATGCGTACGGCCATTGCCGCCACCCGCGAAGCGATCGAGGCCAGGGTGCCGGGCGTGCTGGGCATCCATCTGGAAGGCCCGTACATCGCTCCGGCGCGCAAGGGCACACACAACCCGGACAAATTCCGCGTGCCCGATTCGGATGAAATCGCGATGGCGGCGTCGCTGGACAACGGCGTGACCCTGCTCACCCTGGCCCCGGAACGGGTGCCGCTGGAAAGCATCCGCGCGCTGGTGGAGCGGGGCGTGATCGTCGCCGCCGGCCACACCGCGGCCAGCTATGAGGAGGCCAAGGCCGGGCTGGACGCAGGCATCCGTGGCTTCACCCATCTCTACAACGCGATGTCACCGCTGGCCGGGCGAGAGCCGGGCGCGGTGGGCGCGGCGCTGGAAGACCGCGACAGCTGGGTCGGCGTCATTGCTGACGGCGTGCACGTGCATCCGGCCAGCCTGCGCGTGGCGCTGGCGGCCAAGCCGCGTGGCAAGGTGATGCTGGTGACCGACGCCATGCCGCCGGTCGGCGCGGACGACCCCAGCTATGAACTCTACGGTGAGGTGATCACGGCGGTGGACGGCGTGGTGCGCAATGCCGCCGGATCGCTGGCCGGCTCGGCGCTGGACATGGCCACTGCCGTACGCAACGCCGTGCAGCAGCTCGGCCTGCCGCTGGAAGAGGCGGCGCGCATGGCGGCACGCTACCCGGCGCAGTTCCTCAACCTGGATGACCGCCTCGGCGAAATCGCCGAAGGCTACCAGGCCGACCTGGTGTTGCTGGATGACGCGCTGCAGGTGCGTGCGACCTGGATTGCCGGTCAGCGCGAGGACGCATGACCGCCCCCGCCGCCTCGCGCATGGGCTCGATTGATGCCCTGCGCGGTTTGACCGTGGCGGCGATGCTGCTGGTCAACAATCCCGGCGATTGGGCGCACGTATATGCGCCGCTGCTTCATGCAGACTGGCATGGGTTTACCCCGACCGATCTGATCTTCCCGCTGTTCCTGTTCATTGCCGGGGTGTCGCTGGCCTTCAGCGTGGGGCCGCGCGCGCAGGACATGGCGGCGCGGCCGGCATTGCGCGCAGCGCTGCTGAAGCGTGCGCTGCGCATTCTGGTGGCGGGGCTGCTGCTGCATGTACTTGCGTGGTGGCTGTTCGCGCTGCCGGCGTACCGGCCCTGGGGCGTGCTGCAGCGGATCGCGCTGTGCGTGGGTGGGGTCGGGCTGCTGGCCATCCACCTGCGGCCGCGCGCGCAGTGGACGGTGCTGACGGCGCTGCTGCTGGCGTACTCGTTCGTACTGCTCGGTGCAGGCACGCTGGAGCCGTGGCACAACCCGGTCAGCCGGTTGGACACCGGGCTGTTTGCGCCCTACCTGTACAAGTACGACCCGGTCACCGGGTTGGGCCACGATCCCGAAGGCCTGCTCAGCACGCTGGGTGCATTGGCGACCACGTTGCTGGGGTTGATCGCCGGCCGCTGGCTGCGTGCGGGAAGGCGGGGCCCACTGGCCGTCATGGGGGCGGGTTGCCTGATGCTGGGCGTGGTTGCTGCATGCGTGCCGGGTGGGCTGCCATTGAACAAGAACCTGTGGACGCCGAGCTATGTGCTGGTCACCGGGGGGCTTTCGGTCGTCGGTCTGCTGCTGGCGCACCTGTTGGTCGACCGGCATGGGTGGCCGGCACTGGGCCGGCGTTTCGGTGTGAATGCCATTGCGGCCTATCTGGGATCAAGCGTGATGGCACTGGTGATGATCGCCAGCGGCGCGTGGGCGGCCTGCAATGGTTGGCTGGTGAGGCTGATGCCGGCGCATCCCAGCCTGGCCTCGCTGCTGTGCGCTTGTGGCTTCGTCCTGTTCTGGTGGGGCGTGGTGGCGTGGCTCGACCACCGTCGCATCTACGTGAAGATTTAGTGCCCCCGGCCTCACAGTTCCTGCACCGGGCCATCACACAGCGCCAGTAAAAGTACGCACCAGTGCTGCGTAGTTTTACCGTGGCACCGCGCTTCAGCCGTAGTCCCACCTAGGCAAAAGGATCGGGTTATGTGCTCCAGGATCGCGTTGCAGCGGCACCCGCTGGCCATCAGCACCGGCCACGCCTTACGAATGGTCTGCAGTGCCGCCTTGATCGCCGCCAGCGCGCCGGTCTGGGCAGGCTGCGATAACAGTGCCCCCATCGCCGGCCAGACCGTGACCTGCACCGCCGGTGCCCCCAACCCGCAGACCACCCCGGTGGTGAGCGTGGTCGGTTCGGCCACCATCACCCTGAACGTGCAGTCCGGCGCACAGCTGGCGGTGCCCACGGGCGGCGCGGTGTTGTTCGATGGCGGCGGTGGCCATGTGATCACCAACGACGGCACCATCAGCACCGCTGCGGGAATTGCGATCTTGTCCAACCAGGCCACCCGCGTGGTCAACCGCGGCACCATCAGCGGCACTGCCGGGGCGATCTTCACCGGGCTGGGAACTGACCAGCTGGACATGCTGGGCGGCAGCATCAGTGGTGGGGTGCTGCAGGGATTCGGCAGCGACACCGTGGTGGTCCGTGCCGGTACCGTTGACCGGATCGACCAGGGCGACGACCAGGACCGCTTCGAAATGAGCGGCGGCACCATCACTGGCGAGCTGAACCAGAGTCGGGAAAGCGATGCCTTCCTGATGACCGGCGGAACCATCGGCTCGGTGGTGCAGGGCGATGGCTCTGACACATTCCGGATGACGGCGGGGCACATCATTGGCGGGTTCGACGACGGGGACTACGCCGAGTTCACCGGTGGCCGCATCGGTCGGGTCAACATGCGCCTGGAAGACAATTCCTTCCTGATGTCCGGCGGCAGCATCGATGGCAACCTGGTGACGGGGTTCGGCAACGACACCATCGTGCTCTCGGCCGGCGACATCGGCGGCAACATCAGCGTGTCCGGTGGCAACGACTCACTCACCATCACCGGCGGAACCGTCGGTGGCAACGTGCTGATGAGCGGCGGCAACGACACTTTCGACTGGAGCGGTGGCGGCGTGCTGCGTGGCGCGGTCGACTTCGGCGAAGGCGACGACCGCGCGCGGCTGACGGATCTGGGGCCGGCGCAGCTGTCTTCGTTCACTGCGTTTGAAGCCGCGCTGGGCAACGACCGTCTGGACATGAGCAACGTGAGGCTTGGCGGCGTGGCGCGCCTTGCCAACTGGGAACAGGTGGACCTGGCCAGCGGCAGCGAACTCACGATGGACGGCACGCTGACGCTGGGTGATGCCGCAACCGGCACCGGTGCATTGAACGTCAGCGCGGGCAGCGCAGTGCGGGCCGGCGGCGGCAGCGGGCGCGTGGCAGCGATGGGTGCCGGGCAGCTGGCCACGGTCACCAACGCCGGGCTCATCGATCTGTCCGATGGAGGCAGTGCGCCGGGGGACCGCTTCACCATCGCCGGCAACTATGTGGGCAGTGGCGGCACGCTGCAGCTGCAGACTGTGCTGGGCAACGACGCATCGGCGTCGGATGCACTGGTGATCGACGGCGGCACGGCCAGCGGCAACACAGTGATGAACATTCTCAACGTGGGCGGAACCGGGGCCAGCACGGTCGCCAACGGCATCATGGTGGTACAGGCGGTCAACGGTGCCACCACGGCCGCAGGCGCGTTCGCGCTGTCCAGCGGCATCTCCGTGGGTGCCTACGAATATTTCCTGTTCAAGGGGGGTGTGAGCGCGGGCACCGGGGAAAACTGGTACCTGCGATCCACCATCGTGCCCGGGCCGGTTCCGGCCCCGGCACCAGCACCGGTTGTAGTGGCTGGGGAGCCGCCACAACCACCGGCACCCAGCCCGTTGCTGGTGCCGCCTACACCGGAAGCACGTCGCCCCACGAACATGGACGTGATTCCCATCTACCGCATGGAAACTCCGCCCTACGCGGTGGTGCCGCCGCTGCTGCGTGAAGCCAGCATGGCCAGCCTGGGCACCTTCCACGAGCGCCAGGGCGAACAGCGCCTGCTGCGCGGGGAGGGCGGTTTCCGGGCGGCCTGGGCCCGCCTGATCGGGCAGCGCCACGAACAGTCCTGGAAGGGCAATGCGCAGCCGGGCTTCGACGGTCACTTCGTGGGCGTGCAGGCCGGTGCGGACCTGTACGCGCATGCCGGTGACACCCGAGACCAGGTGGGCGTGTTCGTCGGTCGCAACCGGGCCAAGGGCGATGTCACCGGTTTCGCGCTGGGCTGGGAGAACGTGGCGGCGGGTCGGTCACAGCTCGACGACGAGCATGTGGGCCTGTACTGGACGCGTGTGGGTGAGAAGAACGGCTATCTGGATTTGGTGGTGATGCAGAGCCGCTACGACGGCAGCAGCACCTCGATACGCGGTCTGGGCGTGGACCTTGAGGGCAAGGGCACGACAGCCTCTCTGGAAGTGGGCAGGCCGCTGCTGCGCTTCGGGCAGTCGGTGTGGTGGCTGGAACCGCAGCTGCAGGCAATCTGGCAGCGCACCGACATCGACGACACCGCCGATGCGGTGTCGGTGGTGCGCATGCAGAACGACAACGCCTGGACCGGTCGCGCCGGGTTGCGTCTGGCCGGCGACTACTCACTGGCCGACAACGGCTGGCAGCCGTACCTGAAGGTCAATTACTGGCACGGCTTCAGCGGCGAGGACCGGATCGACATCGGGGGCGACCCGCTGACCAGCGAGCAGGCCTACCGCGCACTCGAGGTGGGGGTCGGGGTGGTGGGGCGCTTCAACGCCAACGTCAGCGCGTTTGCGGTAGCCGACTACACCCGCGACCTGGGCAGCGATCCGCAGAAGGAGCGCAAGGTGGTGGAGGGCAACATCGGGCTGCGCTACGACTTCTGACGCGCCGTTTTGATGGCCAGCGTGCGCGCGCGGTTGAGTGCATCGCCGATCGCCGGGCCCTTCAGATGGGTGAGGTCGAGGTCACGTGCCTGCACCGCCAGTGCGGCGGCATGCACGCGCTTGAGCATTTCGCCCTGCGGGTAGTCGCTGTCCTCAAAGCCCAGCCGACCGCGTTTGTCGGCCTCGCAGCACAGTGCAATGCGGGCCACGCGCTCGGGGCGCCGGAAGGCATCGAAGCGGCCCAGCAGTTCCAGGATCGTGGCGTCGCGTAGTTCATCAATGCGGTGCACGTTGAGGTGGTCGCGGCACACGGCTTCTGCTAGCTGGCGGTGTTCTGCCGGCACCTTCAGCCGTTCGCACAGCGCCTGCAGCGGCTTCAAGCCACGCTGTTCGTGCATCAGGTGACGCGGCCATTCGGCTTCAGGCGTGAGGCCCTTGCCCAGGTCGTGGGTGAGGGCGGCGAAGCCGACCAGGTCGTCGCCCGGCGCGAGCCGTGCGGCCATGTCGCTGACCATTTCCTGGTGCACCCCGGTGTCCACTTCCGGGTGGAACTCGGCGCGTTGCGGCACGCCATACAACGCCTCCAGTTCCGGCAGCACCGCACCCAGCGCGTTCGCCTCATGCAGGGTCCGCAGGAAGGCAGACGGCTGTGCGCAGGTCAGGGCGCGGCGCAGTTCCTGCCACACGCGTTCGGGCACCAGTGCATCCAGCTCACCGCTGGCGGCGATCTGGCGCATCAGGTCCATCGTTTCCGGGGCCACGGTAAAGCCCAAGGGGGCAAACCGCGCCATGAAGCGGGCCGCACGCAGCACCCGCAAGGGGTCTTCGACGAAGGCGGGGCCGACATGGCGCAGCACGCGCTGTTCGATGTCACGCGCGCCGCCGTAGGGGTCCACGAGGGTGCCGGTGGCTTCGTCGCAGGCGATGGCGTTGATGGTGAAATCGCGGCGCAGCAGGTCGTCTTCGAGCGTCACCGAAGGATCGGCATCGACCACGAAACCGCGATAGCCGCGGCCGGATTTGCGCTCGGTACGGGCCAGTGCGTATTCCTCCCCCGTCTTCGGGTGCAGGAACACCGAGAAGTCCTTGCCCACGGCCTTGTAGCCCTGGGCTTCCATCTGTGCCTGGGTAGCCCCGACCACGACCCAGTCGTGGTCGCCCGGTGTGCGCTTGAGCAGACGGTCGCGGACCGCACCGCCGACGAGATAGATCTTCATGGGCGCATCATACGGTAGCGCCGGCCGTTGGCCGGCCCCACCCCCACCCGCGGCCCCAACCCCGCCCGCCCCCCTAAGAGGAAAAAAACGAGGGAGTCGGA
>NZ_RHPP01000071.1 GCF_003935715.1 Stenotrophomonas sp. 278 | reverse complement strand
ACCACGTCCGGTGGCACCGGCGCGCCGGCCGAGGTCACGCGCCGCACCGTCGGCAGGGGCTGGCCATGGTCGGCCAGCACCCGGATCAACGCCGGCGAGCCGAACAGCTGGGTCACCCCGTAACGGGCAATGGCGTCGTGCAGCTTGCGCGGGTCGGCCTTGGCGGGGCGCGTGGGATCCATGTCCGGGATGACCGAGGTCAGGCCCAGCGCCGGGTCGAACAGCGCGAACGGGGGGAAGGTCGGCAGGTCCACCCCACCCGCCTCCATGCCGAAGGCCGAACGCAGCAGGTCCACCTGACCCACGAAGTGACGGTGGCGGTAGACCACGCCCTTCGGCACGCCGGTGGAGCCGCTGGTGAACAGGATGGCGGCGACGTCATCGCCGTCGGTGGCGGCGATCGGCTGTGGCGCGCGGGCCCCCTGCGCCTCCAGTTGGGCCAGGGTGGTGCCGCCCCAGCCCCAGCGCCGGCCGACGGTCACCAGGGTCTTCGCACCCCGAGCCCAGCGCAGCACCAGCCGCGCCACGTGGGCCAGGCCAATGCCGATGAAGGCCTGCGGCTGGGCTTCGTCCAGGCACTGCTTGAGCGCGCGCTTGTCGATACCGGGGTCGACCAGCACCGGCACCGCGCCGTTCTTGAACAACGCGAACATCAGCAGGAAGAATTCCGGCGAAGGCCGCACCATCACCACGGCGCGCACGCCGCGGCCGATGCCGTAGGCGGCCAGCCCGGCCGCCATGGCGTCGCTGCGGGCATTGAGGGTGCGGTAATCCAGGGTCACGTCATAGCGCGCCATGCCCCCGGGGCCGGGCTTTCCGGGGCAGCGGATGGCGATCTGGTCGGGGCGTTCGCGGGCCAGCTCGGGCAGGCGCGCGGCGATATTGGTGGGGCTGTTCATCCGTTCATTGTCGCCGCTGCAGAAAATTCTTGCGCGCCGGCCGCCGGCGTGGAAAATTCGCGCCCTTCCCTCCCGCTCTCCGCCGCCCGAAGGCCGGCATCCATGGCCCATCCCTGCATGACCTGCGGCGCGTGCTGCACCCAGTACCGCGTGGCCTTCCACTGGATGGAGTCGGACGAAGTCACCCCCGGCGGCGTGCCGCATGAACTGACCGAAGTGCTGGATCCCCACCGGCTGTGCATGCGCGGCACCCACTCCAAGCCGGTGCGCTGCGTCGCATTGGACGCGGAGATCGGCGTCTATTCCCGCTGCAGCATCCACCCCAACCGGCCCAGCGTGTGCCGCGAGGTCGATGCCTCGTGGGAGTACGGCAAGGCCAGCCCACAGTGCGACAAGGCCCGTATTGCCTTTGGAATGCCGGCGCTGACGCCGGCCGATTGGCCACTGAAGGACTGAACCGGCTATCCGGCGGTCGGCCCGACCCAGGTCAGGTACAGGGTCAGCGTCAGTACCGACACCAGCGTGGTGCCCAGCACCGTGGCGGCGGTGGTCCCGGCCTCGCGGCGGTGGAATTCGGCCAGCATGAACGGCCCCGTCCCGGTCGGCAGCGCCGCCAGCAGCACGGCGGCGTGGGTCAGCAGCGGATCGAGGTGGAACACCTGGGTGGCCAGCAGCCAGACCAGCAACGGCTGCAGCAGCAGCTTGGCGCTGCCCAGTCCCAATGCGGTGCGGCCGGTGCCGGCCGGTACGTTGCGGCGCTCACCCAGGAACAGGCCCAGCGCGATCAGCGCGCAGGGTGAGGCCGCCCCACCCAGCAGTTTCAGGAACGTCTGCACGGGGGCCGGCGGGTGCGTACCGGTGGCCATCAGCGGCAGCGCCAGCAGCGGGGCCAGCACCAGCGGATTGCGCAGCAGCGCGCGCGTGACCTTCCACACCAGGTGATGCAGCCGCAGTTCGCGCTGCAGGCCCGTTTCCACCAGCACGATGGCCAGCGCGAACAGCACGCACACGGTCAGCAGGGTCGCCACCAGGGTAGGGGTGAGCGCGGCGGTGCCGAGTACCGCCACTGCCAGCGGGAAACCGATGAAGCCGGTATTGGCGTAGGCGGCGTTGAGGCCGTCGATGCTGGCGTCGGCCAGCGGCTGGCCGCGACGGCGCTGCAGCAGCACCGTGCCGGCGAACACCAGCGCGGTGCCGCCGCCGAAGCTGAGCAGGAAACCCGGGTTCCACAGCGCCTGCCAATGCGCGTTGGCGACCACGTCGAACAGCAGCGCAGGAAGCGCCAGGTAGACCACGAAGCGGTTCAGCTCGGAGGTCGAGTGCGGGCCCAGCGCACCACTGCGGCGGGCCAGCCAACCGGCGAAGATCAGGCCAAAGATGGGCAGCACGATGGCCAGCACGGACAGCATGGGGATTCCCTGAAAGCGTGTGGTGCAGGCTACGCGTCGGGATCAATACCTTCCAATGCTTTCGGCGGGCTTCAGCGATACCCTTTGTGCATGATCGACATCCGCGCCCTTCAGTGTTTTCTGGCCGTGGCCGACACCCTGCACTTCGGCCGGGCAGCGGAACGGCTTCACATGACCCAGCCGCCGCTGAGCCGGCAGATCGCCGCGCTTGAGAAAGCGCTCGGGGTGACCCTGCTGGAGCGCGACTCACGCCATGTGCGACTCACGGCCGCCGGTGCGCGCTTTGCCCAGGATGCGCGCGACGTGCTGGTCGGGCTGGAACAGGCCTGCCGCAGCGCGCAGCAGGTGGCCGCCGGTGAACTCGGCGAGCTGCGCGTGGGCTTCATGATGCATGCGGCGCACAGCTCGGTGCCGCCGCTGGCCCGGCGCTTCATTGCCGCGCACCCCAAGGTGCAGCTGCGCCTGCGCGAGGCGCTGCCACTGGCCCTGCTGCAGGGGGTACGCGAGGGCGAGCTGGATGCGGGGATCGGCTTTGCGCCGGCGGACCTGCAAGGGCTGGCGCTGCGAGCGTTGTTCGAGGAACCGCTGTGCGTGGCGCTGCCGGCCGCGCACCCGCTGGCGCGGCGGCGTCAGCTGCAGGTGACGCAGCTGGCCGATGAGTCGTTGATCACCGCACCGGCGGACGTGGTGCCGACCCTGCGCGAGGCGATTGACGCCTGCTTTGCACGGGAAGGCCTGCGCCCGCAGATCCGGCTGGAGGTCCAGCTGCAGCAGAGCATCGTCAGCCTGGTGGGTGAAGGCCTGGGCGTGGCGCTGGTGCCGGCGTCGCTGCGCCGGCTGGGCGTGCCGGGGGTGGCGTTTGTGGCGTTGAAGGACGCGCCACGCGTGCAGCAGGTGGTGTTCTGGCGGGTGGGGAATGCCAACCCCGCGTTGCCGCATTTGATCGCGTGCGTCGGGTGACGACCGTTGGTCGTCACACCGGTTACAACGGATTGCTATCCAGGAACGCGCGGATCTCCGGCACCAGCACCTCGTGCTTGTCTTCCAGCACATAGTGCCCGGCATCCTCGAAGGCGTGCACCTGCGCCTGCGGCAGCGCGGCCTGGAAGCCCTTCAGGAAGTGATGATCGAAGACGAAGTCGCGCAGCCCCCAGCCGATGAAGGCCGGGCGGTCAGCGAACGACGGCAGCGCCTTGCCAGCACGTTCCAGCAGCGACCAGGCCTTGTCGGCCGGGGTCAGCGGAATGTCCTGCATGAAGCGGATGGTGCTGATCCGGTTGGCGTAGCTGTTGTACGGCGACACATACGCGCGGCGTACATCCGCTGGCATCTTGCGCTCCACGCCCAGCCAGGACGCGCCGCTGGAGAACGCATTGAAGGTGCGGATGATCCACTCGCCGATCGTCCAGTGCCGGCCCAGCGCGATCTGCCACGGCATCTTCTTCGCCGCCGGCATCGGGAACGCGGCGGTGTTGAGCACCACCATGCGCTTCACCTGTGCATGGTGCGACAGCGCCCAGCCGAAACCGATCATGCCGCCCCAGTCGTGCACGGCCAGAGTCACCGGGCCGGTGATGCCCAGGTGCTTGAGCAGGGCATCCAGATCGTCCACGCGCGACTGCAGGGTGTATTCGTAGCGGCTGTCATCCGGCTTGTCCGACAGGCCCATGCCGATATGGTCGGGCACGATGCAGCGGTACTTGTCCGACAGGCCGGCCACGAGGGTGCGCCAGTAATAGCTCCACGACGGGTTGCCATGCACCATCACCACGACTTCGCCATCGCGCGGACCTTCGTCGAGATAGCTCATCGACAGGCCGGGTCGGACCTCGAAACGCTGCGGATGGGCGGGGTAACCGGGAACAGTCATTGATAGAGCCAACAAGGAGTTGGGGCGCAGGGTGGCGCATTCATGTCGACGTCATCGACATGTTACCCACCACATGCCGATAGATCAGCGATTCTTCGACATGAATAGGCCCTTGGAAAGCAGCAGTGACTGTCCGATCCTGCCACTGCTTGCCCGATGTCAGTGCTACTGCTCGCTCACCAGACCACTTCGGCCATCGAGCAGTTCAGGCCCGAACCGATGCCGAGCAGGGCGATGCGGTCGCCCTTCTTCAGCTTGCCCAGCTGCTTGAGCTTGCTCAGCACGATCGGCACCGAGGCCGGACCGATGTTGCCGTGCTCGCCAAAGATGGTCATCACCTTCTTCGGGTCGATGCCGAAGTTCTTGATGAACGCGGCGGTGTGCGGCTGGCTGACCTGGTGGATCACGAACTGGTCCAGCTCTTCCACCGCCCAGCCCAGCGCTTCGCGGGCGGCCATGAAGGTCTTCTGGGCCAGCTTGATGCCTTCGATCAGCAGCATGCGGGTGTCGGTGACCATGCGGTCCAGGTTGCCGCGGCACAGCTGGTTCCACTCGGTGGCCGAGCGGGTCACGCCACCACGGTAACGCGGCGCGTCGGGCACCAGCTCGCTGCGCGCCATGACCATGGCAGCGGCACCGCAGCCCAGGGTCAGCGCGGCCATCTCGTTACGGAAGTCGTCGGCGGTCACGCCCGGCAGGGCCATGCGCTCGAGGGTCTTCTCGTACACCAGGTTGGCGGTTTCGCCATCGACAATCAGCGCGTAGTCGATCTCGCCGCGTTCCAGCATGCGGGCGGCGATATCCATGCCGTTGATGAAGGCCAGGCAGGCATTGGCGACGTCGAAGGTCATGCACTGGTCGCTGACGCCCAGGTTGCCCGAGACGATGCTGGCCGTGGACGGCTCCAGGTAGTCACGGCTGACCGAGGTGTTGACCAGCAGGCCGATCTTGTCTGCACCGATGCCGGCGTCTTCCAGCGCCTTGCGGCCGGCCAGGGTGGCGGCGTCGGAGGCCAGCATGTCGGCATCCCACAGGCGACGGGCATGGATGCCGGCGATGTCGCCGAGCACGTCGGTGCGGATGCCCAGACGATCCAGCGTCGGCTGCAGGCGTTCGTTGATTTCCTTCGACGTCAGCGTATGCGGCGCGTCGATGTGCGCCAGACCGGCGATCGAGACATTCTTGAAGAGCATCAGTTAGCGCCAAGGCTCAGGCGAAGGGGGCGCTATTGTAAGCCCCAGCGGCTTTCACCGCATCTTTACGAATTCACGCCCGGGCGTATGGTCCGGGCGTGGGGCTGAATGGGTCAGCGTGGCGGGCACTGGAAGGCCAGGAAGCGCTGGCTGCCGTCAGCCGGAGCCGCCGCCGCCTGAATGGCGTTGGCCTGGGCGCTGGGGGCCTCGTTGCGGGCCAGGGTTTCCAGTTCTTCCTGCACGCGCAGGGGGTTGCGGTTGTAGAAGCCGACCTTGCTCTTGACCGTGACCACGACTTCGCCGCGCTGCTGGCAGCCCGACGGGACCTGGCCGGCGGGCAGCACGCGCACGGTCTTGCCGCTGGGCTCGATCGGCACCCAGGTGCAGGCGGTGGCGGTCAGGGTGAGGGCGGTGAGGAGCAGGAGGCGCATGGCGGGGACGCTCGGGTAGGTGATGAGGGCAGTGTGCCTGAACAGGGTGAATGTGGGTTGACGTGGACAGGACGATGAAGGGTTCATGAGGGCCGGCCAACGGCCGGCGCTACCGATGTGGATCATTTTTCCGGTAGCGCCGGCCGTTGGCCGGCACCACGCATGGGTTATTTCACCGGATTGCCGTCGGCGTCGATGACGGTGACCTCACCGAGGTTCAGCGCGCGGACCTCCTTCTCGGTCTGCTTCAGGTCGCCCACCACCACCCAGGTCAGGGCGTTCGGGTCCAGCGTGGCGGCGGCCTGCTGGACCTGGGCCGGGGTCATCGCCTCGATCTCGGCCTTGCGCTTGAACACGTAGTCGTCCGGGCGCTGGTAACGGACGATGCCGCTGATCGTGCCCATCACCGCGCTGGCGGTTTCATAGGCACCCGGCAGGCTCAGGGTCTGGATGTTGCGGATGCGGGTGACTTCCGGCGCGGTGACCGGCTCTGCGGCGCTGGCGAAGTCGGCGATCTCGCGGCGCATTTCGGCCATGGCCTCGCCGGTCTTGTCGATCTGCACCGGTGCCATTGCCATCCACGGGCGCTGGCCCAAGGTGCTGCTGGCGCTGCTGCGGGCACCGTAGGACCAGTGCTTCTCCTCGCGCAGGTTCATGTTCAGGCGCGAGGTGAAGTCGCCGCCAAGCACGCCGTTGGCGATGTCGAAGCGGGTTGCGCCGGCATCCAGGGTCGACGGCACCACCTGGCCGGCGAACAGGTTGGCCTGCACCGCGCCCGGCTGGTCGATCAGGAACACGCGGCCCTTGGCCGGGCGCGCCACGTCCACGGCAGCCTTTACCTGCGGTGCCGGGCCGGTGCTCTTCCAGTCGCCGAGCTGGCGGTTCAGCAACGGCACGATCTCCTTCAGGGTGGTGTCACCCACCACGATCAGGGTGCCCTGTTCCGGACGCAGCCAGTCGCGGTGGAAGTCGACCAGATCCTCGCGGGTCAGCGACTGGATGTCGGCTTCGCGGCCGCTGCCGGTGAACGGAATGGCATAAGGATGGCCCTTGCCGTACAGCAGCGGCGGCAGCACGCGCATGGCCACGGCATTCGGATTCACCTTCTCCTGCTGGATGCCGGCGATCCAGGTCGCCTTGACCCGGTCGATCTCGCCCTGCTCGAAGCGCGGCGTGCGCAGCATGTCGGCGTACAGCGCCAGCGACGGGGCCAGGTTTTCCTTCAGCGCGGACAGGTAGACGCTGGCGCTGTCCAGCGAGGCGCTTGCGCCCATGCTGGCTCCCAGCATGTCGGCGGCGTCGGCGAAGGCCAGCGCACCCAGCTTGCCTGCACCTTCGCCCATCAGGTCCATGGTGAAGTTGGCGGTGCCGGACTTGCGGCCCTGGTCGGCGGTGAAGCCGCCTGGGAACTCATAGCTGAATTGCACCACCGGAATGTCATGGCGCTCGGCCAGGATCACCTGGGTGCCGTTCTTCAGGGTGGCGCGGTGCAGCTGCGGGAACTTCAGTTCCGGGAATTCCTTGGTCTGCGGCACACCGGCGCTGCGGTCAACCTGGGTCGGCAGGGTGCTGAACTTTGGGTCCACCGCCGGCACGTTGAACGGCTTGGGCGTGGCCGAGGGTTCCTCAGCCAGCGCGACGCGGGCACCGGGCTCGACCACCAGGGTGTGGTCGCCGGGACCCAGCCACTTCGCACCGATGCCGCGCACATCGGCGGCGGTGGCATCGCTGATCACCTTCAGCGAGCGGCGGAAGCAGCCCGGGTCGCCTTCGTAGACGGTGCATTCGGCCAGCGCGTCGGCCTTGCCACCGAAGCCACCAATGCGCTCGATGCCGCGGATGAAGCCGGCCCGGAAGGCGGTCTTGCCACGCTCCAGTTCGGCGGCGGTGGGGCCGTCCTTGATCAGCTTGCGCACTTCCTCATCAATGATCGCCTCGACCTTGGCCGGGTCCACGCCCTGCTTCACCGTGGCCATGATCATGAAGTTCGAGCCCAGCTGCGAGCTGTAGGCCCCGGCGCTGATGTTGTCGACCAGCTTGTCCTGGTGCAGCAGGCGCTGATCCAGGCGCGAGGCCTTGGCCCCGCCCAGCACCTGCGCGAAGAGCTGCAGCTGGTCGATGTCGGTGGTGCCGACTTCGGCCACGTTCCAGGCGCGGTAGATGCGCGCCTGCGGCACCTTGTCGGTCATGGTCTCGCGGGTGGATTTTTCGCGCTTGGCCACATCCACCTTCGGCTGGGCCATGCTCGGGCCGGCCGGAATGTCACCGAAGTAACGCGCGACTTTTTCCTTGGCGGTGGCCACGTCGATGTCGCCGGCCAACACCAGCACCGCGTTGTTGGGACCGTACCAGGTGCGGAACCAGGTTTTTACATCGTCCAGCGAGGCGGCATTGAGGTCGTTCATCGAACCGATGACGCTGTGGTGATACGGGTGCCCGGCCGGGTACAGCGCGCGGTTGAGCTTTTCCCAGACCTGGCCATAAGGCTGGTTCTCGCCCTGGCGCTTTTCGTTCTGGACCACGCCACGCTGCTCGTCCAGCGCCGCCTGGTCAATGGCACCCAGCAGGTGGCCCATGCGGTCGGACTCCATCCACAACGCCATGTCCAGCGCGGTGGTGGGCACGTTTTCGAAGTAGTTGGTGCGGTCGGTATTGGTGGTGCCGTTCTGGCCGGTCACGCCAACCTGCTTGAACGGTTCGAAGTACTCGCCGTCGTGGTTCTCGCTGCGCTGGAACATCAGATGTTCGAACAGGTGCGCGAAACCGGTGCGACCGGCGGGTTCGTCCTTGCTGCCCACGTGGTACCAGATGTTGACCGCCACGATCGGTGCCTTGCGATCGGTGTGCACCACCACGCGCAGGCCATTGGGAAGGGTGAACTCCTCGAACGGAATGTCGACCTTGGCCGCCTGGGCGGGCTTGGCCAGCACCGGTGCCGGGGCCAGCGTGCCCAGTGCGGCAGAGAGCGCAACAGCCAGCAGCGCGCCACGCGGTCGAAGGTGCAGGGTCATTCCGGTTCCTTGGTGATGAAAGTGGAGGCCGATCCTAGCCCGGGCCCCCTGAATCTGGCATCGGCCAACAGTCATTGCCGCCCTGGAGAAGGTCACATCGCCGCGGGCGGACAGTCCTTGCCTGCAGATCGGACAGGTGTCCGGACAGCGGACACCTCGATTCAGACGAAAAACCCTTTTAAATCAACGATCAAAAGTTGGCATGGGTTCTGCTTTGTTCTCTGTGCGGACAGAAAGCGATCAAAGACAAACTGACTGATCGCTGAACAAAACGCCGAAGCTGAAAATTTCTCTTGCATGCCCAGATTCGGTGTACTACCTTACTACCACACCACTGCTCACCAACACTAAACAGGCCCCGTCATGAACACCAAGACCATCGCAATTGCCATCGCCATCGCCGCCGGCTCCGCGTTTGCTTCGAACGTGCATGCCGCTTCCGCCATCACCACCCTGGAAACGGTCCAGGTCCGTCCTTCCGCCGACCAGCTGGCCCAGGCCGAATGGGAGCGCAACAGCGCGATCCCGACCCTGGCACTGGTGGAAGTGCGTCCCACCGCAGGCCAGATCGCCGAATACCGTCAGGAACTGGCTGACAGCCGCCGCGTGACCACCCTGGCCGCCGTGGAAGTGCGTCCCACTGCCGAACAGCGTGAAGCGCTGGCCGCCGAGCAGGACAGCCACCGCGACTACATGGGCACCTTCGCTGCTGCGGCCACCGCCGTGGCCAGCGAAGTGATCATCAACCTGCCGGCCCTGCAGGTGCGCCCGTCGCCGAACGACCTGCAGGCCTTCGCGGCCGAAGCGGTTTCGGTGCTGGCCCGTCCGTAACAGCGTACCGACCAACGGTATGACCGCCTTCGGCGGCCACCCTTCGGGCCGTCGGCAAGCGACGTTAGGACCGGCAAGCCGATCCTTGCGGTACCTACCGGGCCGTGATCCAATGGTTCGGCAGGTACCAGCGATGAGACGTCGCGGCGTACACTTTGTGCCATGACCTCTCCCCAGTTTCATGTTGTGTTGTTCCAGCCGGAAATTCCCCCGAACACCGGCAACGTGATCCGCCTCTGCGCCAATACCGGCGCGCAGCTGCATCTGATTGAACCGCTCGGTTTCGACCTGAGTGACAAGCAGCTCAAGCGCGCCGGCCTGGACTACCACGAGTACGCACGACTGCAGGTGCATCCCGACCTGGACACCGCCCTGCAGCGCATTGCCCCCAAGCGCCTGTTCGCCCTCAGTACCCGCGGCAGCGTGCGCTATGACACCCAGCAGTTCGAAGACGGCGATGCCTTCCTGTTCGGCCCGGAAACCCGCGGCCTGCCGCAGGATGTGCTGGACGCGTTGCCGCATGGGCGTCGGCTGCGGCTGCCGATGCAGCCGGATAATCGCAGCTTGAACCTGTCCAACACCGTGGCCGTGGTGATGTACGAAGCCTGGCGCCAGAACGGGTTTGCCGGCGGGGTGTAGTGACACGCCATGCGTGTCATGGGCGGCCGCGGTCCACGATGACGCGCATGGCGCGTCACGACGCGTGGGGTCTGCGGGCGGTTAAAACGCGTTGATGCCGGTCAGCTCGCGGCCGATCACCAGCTGGTGCACGGTTTCGGTGCCCTCGTAGGTGATCACCGATTCCAGGTTCAGCGCATGCCGGATCGCCACGTGTTCGGTGGTGATGCCCGCCCCGCCCAGCAGGTCACGGCAGTCGCGGGCGATGTCGATCGCCATGCGGCAGTTGTTCCACTTGGCCAGGCTCACCTGCTGCGGCTGCATCTGGCCGGCATCCTTCAAACGCCCCAGCTGCAATGCCAGCAGCTGCGCGCTGGTGATCCGCCGCGCCATGTCGGCCAGCTTGATCTGCGCGCTCTGCGTGGCCGCCACGGGCCGGCCGAACAACACGCGTTCCTTGGTATACCCCAGTGCTTCATCCAGGCAGGCTACCGCCGCGCCGATCGGACCCCAGCTGATGCCGTAGCGGGCCTGGGTCAGGCAGCCCAGCGGCCCCTTCAACCCCTGCACGTTCGGCAGGCGATTGCGCTCGGGCACGCGTACGTTGTCGAAGAACAGCGCGCCGGTCAGCGAGGCGCGCAGGCTCATCTTGTGTTTGATTTCCTGGGTGGTGAAGCCCGGCATGCCCTTTTCCAGCACGAAACCCTGGATGCCGTCGTCGGTGTGTGCCCAGACGATGGCGATGTCGGCCACCGGTCCGCTGGTGATCCACATCTTGCTGCCATTCACCAGCCAGTCGCCGCCATCACGCACCGCACGCGTCTTCATGGCCGCCGGGTCCGAACCGCCGTGCGCCTCGGTCAGCCCGAAGCAGCCGATCACCTTGCCCGCAGCCATGTCCGGCAGCCAGCGCAGGCGCTGTTCTTCGCTGCCGTAGGCGTAGATGGGGTACATGCACAGCGAGCTCTGCACCGATACGAAGCTGCGCAGGCCCGAGTCGCCGCGCTCCAGCTCCTGGCAGATCAACCCGTAGCTCACCGCGTTGAGCCCGCCACCGCCGTACTGTTCCGGCAGGGTGCAACCCAGCAGCCCGAGCGAGGCGATCTCCGGAATCAGCTCGTCCGGGAACCGACCCTGGTCGAACGCGTCGCCGATGATGGGCAGCACCCGCTCATTGGTGAAACGGGCCACGCTGGCCTGTACCGCGCGCTCCTCCTCGCTGAGCAGGGAACGGACATCGAACAGGTCATACGGATTCAGGGACATGGCTACCTGGCAGGAAAGAGCAGCAGAGGCAGCCATTGTCCGCGCTCACCGGTGCCCGGCCAAGGCACGGCGCAGCACGGGCCTACAATGGCGACATTCCGTCGCAGAGCCTTTCGCCATGCAGATCCGTCCCGAGCGCCGGCAGGACATCGCCGCCATCCATGCACTGACCCGCGAGGCGTTCGCCAAGGCACCCCACCGCGACGGGACCGAGCAGGACATCGTTGACGCGCTGCGCGCGGCCGGCGGGCTGTCGGTGTCGCTGGTGGCGCAGGACGAGGGCGCGCTGGTCGGCCATGTGGCGTTGTCGCCGGTCGAACTCAGCGACGGCAGCCGGGACTGGTACGGCCTGGGGCCGATCTCGGTGGCTCCTCTGCACCAGGGCCGGGGCGTGGGGAGCGCGTTGATGCGGGCCGCGCTGTCGGCGCTGCAGGAGCGCGGGGCCGCCGGCTGTGTCCTGCTGGGCGATCCGGCGTATTACGGGCGCTTCGGGTTCCGGGCCGACCCGCGGTTGCGGTTGCCCGGGGTGCCCGAGGCGTATTTCCAGGCGTGTTTGCTGCGGGGGGAATGGCCGGATGCGGATGTGCGGTACCACGAAGCGTTTGGCTCGTAGTGCCGGGCTTGCCCGGCACAGGCGTCCCCGAAGCCGGGCAAGCCCGGCTCTACGGAAATGCGGCACTGCAGCATACAGTCCTCAAACCATGGTCAACGTCGGCGAACTAGGCGTAAACGCCGGCTCCCGGTACCCTGACGTACTGAACCGCATTTCCCAGGCAACCGCCGCCGGCTTTGGCCGATGGCATTACCCAACGAGTTACGCACCACCATGAGCGAAGAAACCACCGCCCTGCCCCCGCGCGAAGCCATGGAATTTGACGTGGTGATCGTCGGAGCCGGCCCTGCCGGCCTGGCCACGGCCATCCGCCTGCGCCAGCGCGCCATCGAAGCCGGCCGCGAACTGTCGGTCTGCGTGCTGGAAAAGGGCTCCGAGCCCGGCGCACACATCCTGTCCGGCGCGATCATGGACCCGCGCGCGCTGACCGAACTGTTTCCGGACTGGGCCGAGCGCGGCGCACCGCTGAAGCAGGCGGTAACCCGCGACGAATTCCTGTTCCTGAGCCCGGAAGGCGCGCGCAGCACCCCGCATGCGTTGCTGCCGGAGTGCTTCCACAACCAGGGCAACTACATCGTCAGCCTGGGCGAGGTCACCCGCTGGCTGGCGCAGCAGGCCGAAGCGCTGGAAGTGTCCATCTTCCCAGGCTTCGCCGCCGCCGAAGTGCTGTACGACGACAACGGCGCGGTGATGGGCGTGGCCACTGGCGACATGGGCATCCGCAAAGACGGCAGCCATGGTCCCAACTTCGAGCGTGGCATGGAGCTGCACGCGAAGTACACGATCTTCGCTGAAGGCTCGCGCGGCCACCTCGGCCGCCAGCTGATCACGCGCTTCCAGCTGGATGCCGGCAAGGACCCGCAGTCCTACGGCATCGGCATCAAGGAGCTGTGGCAGGTCGATCCGGCCAGGCATCAGCCGGGGCTGGTGGTGCACACCGCCGGCTGGCCGCTGGAGAGCGACACCTATGGCGGTTCGTTCCTTTACCACGCCGAGGGCGGCAAGGTCGCGGTGGGCTTCGTGGTCGGGCTGGATTACAGAAATCCGTGGATGAGTCCGTTCGAGGAGTTCCAGCGCTTCAAGACCCATCCCGCGATCCGCAAGCACCTGGAAGGTGGCAAGCGCATCGGCTACGGCGCACGTGCGATCACTGCCGGCGGGCTGTTCTCGCTGCCCAAGACTGTGTTCCCCGGCGGCGCGCTGGTCGGCTGCGAGGCCGGCTACCTCAACGCCAGCCGCATCAAGGGCAGCCATGCGGCGATCAAGACCGGCATGCTGGCAGCTGACGCGGCGTTCGACGCCCTGGCAGCGGACCGCCAGCGCGATGAACTCAGCGCCTATCCGGAAGCGTTCGAGAACAGCTGGCTGCACGACGAGTTGAAGCTGTCCAAGAACTTCAAGCAGTGGTTCAAGAAGGGCCGCACCGTGGCCACGCTGATGACCGGCATTGAACAGTGGCTGCTGCCCAAACTGGGCATCCGCAATCCGCCGTGGACCATCGGTCACAGCAAGCCTGACCACGAATGCCTGGAACCGGCCTCACAGCACACCCGGATTGCCTATCCGAAGCCCGACAACGTGCTGACCTTCGACCGGCTGAGCTCTGTGTTCCTGAGCAGCACCAACCATGAAGAAGACCAGCCCAGCCATCTCACCCTGAAGGACGCGAGCATTCCGGTAAAGGTGAACCTGGCCGAATACGCCGGTCCGGAAGCACGCTATTGCCCCGCCGGTGTGTATGAGTTCGTGGGCAGTGAAGGCCAGGAACAGCTGCAGATCAACGCGCAGAACTGCGTGCACTGCAAAACCTGCGATATCAAGGACCCGAAGCAGAACATCGTATGGGTGACTCCGCAGGGCGGCGGCGGCCCCAACTACTCCTCGATGTGAGAACACTGGCCGTGTTGGCGGTCGTGCTGCTGAGCGCATGCACGGCCGCGCCGCAGACACCCGAGCAGGCGCGGCAACGCGAGCGCGAGCGCGCGTTTGCCATCTGTGGTGGCTGCCATACCGCTCACGCCGGAGGGGTGCATCGATTCGGCCCGAACCTGCACGGGGTGATCGGTCGGCGCGCGGGCAGCCTTTCCGACTACCCCTATTCGCCGGCGATGCGCCGCGCGAACCTGGTCTGGAGCGAACAGACACTGGATGCGTTCCTGCGTTCGCCGGCGAGCGTGGTGCCCGATTCGCGCATGGTCAATTCCACCGCCGATCCGGAACGGCGTCGGCTGGTGATCGAATATCTGGGCCAGCAATCACAGTCCCGATAACGGGTCAGCGATCCAGGCTGTGCAGGTACGCCTCCAGCGACTCCTCGAACGCCGCGATATCCGCAACGCATGCCGCCACACCCTGGTTCTGTATCTGCTGCATGAGTCCGCGTGCCTGTGTCGCCAGCGACTCCGCGCCCAGCGTGCCGAGTCCGCCGACAATCCGATGCAGGACCTCCACTGCCGCGTTGCTGTCGTTCTGCTCACGCGCCAGCAGACCCCGCTGCAGGTCTTCACCCGTGGCCTTGCGCATGCTTTCAATCAGCACGGTCGCCACGTGCTCCGATCCGAAACGCTCCACTATGGCTTTCCGGGTGGGAGGCGTGGCAGGTGTCGCCGGATTGCCCGCATCCAGGTCGGTCGCGGTGGGCCCGTCGTCGTCCGGGTCGCTCGGCAACCAGCGTCGCAATGCCCTGCGCAGTGTTGCCAGCGCGACCGGCTTGGCCAGCAGGTCGTCCATGCCCGCTTCGCGGCAGCGCTGCAGGTCTTCGGCCAATGCGCTGGCTGTCAGCGCAAGTATCGGCAGATGACGGCCCGAACCCCGCTCGCGCTCGCGGATGCGTCGGGTCAAGGTGTAGCCGTCCATCACCGGCATGCGGCAGTCCGTGATCACCAGATCGAAGCTTGATGCATCCAGCAGCGCCAGCGCGGCTTCGCCGTCCACGGCCAGCTCGTGCTGCAGCCCCAGCTGCTGCAGCCGCCAGCGCATCAGCGCCTGGTTGGTCGGATGGTCTTCGACGACCAGCACCCGGCGACGCGCCTGCCCCGAAGGCAGTGGCTGCACCCCGTCGGTGCCGTGCTGCACATCGGCGTCGCCGTCCCCACCCGGTACCCGTGGCAGGCTCAACACCACGTCCACGCGGGTGCCCTGCCCGGGGATGCTGTGCATGTCCAGTCGCCCGCGCATCAGACCCACCAGGCGCTGACAGATGCTCAGCCCCAGCCCGGTACCCCCGTAATGCCGGGTGATGGCCACATCGGCCTGCGCGAAGGGTTTGAACAATCGCTCGCGCTGCTCCGGGGAAATGCCAATGCCGGTATCGGTCACGGTCAACCGCAGGGTCTGCGCCATGTCGTCGGAACGTTCCACCTTCAAGGCAATGCCCACCCGGCCCCGGTTGGTGAACTTGATGGCGTTGCTGAGCAGATTGAACACCACCTGGCGCAGGCGCATGCCATCCACCAGATGCTGTGCGGCGACATCAGGGTCGACCTCAAGGCTCAGGTCCAGGCCCTTGCTGGACGCTTGCGGAGACAGCAGCTGCTGCACGTTGTCGAGCAGGCTGCGCAGCGCCACCGGCTGCGGTTCCAGCGGCAATGCACCCGCCTCGATCCGCGAGTAGTCCAGAATGTCGTCCAGAATCTGGCGCAGCATCTGGGCGGAGTCTTCGATCACGCCGATGATGCGCCGCTGCTCGCCGTCCAGCTTGGTGTGCGACAAGGCCTCCACCATGCCCAGCACGCCGCTCATGGGCGTGCGTATCTCATGGCTCATGGTGGCCAGGAAATTGGACTTGGCCGCCGTGGCCCGTTCGGCGTCGGATTTGGCTGCCGCCAGCGCGTCGGCCTGGGCACGCGCCTCCGTTACGTCCACCCAGTAGCCGCTCCACAACACCGCTCCATCGGCAGTGGCGTAGGGCAGCGCACGCGTTCGCACCCAGCGCACCACACCATGTGGGCTGGTCCGGAATTCAAGGTCCAGCGGGGTAAAATTACGGGCTGCCTGCGTCATTGCCTCGGTGATCGCCTCGCGGTCGCGCGCGTCGATCTGGGCCTCAAGCAAAGTGTCATCGCGCATCACCTCGACCGTACTCACGCCGAACATCGAGTGCAGGTCACCGGTGATGTACGGAAAGGTCACGCGCCCGTCGCTTTCGCGCCGGGCCTGGTAGACGATGGCCGGCAGGTTGTCGGTGATCTCAGCGAGGCGCTTTTCCAGCCCGCGGCGCATCGACACTTCCCTCCGCAGGCGAAGGTAGCCCCATCCGTGGACGATCATTGCGGTGAGCAGGATCAGCGACAGCGGTACCGCCCAGCGCGCGACCGAGCGCCAGTCCAGCCCTGAGCGATATTCGGCCAGCAGCCAGTCGCCCCGGATGGCCGCATGTTCGCGCGGGGTCAGGTTGGTCAGCACCCGGTCGAACGTGGTGGCCAGTGGCGCGTACTGCCGCTTCACCGCCAGCGACAGCTGATCGCTGAAACCGGCAGGTGCGGCGACGTGGAGCCGTGCCGGATGGAACTCGCGGATCACCCGGTCCACCATCGCCAGATTTCCGACGTAGGCATCGGCGTCGCCATTGGCCAGACGCGCCAGTGCCTGCTCCACGCTGCGCGCGGGCACGATGCGTGCCTTGGGCGCGTACTGCAGGATGTAGCCGCGCAGACGGTCGGGGTCGGAGAGCAGAATGGTGCGTCCGTCCAGGTCACTCAACCCCAGCACGGCACGGCTGTTGTTCGGCGTAACCACTACATTGGGCACACTGATGAAGGGCTGGCTGAACACCCAGTCGTCGCCCAGGTAGTGCGCATCGTTGGGCATGCCCATGACCACATCGACGGTACCGCGTCGCATCTGGTCGCGTACTTCGAACCAGTCGTGCGCCGGCACCCGGTTCAGCTGCGCACCGACCATGCGCAGCTGGCGAAGGTAGTCGCCGGCAACGCCACTGGGTTCACCGGATGCGTCCACAAACGACAACGGTGACGCCTGCGGTGCGTAGCCCATGCGCAGCGGTGTCGCCAGCACCCGGCTCTCGGCTTCGCTCAGTACCAGCCGCGACTGCGCCGACCACTGCAGGGGCGTGATCCAGCGCTTGGCGATGATGTCGCGCTGGCTGTCCGGCAGCGTCGCCAGCGCGGCATCCAGGGCCTCGGCCAAGGGCTGTCGGGCATTGGGAACCCCGAAGTGCAGCCGTTCGGGAGGCAGGTCGCTGGGGCGCAACAATGTGATGCCCTCCAGCTTGCGGTCGCTGATGATGGCGTTTGCGACATGCGCGTTGCCGATATAGATGTCCGCCTTACCCTGCGCCACCATTTCCAATGCGGCGGCCGTATTGGAGGCCACGACGCGTCGGGCACCGGGGAAACGGGAGCGGATCTGTTCGCTGGTGAGGAACTCCTGCTCGGTCACGACCCGCAGCCCGGTCAGGTCCGGATCGGCTGACGCACGTGTGTCGCCGGGACGTCCCACGAGTGCCAGCGGCGCTTCGGCGTAGGGGGATGTGTAGACCATGCAGCGGGTGCGGCCCGGGGTCAGGGCGATGTTCATTACGACATCCACCTCGCCCCGGCAGGCGGCGTCCAGGACCTCGGCCCAGTCGCGGTACACGCGAACCTGAACATCCAGGCCCAACTGGCGCGAAAGCAGCATCAGATAGTCGTAACCGAGCCCTTTTGGTTCGCCGTTCTGTACAGACTCGTACGGAGGCCAGCCGCTGTCGTACAGGCCCAGTAAGATGGTAGGGTTCCGCTCGATCCATTCGGCCTGGCGCGGCGAAAGCGCCGCCGCCGGCAGGGTACCGGGCGCAGAATTGCCGGAGGTACTTGCAGTGATCAGCAGAACCAGCACGAGCAGCCAGCGGACAACCGAGGTACGCATGCGGTCCGATCTCCGTAATATGATTCCAACATCCCGACGGGCCCGGAAGGGCCGCTGCCTTACAGGCAATACTAGTCCATGACCCTGCGCATTATCATCGCCGACGACCACCCGGTCGTCCGTATCGGGACCAAGGCCGTCATCGAATCGAGCGGCGTTGGTGAAGTGGTTGCTGAAGCCAGCAGTGCCAGCGAGCTGATGGACATGCTCAAGGCGCATCCATGCGATCTCCTGGTCACTGATTACTCCATGCCCGGTGCGGGCCAGGCTGACGGTTTCGCCATGATTGGAATGATCCGCCGCCACTACCCGGACCTGCCGGTGGTGCTGCTGAGCGTGGCCAACAACCTGGCCATCCTGCGCATGGTGGTATCCACCGGCGTTCTTGGCCTCGTCGACAAAGCCTCGTCCATGGACGAGCTGCCGCTGGCGATCCAGACGGTACAACGCGGCCAGCCATTTCTGAGTCGCACATTGAAGGACCGGATTGACGCAATCGGCACGCACAACGTCGAAGAGAAGGACACGCGGACGTTGTCGCCCAAGGAAGTTGAAGTGCTGCGCCTGCTTGGTGCCGGCCAGACGGTCAAGGAAATCGCCCTGCATCTGCACAAGAGCGTCAGCACGATCAGCCGCCAGAAAGGCGATGCCATGCTCAAGCTGGGCCTGAAGGGCGATGCGGAGTTGTTCGACTACCTGCGCGACAGCAAGCTTTGAGCACCGCGCAACACCGCGTACAGGGTCTGGACAACGATCAGGTCCAGGCCGATTGGCCCATCCTCGATGCCGAAGAACTGGCATGGCTGGGCGCGGGATACGCGGCGCTGCAGGGACGCTGCACGCTGGTCTGGCACAGTCCACGGCCGTTCTCCGCCGCAGCGCTGGTGCAGGGGCCGCACGGACGCGTGTTCGTGAAGCGTCATCATCGTCGCGTGCGCAGCGCCCCGGTGCTGGAGGAAGAGCATCATTTCATGGCACATCTGCTCCGCGCAGGACTGCCAGTGGTGCGGGTGCTGCCTGCTGCAGACGGGCACACGGCGGTGGCGCGTGGCGAATGGACTTACGAAGTCCATGCCGAAGGCAGTGGTACGGATCTGTTTCGCGACATACCTTCCTGGACGCCGCTCACCGACCTGGGGCACGCGCACCAGGTCGGGGGGATGCTCGCGCGCCTGCACCACGCGGCTGCGGACTATCGCGCGCCGCAACGCTCCACCCATGTCCTGGTGGCACGCGACGACCTGATCCGCGCCGCCGATCCAGTCGCGCAGCTGCGTGCGCAGCTCGACGGCCGCCCGGGGCTGGCGGACTACCTGGCCGACGTGCCATGGGAAAGCGATCTCGCGCGCGCGATCCATCCGTGGCATGCCGCGCTGGGCGGTCGCTATGCCGCGCAGCCGGTGCGCTGGGGCCATAACGACTGGCATGCATCCAACCTGCTGTGGCGCGGAGGCGGCGCCAACGCCACCATCAGCACGGTGTTCGACTTCGGCCTGGCCGCTCCGACCAGTGCGTTGTTCGACCTGGCCACGGCGATCGAACGAAATGCGGTGGACTGGCTGGCCAGTGAGGGACCGGTTGGCCACCCGGCTACCGCCTTGGCGCTGCTGGAGGGCTATCGCAGCGAGCGGCCACTGACCGTGAGCGACCTGAGTCTGCTTGCCGACCTGCTGCCCGTCGTGCATCTGGATTTCGCGCTGTCGGAGGTGGAGTACTTCCATGCGATCACCGGCTCGAGGGCCAATGCCGACGTGGCTTACCACACCTTCCTGCTAGGCCACGCCGACTGGTTCGCCGGCGCGGCGGGGCGCAGCCTGCTCGACGGAATTCGCACTGCAGCCTGAGACCAGGATTGGCCTTTCGCGCCGGTTGGTGTGAGAATGCCAGCCTGAAGCGGGGGTGCCTGGATGACCAGGCTGAGAGAGTCCCTTGGAACCTGATCCGGTTTGCACCGGCGTAGGGAGCTTTGAGCAACACACACGGCGGCCGTTCTGGGCGCTGTTGCGTGCGTGCCTTCGCTTCGTCTCCTCTGGCTGATGACGAAACGAATGAACCGCCTGCGCATTTCCCTGTTGACCACCGCCCTCTGCGCCGCCCTGCCGCTTCACGCCAGCGCGCCGGCTGCCGATGCCAGCGACCGTTCGCCCACCGAACTTGCGGGCATCCGCGTGCAGGCACACCAGCAGACCGCGAAAACGCCTTCGTCCAGCAGCTTCGGTGCCGGAAGCTGGAAGGACACGCCGGCATCGGTGAACGTGCTCGGCAGCGAATATCTGGATCGCCTGCAGGTGCGCGGGCTGTCCGAACTGGCGCGGCACGACGCCTCGCTGGGCGACAGCTATGCCCCGGTCGGCTACTACCAGAACGTGGCAATACGCGGTTTCGCGCTGGACCTGGCTACCGGCTACCGCTTCAACGGGCTCTCCATCGCCGGCGAACAGCGCCTGGCCCTGGAAAACGTCGCCCAGGTGGAGGTGCTCAAGGGCGAAGCCGGGCTGGCTGCCGGCGTGATGGCACCGGGCGGTCTGATCAACTACGTGGGCAAGCGTCCGGCCGAGGTGCGCAATCTCACCCTGGGCACCGATTCGGAAGGCTCGCGCTACGCCGCAGTGGATGTCGGCCACTGGCTGACCCCGACCTTCGGCGTGCGATTCAATGCGGCGTGGGACGACAGCGAGTCGTACATCGAACATGCCGACGGCCGCCGCAACTTCTATTCGCTGGCCACCGACTGGCAGATCAGCGGGCGCAGCAAGCTGGAGGTGGATGCCAACTATCAGACCAGCGCGCAGCGCTCGGCCTCCGGATTCCAGCTGCTTGGTGCGACCGACGTTCCGCACGGCGTGGACCGCGAAAAAATGCTCGGCTACCAGCCGTGGGTACAACCGGTTGGCATTGCCAGCACCAATCTGACCGCGCTGCACACGTTCGATTTCACCCCGGACTGGCAGTCGCGCGTGTCGGTGGGTCATAGCCGCACGGTGATCGACGACAACGTCGCCTTTGCCTATGGCTGCTATTACAGCGAAGCCTGCGCCGACGGCAGCACTCCGGGCAACTACTTCGCGCCCGATGGTGACTACGACATCTACGACTACCGCAGCCCCGACGACACCCGGGTGAACCAGCAGCTGCGTGGCGAGCTGCGCGGACGCTTTGCCACCGGCAGCGTGCGGCACGAGCTCTCGGTTGGCGTGGATGTATTCCACCGCACCGTGGACAAGCGTCAGAACGTCAACGAGTACGTCGGCACGGCCAACATCCTTGATCCGCAGGTGCCGGTGTTCGATCCTTCGCCGCTGCAGCCCGGCGCATCGGCACGGCGGTTGGACAGCTGGCAGCGCTCGGCGTTCGTGCTCGACCGCGTGAGTTTCAACGACCAGTGGCAATGGCTGGCCGGCGGTCGCTACGTGCGCATGGACGAGCGCGCCTATGACAAGCGGGGCACTCCCGAGCGCCACAGCAGGCTGTCGACGTTCATGCCGCAGACCGCCGTGGTGTTCAAGCCCGGTGAGGCGGTCAGCGTCTATGCCAGTTACGTGGAAGGCCTTTCGCTGGGCAGGGAAGCCCCGTTCTGGACCCAGAACGGGGGCAGCTGGCTGCAGCCGTTGGAGTCGCGCCAGACCGAAGTGGGCGTGAAGTTTGCCCGCACCGACGCGCTTACCCTGGGCGCGGCGTTGTTCCGCACGTCTCTGCCGCTGCAGTATGCCCGGCCCGACGACAGCGAGGCCGGATACACCTTCGTGCAGGATGGCCGCCAGGTGCACACCGGGTTGGAGCTGAGCGCCGACGGCCAGCTCAGCGAGCGCCTGACGCTGACCGCCAGCGCCAGCCTGCTGCAGGCGCGTGCGCGTGACACCGGCACTCCCGCGTATGAAGGCCACCAGCTGGTGAACGTGCCCAAGCGGCGCGCCACCGTGCACGTCGACTACCGACTGCCGTTCGTTGACGGGCTGGCGGTCGGAGCGGGCTGGCGTTACGCGTCGGCCAATGTCGCCACGGTGGATGGCAGGGTGAAGGTGCCGTCGTACAGCGTGTTCGATGCTGGCCTGCGCTTCCAGCACACCGTAGGCCAGCGCCCGGTGCGCTGGAATCTGTCGGTGGACAATCTGTTCGACCGTTACTACTGGCGTGATACCGGCAGCACCGACGGCGACTATTACCTGTTCGCCGGCGCACCGCGCCAGGCGCGCCTGTCGGTGACGATCGGCCTATGAACCCGGCACTGCTCGAATGGTCCGCAGTGGCCGCCAGCATCCTCGGCGTATGGCTGATGGCGCGCCGGCATCTGCTGGCGTGGCCGGTGGGGCTGGTCGCTGTGGCGCTGTATGCGGTGGTGTTCGTGGAGGCGCGGCTGTACTCGGACACGCTGCTGCAGATCGCATTCGGGGCGTTTCTGCTGTACGGGTGGCTGAGCTGGCGGCGCAATGCCGCAGCCGAAGGACAGATCACCATCGCGCCGCTGTCGCGCCGCCAACTGCTGCGCGACCTGGGCGTCGGTGTGCTGGGCGGCCTGCTGCTGGGTGCAGCGATGCACAGCTGGACCGACGCGGCGCTGCCCTGGCTGGATGCAATGCTGGCCGCGCTGAGCCTGGTGGCGCAGTGGTGGCAGGCGCGGCGTCACGTGGCCACGTGGTGGCTGTGGATCGTGGTGGATGTGGTGTACGTGGGTATGTATCTGGTGAAGTCGTTGAACGTGACCGCCGGGTTGTATGTGTTGTTCATCGGGTTGGCGGTGATGGGACTGCGCGCATGGAGCCAAGCGGCGGGTGCGCAACATGCTGGTGCCGCCCGGTAACGTTTTCGTTCCGTGGTCATGCGTTACCCGTCAGCCCAGATGAAACACCATTGCCTGCGTCCCCATTGCCGGATCGGTCGTCCCCGGACGACCGTTCTCCATCCGTCCTGCCAACCGCTGCGACGCCCCTGTCTGCACGATCTCCAGGTCATACCAACCCGACGTGGGCGTGGCCGCCCAGCGGATCTCCGCCCGTCCACCCGCCGGCAACTCCACGCGTCGGGTCGGCATGTGCGCGGGGTATGCCATCGGGCGCACGTCCACGCTCACGGCCCTGCCGTCAGGGTTGTCCAGCTGCAGGCAGATTTCGTCCCCGCTTCGGGTCAATGCCGCCTGCACCGGCGCGGCACCGGCCTCGCCCTGATAGCGGCGATGGAAGCCATTCGGCCCCAGCAGCCACAGATCGTAGCCACGCTCGTCATCCACGTTCCATGTGTCCCGCAACACGGCACCGGGTGACACCGTATAGCGACGCGGAATCGCCTCCAGTTGCAGCTGGTCGTACACCTGCAGCACGGCGGCGGCACCGTCACATCGCAGTTCCAAGTGCAGCGCTTCCGCATCGCGTGTCATCGCCACCAGCGGCCGATACGGCAATGCCCGCGCTGGACGCACGCCCGGCTCCTGGGTGGCCGGCTGCAGACCCGCCGGCAGCTCTGGCACGGTTCGCCCGGGCAG
>NZ_RHPP01000070.1 GCF_003935715.1 Stenotrophomonas sp. 278 | reverse complement strand
GCCACCGGACGTGGTCGCGCGGATCCGCCGCCTGCTGCCCGACGACGCCCAGTTCTGGACCCCGTACGGGGCCACCGAATGCCTGCCGGTCGCGGTGGTCGAAGGCCGTGAACTGGAAAGCACGCGCCAGGCCACCGAGCAGGGGGCCGGCACCTGCGTGGGCCGCGTGGTCGCGCCCAACCAGGTGCGCATCATCGCCATCGACGACGCCGCGCTGCCGCAGTGGTCGCAGGTGCGCGAAGTGGCCACCGGCGTGGTCGGCGAGATCACCGTCGCCGGCCCCACCGCCACCGACAGCTACTTCAATCGCCCGCAGGCCACCGCAGCAGCCAAGATCCTCGAGACGCTCGCCGACGGCAGCACCCGGGTGGTGCACCGCATGGGCGACGTCGGTTACTTCGACGAACAGGGCCGGTTGTGGTTCTGCGGGCGCAAGACCCAGCGGCTGGAAACCGTGCAGGGCCCGCTGTACACCGAGCAGGTGGAACCTGTGTTCAACACGCTCCACGGTATCGCCCGCACTGCACTGGTAGGCGTAGGCGCACCCGGCCAGCAGGTGCCGGTGCTGTGCTACGAACTGAAGCCCGGCACGGCAGATTCGCCCGCGCTGCAGCAGCGCCTGCGCGACCACGCGCTGGCACATCCCGGTACCGCCCGGGTTGAACACTTCCTGCCGCACCCCGGCTTCCCCGTCGACATCCGTCACAACGCCAAGATCGGTCGCGAGAAGCTGACCGTCTGGGCCGCAACCCGCATGGAGCAACACGCATGAAGATTCTGGTCACCGGTGGTGGTGGTTTCCTTGGCCAGGCGCTGTGCCGTGGCCTGGTCGACCGTGGGCACGAGGTACTCAGTTTCAACCGCGGGCACTACGCCGCGCTGGCGGCGCTGGGCGTGGGGCAGATCCGCGGCGACCTCGCCGACGCCGAGGCCGTACGCCACGCGGTGGCCGGGGTGGACGCGGTGTTCCATAACGCGGCCAAAGCCGGTGCCTGGGGCAGCTATGACAGCTACCACCAGGCCAACGTGGTCGGCACCGACAACGTGATCGCGGCCTGCCGCGCCAACGGCGTCGGCCGACTGGTCTACACCTCCACGCCCAGCGTGACCCATCGCGCCACCCATCCGGTGGAGGGGCTTGGCGCGGACGAAGTGCCCTACGGCGAAAACTTCCAGGCCCCGTACGCAGCGACCAAGGCGATTGCCGAGCAGCGTGTGCTTGCCGCCAATGACGCGCAGCTGGTCACCGTGGCGCTGCGCCCCCGCCTGATCTGGGGCCCGGGCGACCAGCAGCTGGTGCCGCGGCTGGCAGAGCGTGCGCGTGCCGGTCGCCTGCGCTTCGTTGGCGACGGTACCAACCTGGTGGACACCACCTACATCGACAACGCCGCCCTGGCCCATTTCCAGGCCTTTGACCACCTCGCCCCGGATGCGGCCTGCGCCGGCAAGGCCTATTTCATTTCCAACGGCGAACCGCTGCCGATGCGTGAGCTGCTCAACAAGCTGCTGGCCGCTTCGGGTGCGCCGCCGGTGGAGAAGTCGATCAGCTTCAAGACCGCCTACCGCATCGGTGCGGTGGCCGAGCGGCTGTGGCCGCTGCTGCGCCTGCCGGGCGAACCGCCGATGACCCGGTTCCTCGCCGAGCAGTTGTGCACGCCGCACTGGTACAGCATGGAGCCGGCGCGACGTGACTTCGGATATGTGCCGCAGGTGAGCATTGACGAGGGACTCACGAGGCTGAAGGCTTCATTGCGCGCTGAGGTTGCCGTCACTCGCTGAACACCCTCGAATCGAGACTATGGCAGCACGCCAATCCGGCACGCACCACGCGAGGATCGACATGCTGCACTACGCCGTAATTTTCTTTGTTATCGCCCTGATTGCGGCGGTGCTCGGTTTCTCCGGCATCGCCGGTGCCGCCAGCAACATTGCCTGGATCCTGTTCGTTGTGTTCCTGATCCTGGCGGTGATCTCGATGTTCCGTAAGCGTACGTAGTACCCGCAGCAACTGCCTTGACGGCAGTGCGGGGGGCACCTCTCTCCTGCCCGCCGCACTGCCGCGGCATGCCACGACGGCCTGGCGTCCCCGCGACGACCAGGCCGTCGCGCTGTCTGGCCTCCGTGCACCCGTCATTGAAGGCCGGCAGGTAGAATGCCCACATGCCCCGCTCCCTGCTTTCCTCCCTCAAGCCCCTGGCCGGCAATGCCCTGCAACTGGCGTTGAACCGCACCGTCGCGCTGGACCCGGATACCCGCCATGCGCTCACCACGCTGGATGGTCGCCATGTCGCGCTGACCCTGGAGTCGCCAGCACTGGCGATGCGCATCGGCGTGGAGGGTGATCGCCTCACCGTTGGCCCGGTCGATCCAGGCCAGGAACCCGACCTGGCCGTGCGTAGCACGCTGGGCGGCGTGCTGGCGCAGTTGCCGCTGATCGCCAATGCCCGGCGGGGCGGCGACGCCCCGGCGGGACGGGTGAAGGTCTCCGGCGACGCCGAGCTGGCGCGCCGCCTGCAACAGCTGGCCAGCCGCTTCGATCCGGACTGGCAGCTGCCCTTCGTACGTGTGTTCGGCGAGATCCTGGGCGTGCAGGTGGCCAACACATTGCGCTCGGCGTTGCAGCATGCGCGCCGTGGCGCGTCCGATCTGGCGCATACCGCCGCCGAATTTGTTACCGAGGAGTCGCGTGACGTGGTACCCCGAGCCGAGCTGGACGCCTTCCATGACGATGTGGACGTGATGCGCGACGACGTGGAGCGCCTGGCCGCGCGCGTCCAGCGCCTGCAACAGGTGCGTGCATGAAGGCGGTGTTCCGGGCCAGCCGCATCGGCCGCGTGATCCTGCGCTACCGCCTTGATGACCTGCTGCAGGGCACGCCGCTGGAGCGCTGGCTGCGCCTGGCCAAACCGTTCGTGCCGCGTGCTTCGGCCGACATCGCCGCGCAGTCGCGCGGCGCGCGTCTGCGCCTGGCGCTGCAGGACCTGGGCCCGATCTTCGTCAAGTTCGGGCAGATCCTGTCCACCCGCCGCGACCTGATTCCGGCCGACGTGGCCAACGAGCTCACCCTGCTGCAGGACCGGGTCAAACCCTTCGACGGTGATACCGCACAACGCATCGTGGAAGCCGCGCTGGGCCGCCCGGTCAGCGAAGCGTTCGCCAGCTTCGACCTGCAGCCGCTGGCGTCGGCGTCGATCGCCCAGGTGCATGCGGCCACCCTGGCCGACGGCCGCCAGGTCGTGGTCAAGGTGCTGCGTCCGGACATCGAAAAGCAGATCGACGCCGACATCGCCCTGCTCAGGTCCGCCGCGGCGCTGGTCGAGCGTACGCACCCGCGCGCCGACAAAATCCGCCCGCGCGAAGTCGTGGCCGAAGTCGAAAACACCCTTTCGGCCGAACTCGACCTGCAGCGCGAAGGGGCCAACGCCAGCGTCCTGCGCCGCTTCTGGCTGGACTCGGACGACCTGTACGTACCTGAGGTGATCTGGAGCCATACCGCCGAGCGCGCGCTGACGCTCGAACGCGTGTGGGGTATTCCGTCGGATGACATCGCCGCGCTCGACAAGGCTGGCATCGACCGAAAGGCGCTGGCCGCCAAGGGCGTGCGCGTGTTCTATACCCAGGTGTTCCGCGACAATTTCTTCCATGCCGACGCCCACGCCGGCAACATCTGGGTCGACACCGATCCGGCCCGCCGCGACAACCCGCGTTTCATCGCGCTGGACTTCGGCATCATGGGCCAGTTGTCAGAGGAAGATCAGTACTACCTGGCCGAAAACTTCATGGCCATCTTCAACAAGGACTACCGGCGCATGGCCGAGCTTCACGTTGAAGCCGGCTGGATGCCCAACAACGTACGCATCGATGAACTGGAAGCGGCTGCCCGTTCGGTGTGCGAACCGTACTTCACCCGCCCGCTGTCGCAGATTTCGCTGGCCGAAGTGCTGATGAAGCTGTTCCGGGTGGCCCAGCGTTACCAGCTCACCCTGCAGCCGCAGTTGATCCTGCTGCAGAAAACCCTGCTCAACATCGAAGGCGTCGGTCGCCAGCTTGATCCCCAGCTGGACATCTGGGCGGTGGCCCGGCCGGTGCTGGAACGCATCCTGCGCGAGCGCTACAGCCCGCGTCGGGTGCTGAAGGAACTGCGCAAGCGCCTGCCGGAAATCATGACCCACACCCCGGACATGCCGCGTCTGGTACACGCCTGGCTGAAGCAGCAGGTGGAGGGTGACCATGAACTGTCGATGCGTTCGGTGGATCTGGTCGCGCTCAACATCAACCTGCAGAAGCTGCAGAAGCGCGCGGTGGCCGCCATTGCCGGCGTCGGCCTGCTGATCGTGTCGGCCGTGCTGTATGGCATGCAGCCGGGTGGCTGGTACTTCGGGGATGCGCCGCTGTTGAGCATCGCCAGCGGTGCGGCAGGGCTGTTCTCGCTGGGTGCCGCGTGGTGGCGGCGCTGAGGGAGTGCCACGGCGCTACGTGAGCGCCGTGGCACTGCGCATTACCAGTGGTAACCCAGGCCCAGCTGCGAGCTGATGCTCTGGAACCGGTCATGGCGGGTTTCATGCCAGGTCTTGCCAATGCCGAGGTTCAACATCAGGTGCTCGCCCAGCGGCTGGCTGCGGCGCAGGAACACGCTGCTGGAGCGGCTGTCGCGCAGCAGCAGCGGGTCCATGTCGGGCGCATAGGCCGAGGTGCCGTTCCCCAGCCAGAGCTGTGTATGGCCGCGCCCCTGCGCGTCCTTCAGCCGCAGTGACAGCGTGTTGCCGTAGCCGCTGCCGCCGGTGGACAGGCGGTGCCGGCTGTGACGATAGCTGGCCGTGAGCCGCGGCAGGTAATACTCCGCGCCGGCGGACCAGCCAGTCACGTAGGTGCCACCGTAGTACTCGGCATAGCGTCCGCCCAGGTTGAACACGGTGTTGCGCACCAGCTTGAGCTTCACATCCTGGGTGAATTCCTGGTTGGCAAACACCGGGTTGTCGTCGGAGAAGGCGGCGCTGGTACGGGTCGACAGGCGCGAGCTCCAGTCATGGTGCAGCGACGCACCCACGCGGGTGCCACTGAACGCAGTTTCGCCGAAGTCCCGCTGCCCGTGGGCAGCGCCCGCCTGCCAGCGGGTGTCGCCCGCGCGTCCGGTGACGTTGATGCCGAAGACATCGCGGTCGCCGCGTCCACTGTCATAGTCAGCATGTTCGACCTGCGAACTGATCGACTCAATGCCGGCGTGGGCGCCCGCGGTGGCGGACAGCATCGTCGCGCACAGCAGTGCGCGGGGGATCTTGTAGTGCATGGGGTGGGTCCTACTCCAGGGATTGAAAACACTGCAGCCGCTGCTCCAGGCGATAGCGCCCGCGCGGCAGATTCTTCTCGATGGTGATGCGCGGCCCGAACTGGCTGCCTGCCGCGACGACGCGACCGGGCAGGATGATCACACCCACGCCCAGCGCCACACGCGCTCCGATCCAGGCACCGAGCTTGTCCAGACCGGTGTCCAGCAGCGCGCCGTTCTGCATGACCTTGACCGTGCCGCCATCCAGCCGGTGGTTGCTGGTACGCACCAGCGCGCCCAGATAGGCACCTTCTTCAACCAGACTGTCGGCGACGAAACACTGCGGGCCGATCGAGACATCGTCGCCCAGTCTGGCGAGCTTGATCTCGGTGGCGAAGCCGATGCGGCAGCGATCGCCAATACGCGTGTGTCCACGGATGAACGCGTTGTTGCCGATCAGGCAGTCGCGTCCAATCTGGACCGGGCCGTGGATGGTCGCGCCGGCACATATGTGCGTTCCGGCACCGATCTCCACGTCGCCGATGATCCGCGCTTCGGGCGACACCGATGCCTCGGGCGAAACATGCCGCGAAAGCGTGCTCAGTGCGTCCGATTGTGCGCGCAGCTCAGTCCACCACATGCGGATACCTGCTGGGCTTGTCGCGGGTCGGTTCGCGGCCGGTGCAGAGGCCCTTGATGCCATGGACGAGCCAGATGGCGTACGCCAGGAGCAGATAGATGACCGAGAACACGGCCGCTGGCACCAGCCAGGCATTGCGGTGGTGAACCGCGCTGATCACGCCCATCAGCGCGACCACCGCCAACCATGCCAGCGGCAGCACACGCGCGGCCAGCTCACCCGGGCTGCTGCTGCCGAGCGCGCTGTGCGAAGCGAGCAGCGCCATCGTGGCCCCGGTGAGTGCCAACACGGCCATCGGCAGGATGCTGAAGAGCCCGAAGCGGGTCAGCAGCAGGCCACGGTGCAGACGCATGCAGGCGGCATAGCCGACGATCCAGCGCCGCCAGCGTCGCCACTCCTCCGCAAAGGTATTGCATTCCTGCGGGTAGACGAAACAGCGGTTGCACTGGCGCAGACGGTAGCCCTGCGAGACCAGCGACCAGGACATGTCGAGGTCCTCGACCTTGGTCCTGTCGGAGAACCCTACTGCACGCAGTACGTCGGTACGGAACATGCCGCAGGAGCCCGAAATGATGAACGGCGCTCCCCCCAGCAGCTGCTGCAGGGTGCGCTTGAGCACGATCATCGGCAGCTTCAGGCTGGCCCGCACATGTGGCAGGAAACCCGCCCCCTCCAGCGCGGAAGAGGGCACGCCGCCGACGGCGTCGGCACCGGCGCGGATCTCCGCGAGCAGATACCCGATGCCGTCGCTGCCGGGATCCACGCGGGTATCGGCATCGGTCAGAAACACCTGCGCGGCGGTCGCATGCTGCAGGCCGTGCATGAGCGCACCGCCCTTGCCGGTATTCTCCTGATGCACCGCGACCAGCCGCTCTGGCCAGCGGGCCTGCATCCGGTCCAGCACTGCCGCGGTGTCGTCGGTGGAACCGTCGTTGACGCAGATCACCCGTGCGAAATAAGGGTTGTCCAGCAGGTCGGTCAACGCGCGCTCAAGGCATGGACCTTCGTTGTAGGCGGGCACGATGGCGTCGACGCAACCGTACTCGCGGCAGGGTGGTGTACGTCTGCGCCACGCGACGTAACCGAGCACGAGCGCGCACAGGGCCAGGAACAGATACTCGTTCATCACAGCACCATCCGGTAAGGCACGAAGCCTTCGCACAGGTCCAGGCCGACCTGCTGGCCACGGAACTGCGCCAGGCAGCGCAGATGCGCTTCGCTCATGTAGTCGCGGTGGCGCTGGCTTTCGTGCGCACGCAACGCCTGCAGCTTCAGCTCAAACTGTCCGGAGATGTCTTCATGGAGGTCGGGCGTGAAGCGCGGCAACGAACTCGGCGTTTCGTAGCACAGCACCTGGCGGACGCGACGAAAGGCAATGATCGAAGCATCATGAACCGCGCGGTGGTCCTGGTGACGGTCATGCGCGGACATGGTGTAGACACGGTCCGGCTGCAGCGCCGTCGTGGTCTGTTCCAGATGATGGACCATGTCGCGGGCCACCTCCTGCAAGCGCGTGTCGGGAAAGTCCAGCTGCACCCAGCTCTGCACGCCGAGCGTGCGCAGGGCGAGCGCGGACTCCTGCGCGCGGTCCACGTCCTCGCAGGCCCCGAAGCGACCCCGGCTCAGAATCACGGCATGAACCGCGGCACCTGCGGCGGCCAGCTTGGCCAGGCTTCCGCCACAGCCGAGTTCGATGTCATCAGGATGTGCGCCAACGGCAAGGACGCGGTGGGGCGTAGTCATGGCACGTGCAGCCCGCCGACGGGCAGGCTTCTGGAGTGGAAGGGGGGCGAAATATGACGGCCGGCCGTCGGAATTGAACTGCAACAAGTACGAAGCGCACTTTCGGACGTATTGACTGTTCATCTTGGGATCGGCCGAAACCCCGCGAATGTGGCGCTGCATCTGGCCTGCGGGGATAATCCTCAGGTGAACAATCCTGAATGCCTCCTCCCCCCGATTCTTCCGCCCCTGCAGTTGCTGCATCTGGACGAGCGCCTCGCCGTGGTCAACAAGCCGGCCGGGCTGATGGTCCATGACAGCAAGCTGGCGCGGGGCGAAGATGATTTCCTCGCCGACCGGCTGCGCGAGCAGCTGGGCAGGCCGATCTTCCTGGTGCACCGGCTCGACCGTGCCACCAGTGGTTGCCTGCTGCTGGCGTTCGACCGCGAGAGCGCCGGCACGCTCGGCAAGGCGCTGATGGGCGGCGATGTGACCAAGGATTACCTGGCGATCTGCCGTGGCTGGCCTGCTGAAGAAGCGTTTACCGTCGACCATGATCTGGACGGTGGTCCCGGCAAGCCGGTCAAGAAACAGGCGATCACCCATTTCCAGCGCGTGGCGCTGGGCGAGATCGCCGTGCCAGTCGGTGAATTTTCGACCTCACGCTATGCGCTGCTGCGCTGCCAGCCGCAGACCGGGCGCTTCCGCCAGATCCGCCGGCATCTCAAGCACCTGTCACATCACCTGATTGGTGACACCAGCCATGGCGATGGCCGGCATAACCGCAGCTTTCGCATGCAGGGCATCCACCGCATGCTGCTGCACGCCGAGCGCCTGCGTTTCCCGCATCCGGACGGCGGCATGATGGATGTCAGCGCGCCGGTGGATGGGGAATTTGGCAAGGCCATGGATCTGTTCGGCTGGCGGTAACGCGTTACTTCTGCGGAGCGGCCGGCGTGGTCTGGGCGTTTTCTTCGTTCACGATCGCCTCCAGGTCCTTCTGCAGGTCCACGAACAGTGGCTGCATTTTGTCCTGGATCGCCACCATCACGTTCTGCATCAGTGCCGGCGTCTTGTCGAGCAGGCTCTGACCGGCCGAGCTCTCATAGAACTCCGCCATCGCCAGCACGTCTTCCTTGCTGAACGTCTTCTTGTACAGATCCACGTACATCGGGCGCAGCTGCTGCCATGACAATGCCTGGCGGATGGTCTGGTTGGTGCGTTGCTCGATGCGCTGCAGCTTCTCGCGCTGGGCCGGCTCCAGCTGCCGCTGCTGGGCGACCTGCTCGAACTGCTGGCGCTGCATGGCTTCAATCTGCGGCAGCATCGTGTCGATCATGCTCTGCGCGCGTGAGGCGGCCAGCAGGCGGTTGATGTCGGCGTCGGTCGGCGGTGCGGCCAGGGCCGGCGCGATCGCGGCCATGCCCAGGGCCAGGGTCAGGGCCAGGCGGATCAGGCCACGGCGGGCCGGAAGGCGGATCAGGGTCATCTCGATGCGTCCTGCAGTATGGAAAGCCCGAGCATACCCGGCCCGCGTGGATGACGCGGTGGAGGACGCGCGCCAGATCGTGACGATAGTCACCCGGTTGTGACCCGTTGCCCGCCCATTCGATACCAATGGCGTACGTTCCGGTCACCAAAGGCGGCGATCCAGCCTTTACAATGCGGCCCATGGGAAATGGGCCTGTCACCATCAATGCGCACCTGACGATTCCGGACTCGGAACTCGTCGAACGCTTCGTGCGCGCCAGTGGAGCCGGCGGCCAGAACGTGAACAAGGTCTCCAGCGCGGTCGAGCTGCGTTTCGACGTAGCCGGTTCGCCTTCGCTGCCCGAGCCGCTGCGCACGCGCCTGCTGGCACGCCGCGACCGCCGCATGACCGGGGAGGGCGTGCTGGTCATCGACGCACAGCGATTCCGTACCCAGGACCGCAACCGGGAAGACGCCCGCGAACGGCTGGCTGCCTTCATCCAGGCCAGCCTCAGCGTGCCCAAGGCGCGCGTGGCCACCAAGCCCTCGCACGGGGCGAAAATGCGTCGCCTGGACGCCAAGAAAGAGCGCTCGCAGATCAAACGCGCGCGCACCACACGCAATTGGGAGTGATTGCTTGAACAACCCACATTCACTGGTTCCGGCTATTCCGCCGAACATGCCGCAGGTCAAACCCAGCCGTTTCTGGCGCTGGGCCGCGCGCTGCGCGCTGCGCCTGGGCGGCTGGAAGATCCAGGGCACCCTGCCGGACGTGCCCAAGCTGGTGATGATTGTCGCCCCGCACTCATCCAACTGGGACGGTTACTGGGGCATGGCGGCCAAGATCGCCATGGGCCTGCAGGTGCGGGTACTTGGCAAGGCCTCTCTGTTCTGGTGGCCGTTAGGGCCGCTGCTGCGCAAGCTGGGCGTGATTCCGCTGGACCGCAGCTCGCCGCAGGGCACCGTGGAACAGGCGGTCCGCCTGATCCGCGAATCCGACAAGATGTGGTACGTGATCACCCCGGAAGGCACCCGCAAGGCGGTGGAACACTGGAAGGCCGGCTTCCTGAAGATCGCCCGCATGGCCGACGTGCCGGTGCTGGCGGCGTACTTCCATTACCCGGAAAAGATCATCGGCCTCGGCCCGGTGTTCCATTCCACCGGCGACGACGTGGCCGACATGGCTACCATCCGCGAGTGGTACCGCCCCTGGCAGGGCAAGAACCGCGGCACCGTCTGAGCCTTCACGCCGGCACCCGGGGCTGGCAAAGCCACATGCCACGTCCGGCACATGCCGGCAACGGGCAATGGGAGTAGGGTGATCGGCTGCAACTTTCTGCAGCCGCACCTCTTCCCAGGAGCCCGTTTCATGTCGCGTACCGTCATTCTGGCCGCCGCCATCAGCTTGGCGCTGGCCGCTTGTTCCGGCAAGGAGTCCACCCCCGTGACCGATGCCCAGACCCCCGCTGCCCAGCAGCCGGCCGATGCCTCCACCAACCCCCTGTTGAGCGCCAGCACGCTGCCGTTCCAGGCTCCGCCATTCGACCGTATCAAAGACAGTGACTACCTGCCGGCCTTCAACGAGGGCATGAAGCAGCACCTGGCCGAAGTGCGCAAGATCGCTGACAACGCCGAGCCGGCCACCTTCGACAACACCATCGAAGCGCTGGAGCGCAGTGGCGAAACCCTGACCCGCGTCTCGCGTGTGTTCTTCGGCATCGTCCAGGCCGACACCAACGATGCCCGCCAGAAGATCCAGGAAGAAGTGGCACCGAAGCTCGCCGAGCACCAGGACGAGATCAACCTCGACCCGAAACTGTTCGCCCGCATCAAGACCATTTACGACCAGCGCGAATCGCTGGGCCTGGACCCGGTGCAGAAGCGCCTGGTCGAACGTGACTACCAGGAGTTCGTGCGCGCCGGTGCGCAGTTGAACGACGCCGACAAGGCCACCCTGCGCAAGCTCAACGTGGAAGAAACCACGCTGGCCACCAAGTTCCACACCCGTCTGGTCGCGGCCACCGCCGCCGCCGCCGTGGTGGTGGACGACAAGGCCAAGCTGGCCGGCCTGAGCGAAGAAGAGATCAACACCGCCGCCGCCGATGCCAAGGCCCGCAACCTGGAAGGCAAGTTCCTGCTGCCGCTGCAGAACACCACCCAGCAGCCGGTGCTCGCCTCGCTGAGCGACCGCGACCAGCGCGCCGCCGTGCTGAAGGCCTCGGAAACCCGCGCCGAGCGTGGCGATGCCAACGACACCCGCGAAACCGTGCAGCGCCTGGCCCAGCTGCGTGCGCAGAAGGCCAAGCTGCTCGGCTTCGACAACTACGCCGCGTACAGCCTGGCTGACCAGATGGCCAAAACCCCGGCCGCCGCGACCAAGCTGCTGACCGACACCGTGCCGGCCGCCACCGCCAAGGCACGCGGCGAAATCGCCGAGATGCAGAAGGTGATCGACGCCCAGAACGGCGGCTTCAAGCTGGCCGCATCGGACTGGGACTTCTACGCCGAACAGGTCCGCAAGGCCCAGTACGACCTCGACGAGTCGCAGATCAAGCCGTACTTCGAGCTCGATAACGTGCTGCAGAACGGCGTTTTCTATGCGGCCACCCAGCTGTACGGCATCACCTTCAAGCCGCGCACCGACATTCCGACCTACCACCCGGACATGAAGGTGTATGAAGTGTTCGACAAGGACGGCACCTCGCTGGCGCTGTTCTATACGGATTACTTCAAGCGCGACAGCAAGTCCGGCGGCGCGTGGATGGACGTGTTCGTCGAGCAGAACGGCCTCACCGGCGACAAGCCGGTGGTGTACAACGTGTGCAACTTCACCAAGCCCGCCGCCGGCCAGCCCGCGCTGCTCAGCTTCGATGACGTGACCACCCTGTTCCATGAGTTCGGCCATGCGCTGCACGGCATGTTCTCGAACGTGAAGTACCCGTCCATTGCCGGCACCAGCACCTCGCGCGACTTCGTCGAGTTCCCGTCGCAGTTCAACGAGCACTGGGCGCTGGACCCGAAGGTGTTCGCCAACTACGCCAAGAACTACAAGACCGGCGAGCCGATGCCGCAGGCGCTGGTGGACAAGATCCTGAAGGCGCGCACCTTCAACCAGGGTTACGCCACCACCGAATACCTGTCGGCTGCGCTGCTCGACCTCGCATGGCATACACAGCCGGCTGACGCGAAGCTGCAGGACGTGGCTCCGTTTGAAGCGGCCGCGCTGAAGAAGTTCAAGGTCGACCTGCCGCAGGTACCGCCGCGCTACCGCACCACCTACTTCGACCACATCTGGGGCGGCGGTTATTCGGCCGGTTACTACGCTTACTTCTGGGCCGAGGTGCTGGACCATGACGCGTTCGAGTGGTTCAAGGAACACGGTGGCCTGACTGCTGAGAACGGCCAGGTGTTCCGCGACAAGATCCTCTCGCGCGGCAACAGCGTGGAGCTGGCCGATCTGTACCGTGAGTTCCGCGGCAAGGATCCGTCGGTGGAACCGCTGCTGGTGAATCGCGGTTTGAAGTGATCCCGTAATGGTTTGACACATGAGCGGCGGGGGAACCCCGCCGTTCGTGTATGTGTCACCTCGACACTCACTCTCGCCTTCTGGTGGTGCTTTGGTAGGGTCGGTCGATAGACGACCGCCGTGAAATGCTCAACACTCGGTAACGCATGACCCAAAACGAAACGCCATAACCCAACCGTCGCGCAAACACCTCACCCCATCCGCGGCCCACGCTCCTGCTGCTGTTGCTGCTCCAAGGCAACCTGCTGCTCTCGCTGCTGGGTGCTCTCCTGCACACGCGCTACGGTTTCCTGCAATGGGGGCGCTTCCTGCGCGACATCCGTAACCGAACGGAATCCCGGCACCGTCCCGGCAATAAAGATGCGGTCCCCAGCCATCATCACCTTGTCGATCCTGGCGACATCGGCAATCCTGGCCTGCTTCGCATCCAACAGCGCCCGCATCACCTGATCGTCGCTGATATGCCCCGGCACATCCTGCCGGATACGGGCGAACATCCCCTGGTCGGCGATTGACAGCGCGCTGATACCGCGTTGCTGTTCGGCCGTGCGCTCCACAACCGGACCCGATTGGGCCAGATGTGGCGACCGTGCATCCGCCCACTCTCTGGAATGGACTTCCAGCGTCATCTTCAGCGCTGCCGTGGAATCCACCCGCACCGCAGCCGCTTCGGAATACGGATTGGACGCTGACAACCCTTCAATCTGACCTTGCTCCGCAATCCGCACACGACTGATCTGCACCCCTTGGCGCTCGCCTTCGGCAAGCAACGCTGCTGCAATCTTCTCGCTATGCGGGCCGGACTTGATCCCTTGCCCCGCTTCCGCATGATGGACCTGCCGCAGGACACGCTGGAACTCGGCGTTACCGGGATGCCGGGTGTCGCTCAGGCGTTCTGGTTGCTTGGCTTCCTGCGGTTCAACAACCGGACCATCCGCCTTGACCGTCGCAGCCTGCTCCGCCAGCTGTTCCGGCGAAGGCACCACCCGCACTGTCTCCAACGTGGTCGGCTCGCGCAGTGGATTCCATCGCTCGTCCAGCACCTTCTGAACATGATCGCGCTGGGCGTCAAAAGCGAGGTCGAGCTCGGCGCGCAGATCGCCCTTGGCATGCTTGTTCCTGAGCCAGCTCTCGGATATCCACTCCCCGCTGTCCTGGCGAGCGTACCTGCGGCCATCCGAGCCCACCACGCGCTCCGGGTGCCGGAGGGCATCGGCGACTGCCTCGGGCAGCTTGCTCTTGCTGTGCCGCTGCCAGTCGTTCTGTTCGTACAGCACTTTGAAATTGGCTGCCAATACAGCAGGGCTACGGGCGGCATTGTCGGCGGTGATAGCGCTCGACTGGGCGTCCAGCTCGGCGGCTCGTTCCGGTGAAGCGTGCTGCGTACGACCAAGCCCTGGCTTGTCAGTGTTGACCTCGCGCTGCCACCCCGTGCCGGCGGCATTGCGCACCCAGTCACCCCCATAGGAACTGTGGGGGTCGTCCTGTCGCGCTGCCAACTTCAGGGGGTTGTTCGGGGTTGCGGCACCCATCGCCAGTTCTGTGGCCTTGGTGACTGCTTTGTAGTTCAGTTCGTCGGCGAGCGCCGGACTGGCCTTGACAGGCTCAACCCCTGGCAAAGGTGGTAGATCGAGGGTCCAACCCTTCTCCGGATGCTTCGGGTCAGCCGTCCAGTCATTTCCGTCGCTGCCCCGGTGGGTGTAGATGCGGTTGCGCTCGACTTCATCGGCAATCTTGTCGCCGGCCACGCCGCCGATTGCAGCGCCCAAGGTTCCCCCACCCAATGCCCCCCAAGGACCGAGGGTTCCGCCAACGCGCGCCCCCACCTGGAAGCCCGCCCAGGCCATGCCAGCGGTGGTGGTGGTACGGGTAATCGACGCCTGGGCGGCAGTCAGATTGCTTTCATTGCGCAGCTGGGTGTAGTCGCGAGTGGCATCGGCGACCTCAAGAGTGGTGGCCACGGCGGCAGTGGTGTTGCCCAATACGCGGACACGGCTGGTCTGCTCGATGGTGGCAGCCCGGGCCTTTTCGGCTGCTTCGATGAACTGCAGCCTTGCAGCGGTCTGCTCAACATCGAGGTTCGGCGGCGCAATCACCACGTCGCTGGGCTTCAGGCCCGCCACGGCTGACCCCAGCGGCTTGACCGCATGAGGCAAGCCATCTGCCTGGACGATGTGATCGGGTGCCAGCAGGGTGTTCACCCCGCCCGGCGTAGAGCGATCCACCTTGCGGTCCATCTGGTAGATCAGCATGTGCTCTTCAGAGCGGTGCACAATATCCAGGCGCGGATCATCTGGCGCGTTCACTTTCTGCGTGAGCGGCGCACCCGGGCGCAGCGCATTACAGTAGTCCACCATCAGGTTGCAGCTGCGTCGCGCGAGCCCATCGCGGATGTAGCCGCCTCCCACATCTGCATGCGCGCCGGCGACCTGAACATTCAGAAAGCGACCGTCTTCAGACAAGCCCGGCGCAATGATCTGGTCATTGCGGAACTTGGCGCGGACCTCGTCCATAGCCGTGATCTGGAAGCCTGACACCACTGAAGGAGCGAGGCGACGGTCGAACTTCTCCGGGAACCCGGTTGCGACCGGATCGAACAACCCAACCGCCTGCGGGGTCAGCCCCGGTGGGGCAATGTGGCGGGTGTAAGTGATCTGGCCATCGGCACCGATGGTTCGACTATCCAGGTCGACGATACCCCGCTCATGTAGAAGGTTGGTGAACCCGGCTGCTTGGCTTGCTCCCCGGCTGAATCCGGTACTGAACACACGTATCTGAGTGTCTGGATCAGCGCGATACCAGTCGTTTGCCTTCTCGGTGAGATCGGCATACATCCGCTCCAATCGCTCTTCGTAGGTATAGCCAAGTGCGCCATCCAGAACACGATTGAACGGATTTCGCTGTGTGCCCGGACCCTCCAGATAGCGGACATGAACTTGAGAATCTGATACAGACAGAGCCTTTATCTGTTCATCGATTCTCGATACGTTCGTAGCGTGCAACGGGTCCTTGGCTGCGTCATTGCCCGTGCCGTCGAATGCAGCGACATAGAGTCGAGCATGAGGATCTGTCGAATCAACGAGCTGCGGTACCTTGAGGCGTGCAAGGGAGTCGCTGGCGTCCTGATACGTACGGAGCTGCGCGTCGCTTGCTGAATAGAACGCAACATCGTCATCTACTGGCTTTACATCGGACAAGTCCTTGTTGTTCAACCTTGCACTCCTTGCCCGCTAATCAGTAGGTATTCGACCAGACTGGAATGAGATCACGACGGTGACAGCTCCGGGGGTTGTCAGGAATCTGAGGGAGCTTGGTGGTTATATGTGCACGCATGTACACGATGATGGTGCGGTCATTGACCTCCATGACGATATCCACGCTCAATGGATCGATACCCCAAGCCGCCAACCACCCCTCAGGAATGTGCTCTCTGGGAACGCGATGCCGCACCAATCGGTCGTTGAACAGTTCGCCGATATCGATGAGTGCGTGATGCTCAACCCCGTCCAGCGAGACCCATTCGGCCGCGACGGGCGGCCCAAATTCAACTCCGCCGTCATGACCGGCGGACCACGAGTCTCTCCAGTCCTCGCTGGGGGATGCGCCTGACGGTGTGTCCACGTACAAACGTGTAAAGCAATAGTTGTTGTAGACAACACTACACCGCAGCGTGTTGTAGCACCGAACGCCAAAGTCATAGTGGCGGAACTTCAGGGGCCACGGGTCGGAAGGACGCTTGGGCGATGTGAGGCCAAACATGGTCAGAAGACCTCTTTCCTTGATGGATGCTCCCACAATGCTACTGCTGTGCAGATGGGTTCGCTATCAGAAATGTCCCAAAATGTGAGAGGAAGAATCGATGCGAAGGGGGGTGGGGGATACGGGAGCGGCCAGCATTCGAGTCAGACCGCACGCGCGATCAGCAATCTCTTCGCCGGATCCAGATCTCTGGCGCAGAACTCCACACAAGAAGACCGGTCAGTACGTACGCGTCCAGGAGAGAACCAGATCAGCGCGCCCGCTACTTCCTGGGTTTCCAGGAATCTGCGGCTCTCTGGTGAACACCAACGCCTTCATATAGATGCTCACTGTCCGATCATTAACTTCCATGAGGATATCGACCGGGACAGGGTTGACCGACTTCGCGGCGAGCCAACTTTCGGCGACGTCTTGCCTGGGAACGTTATGCCTGACGAGTCGATCCGCGAAGATATCTGAAAGGTCAACTTGTGTATGGTGCTCGACGCCATCTGACGACACCCAGTCAATCTTCACCGGGCCCGGGAACTCGTCACCAATGATGTTGGTCCCGCTCCATCGGGATCTGTAATCCTCGACGGGGGGGGCTGAAGGTTCCTCGACCTTGGACGAGAACTGAAAACGGTCATAGATCACGCTGCAGCGCAGCGTGTTGTAACAGTACGCGTCAAAATTGTGCCGTTTGAACTTGAGCGGCCATGGGTCGGAGTGGCTTGGAGATGATTTCAGTCCGAACATGGTCGATAGTCCTCGTATCCTTGATACAAGCGCCCTTCATGCTACTGCCGGAGGGACGCGCTCGCTATCAGAATTCTCCTAACGCACGATGGATAAGTAAAATCAGCGCCATCGGAGGGAGACGGGCTCGGCCCGTCTCTACGCAGGTTGCTAGGTTCAGCAGCGGACCGGGTCTAGCGGCGGCCAAACTTCGGGCTGGCCCAGCCTTCGCGCCGCGCTCGATCCACTTCATCCTCCTCGCCATAAGCAGGTGGCTCGGTCGGGGGCTTGGTGGCCTTGTTGGTCGCAATGGCCGCTTTGTTGACCGTATTGCTCCACACGGTCAGATCCACCACGTGCGGATCCTTCTCGTAGGCGATCAGGCGATCCACCAGCAGCCGTACCAGATCCGGTGAATGGCACTTCCTACGCTTGGCAATGCCCTTCAACCGGCACCGCATTTCGTCTTCCATCCTGAACTTGAACCATTTGGGATTCTTCATCAGCGCCTCCGAAGCTGGGGCGGTATGTGGCTGTACGGCAGCACTTCGGTGTAGCGCACGGTGCGTTCCAGTACCTTCGGAACATGCAGGGCCACCGGGCCATGCGGACCGATCACGCGGTAAAGCAGGAAGCCTTCGCCGTACTCGGTGCGGATGCGTGTGCCGGAACCCATGCCGACTTCCCCGAGCCAGTGGCCGCGTGACATGAGGAACGGTGTAGTGGGATCGTCGTAGATGTCCCAGGGGATGCCGTGGCCGGCGCTGGGTGCGACGTTGTCGTGGTGGTGGTCTTCGGGTTGTACGGATGATTCGACTGCCGGGGTGATTACCCTTCGCTTATGCATCAGATGCCCTCAACTGGGTGTGTCCCTCGCCGGGGTGGCGAGGGAGAGGTCGGGAGGTCAAAAGCCGCACACAGAGAGGCGGAGGGCGTATTCCCCAGAGGAGGGTGTTGTATTAGCCACCCTCCCGACCATGGGCAAACGAACTCTATCTCTGTGTAGGAGCTTTTGTTCTCCGTCCGCGCACCATGCCGATCTGGAGATCGCAATGAAACAGGCAAAAACGACGTATTTCGACAAATCTCGCAGTCAATACATATCGATGACGCATGCGCCCTGATTTGATGAGAACTGCGTTCCAGAATAGACAGAATGAATCGACATCCGACGCGGAGGGGCGCGCGCATTGTCACGGCATGCAACGCCGTTCGTGATGGCGAAGGTGTCATGTGCGTCAGTTTGCGCGAAACGCAGCCCGCGACCACGCATCTGAAGGCCCGCCGGGCGCGAGCCCGGCGAACAGCGCAATCGTCCTGTGCACGTAGCAGTTCGTAGGTACCACGCCATGCGTGGTACCCGCGCGAAGCGCGGCACAAACATCCGAAGCCCGCATCCACCGCGTCGCGAATCACCGACCAACGTTTAGAGGTAGCCGAAGACGCGCATCAAACATTCATGACCACCGAACGAAGCGCGGACGGGCATGGCCCGTCCCTACGCGGTGCTCCCATCACGTCCCCACCCGACACCCCACCTCGCTGCACCCCAGGTGATCCAGCGCGATCTCCAGCGCATGCATGTAACTCTGCGCGCAATACCCGTGTGCCACCCCGATCCGTGCACCCACGCCCTCAGGAAGGCACGCCTCAGGCGCACCGCAATCATCGTCATGCACCTCCACATACGCGTTATGCAGATGCGGCAACAACCGCTGCAACCGCACACTCCCCACACACGCACCCGGATCCAGCAGCGTCACCTCACCACGGCTGTGATCAGCCACGCGCAACGCATCCAACAACTCCTGCTCAGATCCGCAGGCTCGAATCGCCACCGTGGTGCCGGCATCAATCGCCCGATGCACCAGCGCCTTCAAGACCGGCCCCGGCAACGGCTGCGCGGTACGGATCAACTGGCCGGCAGCTTCCGGCCCACGAATGATGAAAATGGACATGACTTAAACTCCCACGGCAGCGGAAAGCAGACGACGCTCAGCAATCGCCAGCGACAACCGGCAGGCGTCATCGCGCCCGCTGCTGCAGACCACGCTGGCCACCGGGCCATGCTGCGGATGAAGGTGTGCGTCCAACCCGTCGTCATCATTGGCGGCCATTTCGATGTACGGCATCGGCAGTGCGTCCAGGGCGGCACACAGCGCCTGGCCGTGCTCCGCCCATTGTGTGGGCTCCACGTGCGCCGCCTCGATCAGCACGCAATCCGGGCGACTTTCCCGTGCCTGGTCCAGGCAGGCCAGCAGTGCCGGCAACGTGGCGCAGTCCCGGAAGACGACCGCATGCCCGGCCAACTGGGCGGGCATCAGGTCCGGCGCGCCCTGCGGCGATGCCTGCCGGATCAACAGGATGGTCATGGAACACCTCGAAAATGCGCCGGTTGGCGCGGTGTCGCCACGATGCGCGTGCTCCCCATAAAGCTGCCATGCCCAGATGTCGGACAGGGCGTAAACAACGCGTAGATTCGGCCCGCGGGTGATACCCGCTTCAGCTGTGGTTGAATGGAACTTGTGCCCCCTCGACCGGGTCACACCCCTACCTACCTGCAAGGAGTGCTCCATGACTGCCGCAACTGCCGAAACCGAACCCAAGGGCCTGGTCCACTGGCTGAAGAAGGAAGCCATGCCCATGGCGGTGATGCTCGGCCTGTTGCTGGCCGCGCGCGACACCCTGGCCAACCACTACCAGGTGCCCAGTGGCTCGATGGAGCCGACCCTGATGCCGGGTGATCGCGTGGTGGTGGACATGCGGGCTTACGGCGTGCGCCTGCCGTTCACCAATAAAGAGCTGCTTCACACCGGCGAGCCGCAGCGCGGTGACGTGGCGGTGTTCAATTCGCCGTTGGATGGCACCCGGCTCATCAAGAGGGTGGCTGCCGTGGGCGGGGATCGGGTGACGCTGCGTGACGGGCATCTGAGCATCAATGGGCAGCCGCTGCGGCGTGAGGACAACGGTGCGCTGGAGGACTTCGGGGCGCGTCAGGTCAGTCTGAATCTCGATCAGGGCGGTGGCCCGGATATCGATGGCATCACCATTCCGGCCGGCAAAGTGCTGATGCTGGGGGACTACCGGGGCAACAGTGCCGATGGGCGGTACTTCGGGTTGGTGAATGCCAGTGAGGTGTATGGCAAGGGCGCGTGGGTGTATTACCGGCGCGGGGATGGGTTTACGTGGAAGTCGTTGTAACTGCGAAGAGCAGCCGGGCAAGCCCGGCTCTACGAGATCCCGTGCGTTCCGGGTAGCGCCGGCCGTTGGCCGGCCCACGCATACCCGGCACCAACCTGTATCCATACACAGAACGTCTCAATCAAGACAAATGAGGTTATGGATCGACCCATAGCCCCGGCCTATCCTGAGCGCTGACCCCACGTACCGGCCCACCCCCACGGGCCCTGACGCCATGAACGGTGATACCGCCGCGCTGCCGGCCGAACGCAGCGCCCCCGCTGCCTCCCCCGCCGCGGACCATATCCAGCAGGGCACCCCTGCCTTCCGCCGTACCGCCGTCGCGCTGTTCCTGGCCGGCTTCTCCACCTTCGGCCTGCTCTACACCGTGCAGCCACTGCTGCCGGAGTTCACCCGCCACTTCGGCGTCTCCGCCGCCAACAGCGCACTGGCGCTGTCGCTGAGCACCGGCCTGCTGGCGGTATCGATGCTGATTGCCGGGCTCATCTCCGACCGGGTCGGCCGCCGCAACGTGATGATCACCGCGCTGCTCGCCTCCACCGTGCTTTCCGCCGCGAGCGCGCTGGTCAACGACTGGACCACACTGCTGATGCTGCGCGCGCTGCTCGGCATCGCGCTCAGTGGCGTTCCCGCCGTGGCGATGACCTACCTGGTCGAGGAAATGGACAGCCGCGCGCTCGGCCTGGCGATGGGCCTGTATATCGGCGGCAACGCGGTGGGTGGCATGAGCGGTCGCCTCATCGCGGGCGTGGTCGCCGACCATTGGGGCTGGCGTTGGGGCATCGGCGGCGTCTCGATCATTGCCGTCTTCAGCACCGCGCTGCTGTGGATGCAGCTGCCGCCCTCGCGCCACTTCCAGAGTCGCCGCAGCGGCCTGCGCGAACTACCCGCACGCTGGCGCACGCTGTTCGCCGACCCCGGGCTGCCGTGGCTGTTCGCTACCGCGTTCCTGCTGATGGGCGTGTTCGTCACCTTGTACAACTATCTCGGCTACCACCTGCTGGCTCCGCCGTACCAGTTGAGCCAGACCGTGGTCGGGCTGATCTTCAGCGTGTACCTGGTCGGTACCTTCAGCTCGGCCTGGATGGGCCAGCAGGCCACGCGGCATGGGCGTGGCAAGGTGCTGGCGATCTGCTACGCGTTGATCGCCACCGGCATCGTGCTGCTGGCACTGCCGTGGCTGGGCTGCATGGCGGCCGGCATCGCGCTGGTCACCTTCGGCTTCTTCGGTGGCCACTCGGTCGCCAGCAGCTGGGTTGGCAGCCGTGCCGGCATCCTGCGCGCGGAGGCCTCGGCGCTGTACCTGTTCGCCTATTACCTCGGATCCAGCGTGGCCGGCGCACTCGGTGGCGTGTTCTACACCCTGTGGGACTGGTGGGGCGTGTGCGGTTTCACTGCCGTCATGACCCTGGGCGGAGCCAGCATCGCCTGGCAGCTGCGCCGGCGCACCCGCCCGCAGCCGGAGCTCGCGCTCAGCCGTTGATGCCCACCTGCAGCAGGCGGGTGAAATGGGTGATCAGTGGAGACGGGCTGCCGCGCCGGCAGGCCACATGCACTTCCGAACTGGCGGCGCGGTCGCTGAGCGGCACGAAGCGCGCGCCTTCCACGTGGATATGGCTGCACGACGCTGGCAGCACGGTCACACCCAGTCCGGACGCGGCCAGACTGATCAGCGTGGAGGCTTCGCCCGCCTCCTGGATGATGCGCGGGGTGAAGCCGGCGCTGCGGCATAGTGCGATGAAATGATCGTGGATGCCCGCACCGACTTCACGCAGAAAGCCCACGAACGGTTCGTGCGCGAACTGTCGCAGGGCAATCGGCGTTCCCTCCGGCACCCCGCGCAGCAGCGGGTGCTGGTCATTCACCACCAGCGCCAGTGGATCGCTGAACAGCTTGCGTGACATCAACGTGGTCGGCAGCGTCCGTTTGCGGATCAGCCCCACGTCCAGCTCGTTGGCCACCAGTGCATCAATCTGCTGCAGGGTGTTCATCTCGCGCAGTTTCAACAGCACCTGCGGAAACTGCTGGCGATAGGCGAAGATCGCGCGCGGAATCTGCGTGGAAAGTGGTGTGGCACGGGTCAGGCCGATGCGCAGCTCGCCGGTCTCGCCGCGCTGCGCGCGCTGGGTCAACTCAATGGCCTGGTCAACGCGCGCCAGTGCTTCGGTCGCCTGCGCCTGCAGTACGCGCCCAGCTTCGGTCAGTTCCACCCGGCGGTTGCTGCGCACGAACAGGCGCGCGCCCAGCAGCGTTTCCAGTTGCCGGATCTGCTGGCTCAGTGGCGGCTGGGACATGCCCAGCCGTTCGGCGGCGCGGCCGAAGTGCAGGGTGTCGGCCACGGCCAGGAAGTAGCGCAGGTGGCGCAGTTCAATCGACATGAGCGCCTTCAGCGTTCGGAGTGTCCGCTTTCATCATAGCTGCGCGGACTGAACAGGTCCGGCTGGATCAGCTCGATGAAGGCACGCGCCTGCGGCGACAGGAAGCGGCCGCGACGCACGATCACCCCGTAGCTGCGCTCGGGGAACCAGGCGCTCATCGAGCGTGTCACCAGACGGTCGCGGTCGGCTTCGTTCAAACACAGTGCCGGCACGATCGAAATGCCCATGCCCATCGCCACGTACTGCTTGATCACCTCCCAGCCACCCACCTCCAGCGCCACCGTGTAGGGCATGCGCTGGCGCTGGAACACCTGGTCGACCAGCCGGTAGGTGATCTGGCGCTTCGGCGGCAGCACCAGCGGGTAGGCCGAGATCGCCTCCACGGTCAGCTCGGGCAGCTGCGCCAGCGGGTGGTCGGGCGGGGCGATCAGCACCTGCTCGAAGCGGTAGGCCGGGGCATAGGTCAGGTCCGCCGGCACTTCGGTCATCGAGCCCACCGCCAGGTCGGCGGCGTCGCTGCGCAGCAGGTCGGTGCCGTCGGCGCTGATGGCGTTGTGCAGGGTCAGGCGCACATCGGGGTGGCGCTGTCGGAAACGCTCGACGATGCGCGGCAGCAGATACAGGATGGTGGAACTGTTGGCGGCAATGTTGAGTTCGCCGGCGTCCAGCCCCTTCACCTTGTCGCGGAAGCTGGCCTCCAGCCCGTCCAGGCTTTCGACCAGTGGTTGGGCCATTTCGAACAGCAGCTGGCCCTCGCGGCTGGGCACCAGACGGCGGCCGCTACGCTCGAACAGCACCACGCCCAGCTCGCGTTCCAGCGCCTGCAGCTGCTGGCTCACCGCCGGCTGGCTGACGAACAGCGCCTCAGCTGCCCGTGAGACTGAGCCCAGCCGCACCACCTGGCAGAACGCACGCAGCGGTTTAAGCCGATCGGATTTGTAGGAAAAACGGGGACTTGCAGAGCGCGATGTAGGCATGGCGTCACGACTATAAGTTGAACTTATCCAACGCATTGCAATAACTGTTTTGTCAAATACCACACTCCGGCGCACGGTGGAGTCCACCCCGCACCGCAGGAGTTGGACATGTCCGCTGTCGCCGCTTTCGCCACGCCCCAGCCCACCCCGGCCGATGCACCGGCCACCCCGGGCATTGCCCTGACCACCCAGCTGGCCGGTCAGTCGGCCCTGCTGCCGGCGGGGGTACTGGCGCTGCTGGTGTCGCTGCATCGCGCGGTGGAACCGGAACGCCAGCGCCGCCTGCAGGCCCGTCGCGAGCGCCAGGCGCGTTTCGACGC
>NZ_RHPP01000006.1:53640-65487 GCF_003935715.1 Stenotrophomonas sp. 278 | reverse complement strand
GCGCGAACCGAGCTGGCCGCGCTGCTGGCCGACCCGGATCCACGCGGGTGGCGTTTCGCGCTGGCAGCGCTGGTGGGCGGCGCGCGTGACCCGGCCGTCTCGGCCAAAGTGCTGGGGGAGCTCGTTGACGCCAACGCCATCCCCAACCAGCTCGACGCCTGGCAGGAGTTTGGAAGGCTGGCCATGCGCATGGATCAGCCCGCGCTGGCCCGGCGCATGATCGATGAAGTGGTGCGCCGCTTTCCGGGCGAGCCGCGGGTGGCCCTGCTCAACGCCAGCCAGATGTTCCAGGCCGGTCGCCGCGACGAGGCGCTGGCAGCACTGAAGGCGGTCGAGCCCAAGGCGAAGCAGGATCCGGAGCTGCGCAACGCGGTCGCCATCGCCTACGACGCCATGGGCGATGCGCGCGCCGCCGAGCGCCTGCTGGCGGTGGGGCCGCAGGACGTCCAGACCTGGGGCATGCGGGCCTCGCTGCTGGCCAAGGAGAAAGATGATGCGGCGCTGTCAGCGCTGTACGCCGACCTTTCGCGCCAGGCCAACAAGCCCGACCCCGCACAGCGTCTGCTGCTCGGCAAGATCGCCGAGTACCTCAAGCGACCGGCCGAAGCCGTGGACTGGTACCACAGCGTGCCCGGCGGTGAGGAACTGACCGAGGCCCGGCTGCGCGCGGCCAATGCCCAGTATCTGGTGGGGCGCACCGAACTGGCGTTCACCGAGGTGCGGGCGATCCAGTCCGATGCCAGCATCGACGACGAGGCCCGTCGCGATGCCTATCTGCTGGAGGCGGAGCTGCGCCAGCGCGGCAACGACCTGCCCGGTGAACTGGACGCCCTGGCCCGAGGTCTGGCCGCCTATCCGGATGAAAACGGCCTGCTGTACGCCCGTGCGCTGGCCTGGGAACGCCGCGATGACGTACCGCGAGCCGAGGCCGATCTGCGCAAGATCCTGATCACCGAGCCGGAAAACGTGGCCGCGCTCAATGCGCTGGGCTACACCCTGGCCGATCGCACCACCCGCTACCAGGAAGCGCTTGAGCTGATCGACCGGGCGCGCGTCGCCGAGCCCGACAATGCCGCCATCATCGACAGCTACGGCTGGGTGCTGTATCGGCTGGGCCGCAACGAAGAGGCGCTGGTGCAGCTGCGCCGCGCCTGGACCCTGGCCAAGGACGCCGAGATTGCCGCCCACGTGGGCGAGGTACTGTGGGTGCTGGGGCGGAAGGATGAGGCCCGGCATTTCTTTGATGAAGCCCGCAAGCTGGACCCTGACAACCGCGCACTGCAGCGCGTGATCGAGACATTCGGCGTATGACGATGCATTACCTCAAGGTCGGTGCCGCCACGGCACTGGCGTTATCGCTGTCGGCCTGTGTGTCGATGGACACCCGCAAGGCCCCCGCGGCACCTGAAGTGGTCACTACGGTGTCGCCAGCGGCCCAGCAGCTTGAAAACGACCGCGTTGCCGCGCTGCGTGCGCAGCCGGACTGGACGTTCCAGGGCCGTGTCGCGGTCAGCAAGGGGCGCAACGGCGGCAATGGCCGCATTGACTGGCGGCAGCAGGCCCGCCAGTACGTGATCGAACTGAGCGCGCCGGTGACCCGCCAGAGCTGGACCCTGACCGGCGACAGCCACCATGAAGGAGGTCGCCTGGACGGGCTGGAGGGCGGGCCGCGTGAAGGCGAAGATGCCCAGCAGCTGCTGCTGGAGGCGACCGGCTGGGACATTCCCGTGAACCAGCTGCCCGACTGGGTGCGCGGCCTGGTGGCCGACGATGCGGCACCGGCCGAGCACGTCGAGCGCGACGTCGAGGGCCGGCCACGCCGGGTGCGCCAGATGGGTTGGGACATCCAGTATCTGGACTGGTACCCGGCGCAGGGCAGCCAGCCCGGCCTGCCGCGCCGGATCGAGGCGGTCAATGGCGACGCCAAGGTGCGGGTGCTGGTCGACAGCTGGGCGCTGGGCCAGCCATGAGCCGGCCGGAGCTGAACGACGCGGGCTGGTCATGGTGGCCGGCCCCCGCCAAGCTGAACCTGTTCCTGCACATCACCGGTCGACGCGCCGATGGCTACCACCTGCTGCAGAGCGTGTTCCGGCTGCTCGAGTGGGGAGATCGCATCGGTCTGCGGCTGCGTGAGGATGGCCAGGTCCGTCGAGAAGGGGCATCCGTGGCCGGGGTGGCGGCGGCGGATGACCTGGCCGTGCGTGCCGCTAATCTGCTCAAAAAATCGGCCAACATCACGCAAGGTGTCGACATTGTCGTCGAGAAGTCCATTCCTGCAGGTGGCGGGTTTGGGGGTGGCTCTTCCGACGCGGCGACCGTCCTGGTGGCGCTGAATCGCCTCTGGAGGGCTGGATTGGACGAGGATGCGCTGGCCGCGCTCGGCCTGCAGCTGGGCGCGGACGTGCCGGTGTTCGTCCGCGGCCGCAACGCCTGGGCGGAAGGGGTGGGTGAGGAGCTGACCCCGCTGGAGCTGGATCCGGCCTGGTACGTCATTGCTGACCCCGGGGTCCATGTCCCGACCGTGGCCCTTTTTGCCTCTCCGGATTTGACGCGGGACGCGCCAGTGGCGAAAATAGCGGACTTCGCTTCCGGGTCTTTGCTCGGGAATGCGTTCGAGCCGGTACTGCGCCGTCGCGAACCTGCCGTGGAGGCAGTGCTCGTGGCGTTGAGCAGGATTGGCCGGGCACGACTCACCGGGTCGGGAAGCGGTTGCTTCGTCGAGTTCGCCACGCGCGCTGCTGCAGAGCAGGGCCTGGCGCAGTTGCCGAAGGAACTGCGGGCATGGGTGGCTGCGGGCGTGGAGCGCTCGCCACTGCTTGATGTACTCGAGCGTTATTGATTTTGATGCAGGGGCGTCGCCAAGAGGCCCAAGGCACCAGGTTTTGATCCTGGCATTCGGAGGTTCGAATCCTCCCGCCCCTGCCACTCGCGAAGATCCACTGCGGGTACCTGCGCATGCTGCGCGGTCCCGGTTGGACCTTCGCGGTGTTGTCACCGCAGACACTTCCGGGTGCCGGCGGCCGAGTTCTCCGCCATAGCTCCCGCCCGAGACCGTCATGATGCAAGAACACCCCAACCTGCTGGTTTTTTCCGGCAACGCCAACAAGCGCCTTGCGCAGAGCATCTGCAAGGAACTGGGGGTCAGGCCGGGCAAGGCGTTGGTGTCGCGCTTCTCCGACGGTGAAGTGCAGGTCGAAATCGAAGAGAACGTCCGCAAGCAGGACGTGTTCGTGATCCAGCCGACCTGCGCGCCCAGCGCCGAGAACCTGATGGAACTGCTGGTGCTGATCGATGCGCTCAAGCGCGCCTCGGTCAACAGTGTCACTGCGGTGGTGCCGTACTTCGGCTACTCGCGCCAGGATCGCCGCATGCGCTCCTCGCGCGTGCCGATCACCGCCAAGGTGGCCGCCAAGATGTTCAGCGCGGTCGGGGCCGACCGGGTGCTCACCGTTGACCTGCATGCGGACCAGATCCAGGGGTTCTTCGACATGCCGGTCGACAACGTGTATGCGTCGCCGCTGCTGCTCGCCGACATCTGGCGCGCCTACGGCACGGAAAACCTGATCGTGGTGTCCCCGGACGTGGGTGGCGTGGTGCGTGCGCGCGCTGTCGCCAAGCGCCTGGACGATGCCGATCTGGCGATCATCGACAAGCGCCGTCCGCGCGCCAACGTGTCGACCGTGATGAACATCATCGGTGACGTCGAAGGCAAGACCTGCGTGATGGTCGATGACATCGTTGATACCGCCGGCACCCTGTGTGCGGCTGCTGCAGCGCTGAAGGCGCGCGGCGCGCTGAAGGTGGCGGCGTACTGCACCCACGCCGTGCTCTCGGGCCCGGCGGTGGACAACCTGAACAACTCCCAGCTTGATGAGCTGGTGGTGACCGACACCATCCCGCTGCGTGACGAAGCGCGGGTGTGCAGCAAGATCCGCCAGCTCAGCGTGGCGGAAATGCTGGCCGAGACGATGCGCCGCATCGCCTTCGGTGAGTCGGTCAGCTCGCTGTACGTGGATTGATGCGAAGTTTTTCCCGCCCGCCGGCCACGGTGGGCGGAACCCCGGGCACTTCTGGTCGCGGAAGTGCCTTTCAACCGCCAAGCCATTCCGGCAAGGCAACAACTGGTAGCAAGAAAATGTCGAAGACCCATGAAATCAAGGTCACCAAGCGTGAACTGCAGCGTAAGGGTGCGAGCCGCCGCCTGCGTCACGCCGGTGTGATTCCGGCCATCGTGTACGGTGGCAACGCCGAGCCGGTCGCCATCAGCCTGGACCACAACGCCATCTGGCTGGCACAGCAGAACGAGTGGTTCTACTCGTCGATCCTGGACCTGAACCTGGACGGCAAGATCCAGAAGGTGCTGCTGCGTGACATGCAGCGTCATCCGTTCAAGCAGCTGATCATGCACCTGGACTTCCTGCGCGTGAACGAGAACGAGAAGCTGACCGCCTCGGTGCCGCTGCACTTCATCAACGAAGACACCTCGCCGGCTGGCAAGGCTGCCGACGTCGTGGTCACCCACGAACTGAAGGAAGTGACCGTGTCCTGCCTGCCGAAGGACCTGCCGGAATCGATCGACGTCGATCTGGCTGGCCTGAACGCTGGTGACGTGGTGTACCTGTCCAACATCAAGCTGCCGAAGGGCGTGGAAATCCCGGCCCTGGCGCTGGGCAAGGACCACGACGATGCCATCGTCACCGCCAAGACCGGCAAGGTCGACGCGGCCGACGAAGAAGCACCGGCTGCCGAGTAATACCAAGCGGTGCCCGCCTGCGGGCGGGCACCGTGCTGGAAGGAACGATGGCAGGACTGCGACTGATCGTCGGTCTGGGCAACCCCGGATCGGAACACGCCCGGACCCGGCACAATGCCGGGTTTCATTTCGTTGAGGCCCTGGCCGAGAAGGCCGGTGCACGCTGGAACGTGGACAGCAAGCTGTTCGGCGAGACCGCCAAGGTCGAGATCGCCGGCCAGCCCGTGTGGCTGCTCAAGCCCGCCACTTTCATGAACCTCAGTGGCAAGTCGGTCACCGCCGCGCAGCGGTTCTGGAAGATCGAGCCCGAGGAGACCCTGCTGGCACACGACGAGCTCGACCTTGCCCCGGGTGTGGCGCGGCTGAAGTTCGACGGCGGCCACGGCGGCCAGAACGGCCTGCGCGATACCATGCGCCTGCTCGGGCACGGCAGGTTCCACCGTCTGCGCCTTGGCATCGGCCATCCCGGCCACAAGGACCGCGTGGTGGGCTGGGTGCTGGGGCGTCCTTCGAAAGACGACGACGTGCTGATGGCGCGTGCCATCGACGATGCGATCGACGTGTTGCCGTTGGCGGTGCAGGGTGACTACAACGAGGCGATGAAGCGCCTGCACACCCCCCGGTAGGTACCCACCGTTGGTGGGTACGGAAATGATTGGCGGAAACGGCTTGGGAAAGCACCGCACGCGCTGTTTTCCCAAACCATTTCACCCCAGAGGTTGTCAAAGATGGGTATCAAATGCGGCATCGTCGGCCTGCCCAACGTCGGCAAGTCGACCCTGTTCAACGCGCTGACCAAGGCCGGCATCGCCGCGGCCAACTTCCCGTTCTGCACGATCGAGCCGAACGTCGGCATCGTGCCGGTGCCGGACCCGCGCCTGAACGAGCTGGCGGCGATCATCAACCCGCAGAAGGTCATTCCGACCGCGGTCGAGTTCGTCGACATCGCCGGCCTGGTGGCCGGTGCCGCCAGCGGCGAAGGCCTGGGCAACAAGTTCCTGGCCCACATCCGTGAAGTGGACGCGATCACCCACGTGGTGCGCTGCTTCGAGCACGGCGACATCGTGCACGTAGCCGGCAAGGTCGACCCGATCGCCGACATCGAAACCATCGACATCGAACTGGCCCTGGCCGACCTGGACAGCGTGGAAAAGGCGCTGAACCGCGCCGAGCGCGCCGCCAAGGGCGGCGACAAGGACGCCACCGCGCGCAAGCCGGTGCTGGCCAAGCTGCAGGCCGCCCTGGCTGACGGCAAGGCCGCGCGTTCGGTCGGTCTGGACGATGAGGAAAAGGCGCTGATCCGCGATCTGTTCCTGCTCACGATCAAGCCGGTGATGTACATCGCCAACGTGCTGGAAGACGGTTTCGACAACAACCCGCACCTGGAAGCCGTTCGCGCGCACGCCGCTGCCGAAGGCGCAATGGTGGTGCCGGTGTCGGCGGCCATTGAAGAAGAGCTCTCCCAGCTCGACGACGAAGACCGAGACACCTTCCTGACCGACCTCGGCCTGACCGAGCCGGGCCTGAACCGCGTGATCAACGCGGCCTACAGCCTGCTGGGCCTGCAGACCTACTTCACCGCCGGCGTCAAGGAAGTGCGCGCCTGGACCGTGCGCAAGGGGGCCACGGCACCCCAGGCGGCTGCGGTCATCCACACCGACTTCGAGAAGGGCTTCATCCGCGCCGAAACCATCGCGTATGACGACTTCATCAAGTACAAGGGCGAAGCCGGTGCCAAGGAAGCGGGTCGCCTGCGTCTGGAAGGCAAGGAATACCGTGTGCAGGAAGGCGACATCCTGCACTTCCGCTTCAACGTCTGATCGCATCCGCGATCGATGCCCACAACGCCCCGCCTTCGTGCGGGGCGTTGTGCGTTTGGGATGTGGTGAAAAATTGACCGCCTGTTGAAAGCATTGCGGCACAAGCTTCAGCGCAGTTGTCCACAGCAAACTCCCACGGCTTTCCACGCGCGGTGTGGAAAACCTGCACAACGCCTGGACAAAAAATCACCACGTGTTGGAAGCATTGCGGGGTGTGGCTCACACACAGTTGTCCACAGCAAACTCCCATCGCTTTCCACGTGTGGTGTGGAAAACGTGCGCCGATTGAGTGTGGTCAAAAATTGATCAGTAGTTCGGAGGCATTGCGATTACGGGCTTCGGACGGCTTATCCACATCATTTTCCCGGAGCATTCCACACGCCATGTGGAGAAGTGGCGACACGCCATGCGTGTCGTCGAACCGCCGCGGTGACCGCAACAGCCAGTTTCGATCCCGGGTCATGCGTTACCGGATGTTGAGCGGTCCACGGCCGTCGTCTGTCGACCGACGCTACCGCCCCAACATCCCGAGCAATCCCAGTCGCACGGTTTTGATTTTCGTTGGCTACCGACACGGTGTCGATGGCGGGTCGGGATGGGTTGGAGGGGGCGTGAGCCGCATGGATGCGGCGACCGAGCCTCCAGGGACGGATTCACGGCGTCCCCCGGAACGCCCATCCCGACCCGCCAAACCAGAGACGCCGTGAACCGAGGGCTGTTCGCCCAGAACCAAAAGCGCCGGGCATGGCCCGGCGCAACGTAGATCATGCAATCAGGCGATCAACGCATCAAAGTGCCGAGCCGCCGAACTTGTGCGTGTACTGCAGGTTGATCGTGCGGCCGACGGTGTCGAACCAGCTGACGTCGTAGTAGGGGTACGAGGTGTAGGTCGCATCCTTCGGCGGCATCTTGTTGAACACGTTGACCACCGAAAGCGACAGGCGCGAGCGGTCGTCGAAGCGGTACTGCAGCGACACGTTGTAGCGGTAGGTCGCCTTCACCCACGGGCTGTCGCCGCTGTCCCAGTCGAAGCTCTGGTCGTAGCTGTCGTAGGTCGGCAGCCGGCCCAGGCGCGAACCGTACAGCGTCGCCGACCAGGCCGACCGCTCCCAGGTCAGGCTGGCGCTGGTCTTGGTGCGGGGGATGTCGAAGCCGCTGTTCACCGCGAACTTGTCCTCCACCGCGTCGCCCGCGTACTGCTGGAAGTCGTGCGTCTTCACCCAGGTGTGGTTGCCGCTCAGGATGAAGTCGCCCATCCCCGTCGTCAGGCGGTAGCGAAGGCCCACGTCGATGCCCCGGGTGCGCTCACGCGCCACGTTGATCGGGCTCACATGCACCCCGTACAGGCGGCCATCGTCCGTGCGCGTCACCCGGCTGACCGCATCCACGCAGGTCGGCGAGGCCGCGTCCGCATCGCCCAGGCGGCAGGCCGCCTCGTCGCGCAGGATCGTGCTCACGTCCATGTCCTGCACCTGGTCGCGCATGTCGATGTCGAACCAGTCCACCGACAGGTCCAGCCCGATCGCCGGCGACCACACCAGCCCGGCACTCCACGAGGTGCTCGTTTCCGGGTCCAGCTGGCGGTTGCCCGCGCGCGAGCGGATCAGGTTCTCTTCGTAATCGGAGCAGTCGTCGGCCCCGTCCAGCGCGCAGCTGTAGTAGTCGTTCGCGCTGGTTTCGTCGTTGCCCGGGCCCGCGTACACGTAGTGCAGGTCAGGTGCACGGAAGGCCGTACCGTACGAACCGCGCACCAGCAGCGTGTCCAGCGGACGCCACTCGAGGCCGCCGCTCCACGTCGCCTTGCCGATCGTGTTGCCCGAATAGCGGTACTGGTCGAAACGCCCGGCCACGCTGACATTCAGCGTGTCGTGCAGCGGCAGGCGCAGCTCGGCCGCGGTGGCCCAGCGGTTGCGGCTGCCATGGCCGTCCGAGTCCTTCCAGCTGTAGTAGTAGTACTCTGTCGCCAGCGGATCCGGATTCAGTGCATAGGACTGATTGCCGAACTCCGCGGTCGCCGCAAAGCCGGCTTTGCCGCCCGGCAGCGCAAACAGCTCGCCGTTGGTCAGGGTCAGCGCGGCCGTGTCGGTACGCGATTTCGGCGTATAGGTCGTGCGCGCGGCAATGCTGTCGTACCCGGCGCGGGTCAGCGGCTGGTACAGGCGCGCCGGGTCGGCGTTGTAGATCGGGAAGCCGTCGTCGTCCTCACCCAGCTGCGGCCCCAGGAACAGGTCGTTGGCCTTGGCCGCGATGATCTGCGGCCAGCGGATGCTGGACTGGTACTGCGAATGGCTCAGTGATGCCTCGTAGTCCCACGCCCCGGTCAGGGTGCCCTTGAAGCCCGTGGCCACGCTGAAGGTCTTCTGTGTGCTGCGGATCATGCCGTTGCGCAGCCCGCCCATTTCCTCCGGCGAGAACTGCCGCTGCCAGAACTCCACCTGCTCGGTGGCCTGGTTGTAGAAGTAGCCCTCCTCGTCGCCGTCGGCCGCCATGCGCCCCCACTGGGTCACGTCGCGCATCAGTGCGATGTCGTGGTAGCCCAGCTGGACGTCGGCGAACCATTCCGCGCCGTTGTCGAAGGCGTAGCGCAGCGACGCGTAGCCGTTGGCCCCGCGGCGTTTGCTGAGGATCGTGCCGTAGCCGATCGAACGGTCGCTGCCGCAGTAGAAGCCGTAACGCGCGCGCTCGGCGTAGGTGGTGCTGCCGCCGTTCTGCCCAGCCAGGGCGTCACAGGTGGCCTGGCCCGGGTCCAGATAGTCGTCGTTGTAGTCGGTGCGCAGGTATGCACGGCGTGCCGCACGCGCGCTTTCCGTGGGCGCGTCCAGGGTCGAATCCTGCTGGTCGCGCTCGTACGCCCACAACGGCGTCTGCGACTGCAGCTCCACGCTGTACACCGCGCTGAACCGACCGGCGTCGAAGCCACTGGCCACGCTCATGTCGAACGACTCGCCGCCGCCTTCGGTCGTGGTGCCCATGCGCACGTCCACCGTGGTGCCGTCCACCTGCTTCTTCAGGATGAAGTTGACCACGCCCGCAATGGCGTCCGAGCCGTAGATCGCCGAGGCACTGCCGGTCAGCACTTCGATCCGCTCGATCATTCCCAGCGGAATGTTGGAGACATCGGTGAAGTTGCTGCGGCCCTGGAACGGCATCGGGAAGTCGGCGATGCGTCGGCCGTTGACCAGCACCAGAGTGTGGTTCGGGCCCAGGCCGCGCAGGTCCACCTGCTGGGCGCCGGGCGAGAAGTCCGCGCCGCTGGCCGACTGCTGGCTCTGGGTTTCACCGCCGTTCTGGGTCATCGAGCGCAGCACGTCCGGCACGCTGGTGAAGCCGCTGGCCTGGATCTGCTCTGCCGTGATCACCGTCACCGGAGCCGGCCCCTCCACCTGGGCGCGTGGAATGCGCGAACCGGTGACCTGCACCGTGTCCAGTTGCTGCACGCCGGGGGCAGGGGCCTGGGCTGCAGCCGCAGCGGACACCCCCGTCAACGCCAGCTGGATCGACCACGCCATCGCCTGTTTACGCATGAGAATTCTCGAGAAGAAAAGTCGGCCTCAGGGGAGGCCTTGCCCCCATTCACATTCGGAATGGACGGCGCGCATTTAACGCCTTTTTTACGTTGGTCGCCAGCGGCTCCGCTTCAGCTTGCCCGGGCTGCGGCATGATGTACCCACTTTCGTTCCGGGCCCTGTTCATGTTCCCACGCTCCTGTCTGCTGTTCGCCCTGCTGATTGCGCCTGCACTGGCCTCGGCGGCCGACCCCGTACTGGTCATCCATGGCGGGGCCGGTGTCCAGCGCAAGGATCTGAACCCCGCCGAAGAGAAGGCCGCGCGCGACGCGCTGCGCCAGGCCCTGCTGGCGGGGCACCAGGCACTGGACAGCGGCAAGCCGGCCCTGGAGGCGGTCACCGCCGCCATCACCGTGCTGGAGGACGATCCCACCTTCAACGCCGGCAAGGGGGCTGTGTTCACCCATGACGGACGCAATGAACTGGATGCGGCACTGATGGACGGAGCCACGCTCAAGGCCGGTGCGGTGGCGGGGGTGCAGCGGGTACGCAACCCGATCCGGCTGGCCGAGGCGGTGATGCAGCATTCCCCGCACGTGATGATGGTGGGGCAGGGGGCCGAGACGTTCGCCACCCGCCAGGGCATTCCGCTGGTCGATCCCGCGTACTTCCGCACGGAAAAGCGCTGGCAGCAGCTGCAGCGGGCCCTGAAAGAAGAGGCCGGCGGCCAGGCGCACGCCGACTTCGAAACCGCACGTCATTTCGGCACGGTGGGCGCGGTGGCGCTGGATGCCCAGGGCCGTCTGGCCGCCGGGACGTCCACCGGCGGCATGACCAACAAGCGGTATGGCCGTGTAGGCGACTCGCCGATCATCGGTGCCGGCACCTACGCCAATGCCACGTGTGCCGTCTCCGGCACCGGCTGGGGCGAGTACTACATCCGCACCGCCGCTGCGTACGACATCTGCGCACGCATGCAGTACCTGAAGCAGTCGCCGGTCGAGGCGGGGCGCGCGGTCATCAATGAACGCATCCCCGCGCTGGGCGGCGACGGCGGGGCGATCGTGCTGTCCTCCGACGGTGTCGCAGCGACCCCGTTCAACACCCAGGGCATGTATCGGGGCTGGATTGGACGCGACGGCGTGCCGCACGTGGCGATCTTCGATGATGAAGTGCTGCCGCTGCCGGGGAAATGACCCTGCAGCGCCGGGGATTTTCCACTTCGTGTGAAAAAGTTGAAAAAGATTGTTGACAGAACCCCGATTCATCCCCAAAATTGCGGGCTCTTCCACCCCACACCGAAAACGCTTCGGCACGACGGGACAGGGTGGTAAGGAGGGATACCCAAGCGGCCAACGGGGGCAGACTGTAAATCTGCTGGCTTACGCCTTCGGTGGTTCGAATCCACCTCCCTCCACCAGTTTCATGTTGTGGCAAGAGCTTCCGATGCGGGAGTAGTTCAATGGTAGAACCTCAGCCTTCCAAGCTGATGGTGCGGGTTCGATCCCCGTCTCCCGCTCCATTGAATGAGTTTGAATGTATTCAAATTCATGCCATAATACAAAACTCGCTCACGTAGCTCAGTCGGTAGAGCACCTCCTTGGTAAGGAGGAGGTCGAAGGTTCGATTCCTTTCGTGAGCACCATCTTAAGTGCACCATTCAGACGATTCGAGATAAGCAGCCATGGCCAAGGGTAAGTTCGAACGCACCAAGCCGCACGTCAACGTCGGCACCATCGGTCACGTCGACCACGGCAAGACCACGCTG
>NZ_RHPP01000006.1:0-53541 GCF_003935715.1 Stenotrophomonas sp. 278 | reverse complement strand
AAGGGTAAGTTCGAACGCACCAAGCCGCACGTCAACGTCGGCACCATCGGTCACGTCGACCACGGCAAGACCACGCTGACCGCCGCACTGACCAAGATCGGTGCCGAGCGCTTCGGTGGCGAGTTCAAGGATTACTCCGCGATCGACGCCGCGCCGGAAGAAAAGGCACGTGGCATCACGATCTCGACCGCGCACGTCGAATACGAATCCCCGACCCGTCACTACGCCCACGTTGACTGCCCGGGCCACGCTGACTACGTCAAGAACATGATCACCGGTGCCGCCCAGATGGACGGCGCGATCCTGGTGTGCTCGGCCGCTGACGGCCCGATGCCGCAGACCCGCGAGCACATCCTGCTGTCGCGTCAGGTCGGCGTGCCGTACATCGTGGTCTTCCTGAACAAGGCTGACATGGTCGACGACGCTGAGTTGCTCGAGCTGGTCGAAATGGAAGTGCGTGAACTGCTGAGCAAGTACGACTTCCCGGGCGACGACACCCCGATCATCTCCGGTTCGGCCCGTCTGGCGCTGGAAGGCGACCAGAGCGACATCGGCGTGCCGGCCGTGATCAAGCTGGTTGAAGCGCTGGATTCCTGGATTCCGGAACCGGAACGCGACATCGACAAGCCGTTCCTGATGCCGGTGGAAGACGTGTTCTCGATCTCGGGCCGCGGCACCGTGGTGACCGGTCGTATCGAGCGCGGCATCATCAAGGTCGGCGACGAAATCGAAATCGTCGGTATCCGTCCGGTCCAGAAGACCACCGTCACCGGCGTGGAAATGTTCCGCAAGCTGCTGGACCAGGGTCAGGCAGGTGACAACGCCGGTCTGCTGCTGCGCGGCACCAAGCGTGACGACGTCGAGCGTGGCCAGGTGCTGTCCAAGCCGGGTTCGATCAAGCCGCACACCAAGTTCGACGCCGAAGTGTACGTGCTGTCGAAGGACGAAGGCGGCCGTCACACCCCGTTCTTCAAGGGCTACCGCCCGCAGTTCTACTTCCGTACCACCGACATCACCGGTGCGGTTGAACTGCCGGAAGGCGTGGAAATGGTCATGCCGGGCGACAACATCAAGATGGTCGTCACCCTGATCAACCCGGTCGCCATGGACGAAGGTCTGCGCTTCGCAATCCGCGAAGGTGGCCGTACCGTCGGTGCCGGCGTGGTCTCCAAGATCATCGAGTAATACAGTACGAACCGGCGGCAGCACAGCGCTGCCGGTCTCGCGAACGGCGGGCCGGGAACCTCGGTCCGCCTTCGCCGTCTAAGGGAAGGGTGTTTTTCAACGTACGCCAGTAGCTCAATTGGCAGAGCAGCGGTCTCCAAAACCGCAGGTTGGGGGTTCGAGTCCCTCCTGGCGTGCCACTTTCTCCTTCCAGCGGCCATGCCGCCACAGCAGCCAGAGCCGGATGAACAGCAAGATCGAGCATTCCAAGGACACCGCCGCTTCCGGTGGTGACATTGTCAAATACGCCGCCGCAGTGCTCCTGGCACTCGCGGGTCTTTTTGCTTGGTTCTGGTTCGGCATGCCCGAGCATGCGCCGCAGAGCGCCTGGTCCACGCCGCTGCGTGGTTTTGGCGTCGTACTGGGCCTGCTGGCCGGCTTCGGTGTGTTCATGTTGACCGCCAAAGGTCGCGACACCCGCGAGTTCCTGTCCGAATCGCGCTTCGAGCTGCGCAAGGTGGTCTGGCCAACCCGCCAGGAAGCCATCCGCATGACCTGGGTGGTGATGGTGGTGGTCACCATCCTCAGCCTGCTGCTGGGCGGTTTCGATTACCTGATTCAGCTGGCGACCCAGTGGTTCCTGGGCCGATAAGGAGAAACCTGTGAAGCGTTGGTATGTGGTTCACGCCTATTCAGGCTTCGAAAAGTCCGTAGCACAGGCGCTGCGTGACCGTATCGTCACCCATGAGAAGCAGGAGCTGTTCGGCGACGTCCTGGTTCCGACCGAGGAAGTGGTCGAAATGCGTTCCGGCCAGAAGCGCCGTTCCGAGCGCAAGTTCTTCCCGGGCTACGTGCTGGTCCAGATCGAGACCCACGACGAAAACGGCATTCCGCGCATCGACAACGAAAGCTGGCACCTGGTGAAGGAAACTTCCAAGGTCCTGGGCTTCATCGGTGGTACCGCCGACCGTCCGCTGCCGATCTCCGAGACCGAAGCGGCCAACATCCTGGGTCGTGTTCAGGAAGGTGTGGAAAAACCGCGTCCGAAGATCCTGTTCGAGCCGGGCCAGATGGTCCGCGTCACCGAAGGTCCGTTCAACGACTTCAACGGCGTGGTCGAGGAAGTCAACTACGAGAAGAGCCGTGTCCGCGTCTCGGTGCTGATCTTCGGTCGCGCCACCCCGGTCGAGCTCGAGTTCGGCCAGGTCGAAAAGCAGACCGGCTGATCCGGATGGCGTTGCAGCGACGGGCCATGCCCGTCGATGGGATCTGCCCATTCAGACAGTCCTCCCAGAACCTGCTATGATGCGCGGCTTCCTGTCAGGCAGCTGACAAAGCACGAGGCCGCCGCAAGGTGGCCTTCTGCATGAATTCAAAACGCGATGCCGGGACGCGACATTCCCGGTCCGATGGGGAGCCTGTTGTCGCAAGGCGCTAGCACCCGGAGAGCACTCAAATGGCAAAGAAAGTTGTCGGTTACATCAAGCTGCAGGTGAAGGCCGGTCAGGCCAACCCCTCGCCGCCGGTCGGTCCTGCGCTGGGTCAGCGTGGCCTGAACATCATGGAATTCTGCAAGGCCTTCAATGCCGCCACGCAGAAGCTCGAGCCGGGCCTGCCGGTTCCGGTGATCATCACGGCCTACTCGGACCGTACGTTCACCTTCATCACCAAGAGCACCCCGGCCACCACCCTGCTGAAGAAGGCTGCCGGCATCTCGTCGGGTTCCAAGAAGCCGAACACCGACAAGGTGGGCAAGGTGACCCGCAAGCAGCTGGAAGAGATCGCCAAGGCGAAGGAACCGGATCTGACTGCCGCCGACCTGGACGCCGCCGTGCGTACGATCGCTGGTTCTGCCCGTTCCATGGGCCTCGTGGTGGAGGGTTAAGAAGATGGCACAGACCAAGCGTGAGAAGGCCATCAAGGCCGCCGTTGTCCCGGGCAAGTCCTATGGCTTCGAAGAGGCGATCAGCATCCTGAAGTCCGCCACCAAGGCCAAGTTCGTCGAGTCGATCGACGTCGCCGTGCGCCTGGGCGTGGACGCCAAGAAGTCCGACCAGCAGGTCCGCGGTTCCACCGTGCTGCCGGCCGGTACCGGCAAGTCGGTCCGCGTGGCGGTGTTCGCTCCGGCCGGTGCCAAGGCTGACGAAGCCCTGGCCGCAGGTGCCGAAGCCGTGGGTATGGACGACCTGGCCGAGAAGATGCAGGCCGGCGATCTGAACTACGACGTCGTCATCGCCACCCCGGACGCCATGCGCGTTGTCGGTAAGCTGGGCACCGTGCTGGGCCCGCGCGGCCTGATGCCGAACCCGAAGGTCGGCACCGTCTCGGCAAACCCGGGCGAAGCCGTCAAGAACGCCAAGTCGGGTCAGGTCCGTTACCGCACCGACAAGGCCGGCATCATCCACTGCACCATCGGCAAGGCCGACTTCGCCGAAGACGCGCTGAAGTCGAACCTGACCGCGCTGCTGCTGGACCTGATCAAGGCCAAGCCGGCCACTTCGAAGGGCACCTACCTGCAGAAGGTTTCGGTCAGCTCGACGATGGGCCCGGGCGTCACCGTCGACCAGTCGTCGCTGACCCTCAAGTAAGTGTTTGAAGCGGATGCGAACCCTGCCGGGTTCGTGTCCGTGACATTTGAAGGCATCGGATCGGGTTCAGGCCCGTGAAGACCGCCGTCAAAGACCGCAGGCGCGGTGGATGCAATACCGGCGACGGGCAGGGACTGCTCGACATGGCAAGGAGTCGCCGCCGGCGCAGCACCCCCGCTTAATCGGTTCCTTCGGGAATCAACCTGCGTAGATGGTGCCTTTCTGGAGTTTTTCTGGTTTACGCACGTCTGGGGTTACCCAGGTTGGCCATCCAGGTCTAGAACGGCCCACCCTTGGAACATCAATCCGATGTTCCCGGCATCCAGGATGGAGGCCGCCCAGGACCGCGCACGGCAGGAGCCGTAAGCGGAGTTCAATTGGAGGAGTGCAATGGCTCTCAATCTGTCCCAGAAGCAAGAAGTAGTCGCCGAGGTCGCGGAAGTGGCCGGCAAGGCTCACTCCTTGGTCGCAGCCCACTACGCCGGCACCACCGTCGCGCAGATCACCAAGATGCGCGAACAGGCCCGCAAGGAAGGCGTGTTCTTGAAGGTTGTCAAGAACACCCTGGCCGAGCGTGCGGTGAAGGGTACTGAATTCGAAGCAGCAGCGGCCAAGTTCACCGGCCCGATGCTGTTCGCGTTCTCGCTCGACGAGCCCGGCGCGGCCGGTCGCGTCATCAAGGAAGCCACCAAGGGCAACGACAAGCTGCAGCCGCAGCTGGTTGTCATCGGTGGCGAAGTGTTCCCGGCAAGCCACGTTGACGTGCTGGCTTCGCTGCCGACCCGCGATCAGGCCCTGGCCATGCTGGCCCGTGTCCTGTCCGAACCGGCTGCGATGTTCGCCCGCGCTGTCAAGGCCGTTGGCGAGAAGCAGGAAGGTGGCGCTGTCGCCGCCGAACCGGCCGCCGAGACCGCCTGATTCGCTTGTTACGTGGTTCCTGACGGAACCTAACCCAGAAAAATCATCCAAAGGTAATCAAAATGTCCCTTACCAACGAACAGATCGTCGACGCCATCGCCGAAAAGTCCCTGATGGAAGTGATGGAGCTGGTCAAGGCCATCGAAGAGAAGTTCGGCGTCTCCGCCGCTGCTCCGGTCGCCGCTGCTGCTGCCGCTGGCCCGGCCGTCGCTGCTGAAGAGCAGACCGAATTCACCGTAACCCTGAAGACTGCCGGCGACAAGAAGGTCGACGTCATCAAGGCCGTCCGCGCCATCACCGGCCTGGGTCTGAAGGAAGCCAAGGACCTGACCGAAGCCGGTGGCGTCCTGAAGGATGCAGCTTCGAAGGAAGAAGCCGAGAAGATGAAGAAGGACCTGGAAGCTGTTGGCGCGACTGTCGAAGTCAAGTAAGCAGCTCCTTGCGTCGCCATCGAATCACGGCGATGCAGCCAAGGCTGGGGGCGTAAGCCCCCGGCCTTTGGTCGTTGTTGTACCGGGCGCTGCCCGGCTGCTGTAAATGCAACACAAAGCCCAACACGGGCTGCAGTCATGCTCCGTCACGGCAGCGCAGGGCGCGCCAGCGGGGTACTGGAAGCAGACGAGTTGGCAGTTGGAAGTAGCAGGAGAAGGCGTGCTGGTGCCGGCAATACCAGCGACTTCCAACTGACAATTTAAATGTTCCCTTCGAGCCGTACCCTCAGGTGCGGCCCGCACAGCCAAGGTGAGACCTCATGACGTCCTATTCGTTCACCGAAAAGAAGCGTATCCGCAAGGACTTCGGCAAGCAGCGCTCGATTCTCGAAGTGCCGTTCCTGCTGGCCATCCAGGTGGATTCCTACCGCGAGTTCCTGCAGGAGAACATCGATCCGGCCAAGCGCCGTGATCTGGGCCTGCACGCCGCCCTCAAGTCGGTCTTCCCGATCGCCAGCTACAGCGGCAACGCCGCGCTGGAATATGTCGGTTACAAGCTGGGCGAACCGGTCTTCGACGAACGCGAATGCCGCCAGCGTGGCATGAGCTACGGCGCGCCGCTGCGCGTGACCGTGCGCCTGGTGATCTACGACCGCGAGTCGTCGACCAAGGCCATCAAGTACGTGAAGGAGCAGGAGGTCTACCTCGGCGAGATCCCGCTGATGACCGACAACGGCACCTTCATCGTCAACGGTACCGAGCGCGTCATCGTCTCGCAGCTGCACCGCTCGCCGGGCGTGTTCTTCGACCACGACCGTGGCAAGACCCACAGCTCGGGCAAGCTGCTGTACAGCGCCCGCATCATTCCTTACCGCGGCTCGTGGCTGGACTTCGAGTTCGACCCGAAGGACGCGCTGTTCACCCGTATCGACCGTCGCCGCAAGCTGCCGGTGTCGATCCTGCTGCGCGCCCTGGGCTACAGCAACGAGGAAATGCTCGCGCAGTTCTTCGAGATCAACACCTTCCACATCAACCCGGACGAAGGCGTGCAGCTGGAGCTGGTCTCCGAGCGCCTGCGTGGTGAAACCCTGAACTTCGACCTGGCCGACGGTGACAAGGTCATCGTGGAAGCCGGCAAGCGCATCACCGCGCGTCACGTCAAGCAGCTGGAAGCCTCGGGCATCGCCGCCCTGGCCGTGCCGGACGACTACATCGTCGGCCGCATCCTGTCGCACGACGTGGTCGACGCCACCACCGGCGAACTGCTGGCCCAGGCCAACGACGAGATCACCGACGAGCAGCTGCAGGCCTTCCGCAAGGCCGGCGTGGATGCCGTGGGCACCCTGTGGGTGAACGATCTGGATCGTGGCCCGTACCTGTCCAACACCCTCCGCATCGACCCGACCAAGACCCAGCTCGAAGCGCTGGTCGAAATCTACCGCATGATGCGTCCGGGCGAGCCGCCGACCAAGGACGCCGCGCAGAACCTGTTCCACAACCTGTTCTTCACCTTCGAGCGCTACGACCTGTCCACGGTCGGCCGCATGAAGTTCAACCGTCGTGTCGGCCGCAAGGAAGTCACCGGCGAAGCCGTGCTGTACGACAGCAAGTACTTCGGCGAGCGTAACGACGAAGAATCCAAGCGCCTGGTCGCCGAGCACGGCGACAGCTCCGACATCCTGGATGTGATCAAGGTCCTGACCGAGATCCGCAACGGCCGCGGCGTGGTTGATGACATCGACCACCTGGGCAACCGTCGCGTGCGTTCGGTCGGCGAAATGGCCGAGAACGTGTTCCGCGTCGGCCTGGTCCGCGTCGAGCGCGCGGTCAAGGAGCGCCTGTCGATGGCAGAGTCGGAAGGCCTGACCCCGCAGGAACTGATCAACGCCAAGCCGGTGGCCGCGGCGATCAAGGAATTCTTCGGCTCCTCGCAGCTGTCCCAGTTCATGGATCAGAACAACCCGCTGTCGGAAGTCACGCACAAGCGTCGCGTCTCGGCCCTCGGCCCGGGCGGCCTGACCCGCGAGCGCGCCGGCTTCGAAGTGCGCGACGTGCACCCGACCCATTACGGCCGCGTCTGCACCATCGAAACGCCGGAAGGCCCGAACATCGGCCTGATCAACTCGCTGGCCGTGTATGCCCGCACCAACCAGTACGGTTTCCTTGAAACCCCGTACCGCAAGGTCGTGGACGGCAAGGTCTCGGACGAGATCGAGTTCCTGTCGGCCATCGAGGAAAACGAGTACGTCATCGCCCAGGCCAACGCCCTGACCGATGCCAACAGCGTGCTGACCGAGCAGTTCGTGCCGTGCCGCTTCCAGGGCGAATCGCTGCTGAAGCCGCCGGCGGAAGTCCACTTCATGGACGTCTCGCCGATGCAGACCGTCTCCATCGCAGCCGCGCTGGTGCCGTTCCTGGAGCACGATGACGCCAACCGTGCACTGATGGGCGCGAACATGCAGCGTCAGGCCGTGCCGACCCTGCGCGCACAGAAGCCGCTGGTGGGTACCGGTATCGAACGCGCCGTGGCACGTGACTCCGGTGTGACCGTGAACGCCCGTCGTGGTGGCGAGATCGTGCAGATCGACGCCGGCCGTATCGTGGTCAAGGTCAACGAGGACGAGATCACCGACGCCAGCGATGCCGGCGTGGACATCTACAACCTGATCAAGTACACCCGTTCCAACCAGAACACCTGCATCAACCAGCGTCCGCTGGTGGAAGTGGGCAACGTGGTGGCGCGTGGCGACGTGCTGGCTGACGGTCCGTCCACTGACATCGGCGAACTGGCCCTGGGCCAGAACATGCTGATCGCGTTCATGCCGTGGAACGGCTACAACTTCGAAGACTCCATCCTGCTCTCCGAGCGCGTGGTGGAAGAAGATCGTTACACCACGATCCACATTGAAGAGCTGACCTGCGTTGCGCGTGACACCAAGCTGGGGCCGGAAGAAATCTCCGCCGACATTCCGAATGTGTCCGAGCAGGCGCTGAACCGCCTGGACGAGTCGGGCGTGGTGTACATCGGTGCCGAAGTGCGCGCCGGCGACATCATGGTCGGCAAGGTCACCCCGAAGGGCGAAAGCCAGCTGACCCCGGAAGAGAAGCTGCTGCGTGCGATCTTCGGCGAGAAGGCGTCGGACGTGAAGGACAGCTCGCTGCGCGTGCCGCCGGGCATGGACGGCACCGTCATCGACGTGCAGGTCTTCACCCGTGACGGCATCGAGAAGGACAAGCGTGCCCGCCAGATCGAGGAAAACGAGATCAAGCGCGTCAAGAAGGACTTCGACGACCAGTTCCGCATCCTGGAAGGCGCGATCTACGCCCGTCTGCGTTCGCAGATCGTCGGCAAGGTCGTCAACGGTGGCGTCAACCTGAAGAAGGGCGACACCATCTCCGACGCCTATCTGGACGGCCTGAAGAAGGCTGACTGGTTCGCGCTGCGCATGAAGGACGAGGACGCCTCGGAAGCCATTGAACGCGCCCAGAAGCAGATCCAGGCGCACGAGAAGGAGTTCGAGCGTCGCTTCGCCGACAAGCGCGGCAAGATCACCGCCGGTGACGACCTGGCTCCGGGCGTGCTGAAGATGGTCAAGGTATTCCTGGCCGTGAAGCGTCGCATCCAGCCGGGTGACAAGATGGCAGGCCGCCACGGCAACAAGGGTGTGGTGTCCAACGTGGTCCCGGTCGAGGACATGCCGTACATGGCCTCGGGCGAAACCGTGGACATCGTGCTGAACCCGCTGGGCGTGCCGTCGCGTATGAACATCGGCCAGATTCTGGAAGTGCACCTGGGCTGGGCGGCCAAGGGCCTGGGTCGCAAGATCCAGCGCATGCTGGAAGCCCAGTCGGCACTGAACGACCTGCGCAAGTTCCTCGACGACATCTACAACCACGACAAGACCCAGCATGCCAACCAGGTGGATCTGTCGCAGTTCAGTGATGAGGAACTGCTGCGCCTGGCGCAGAACCTGACCGACGGCGTGCCGATGGCCACCCCGGTGTTCGACGGTGCCACTGAAGCGGAAATCAAGCGCATGCTGGAACTGGCCGACCTGCCGAGCAGCGGCCAGACCCAGCTGTACGACGGCCGCACCGGTGAAGCCTTCGACCGCCACACCACGGTCGGTTACATGCACTACCTGAAGCTGAACCACCTGGTCGACGACAAGATGCACGCCCGTTCGACCGGTCCGTACTCGCTCGTCACCCAGCAGCCGCTGGGCGGCAAGGCGCAGTTCGGTGGCCAGCGCTTCGGTGAAATGGAAGTCTGGGCGCTGGAAGCCTACGGCGCGGCCTACACCCTGCAGGAAATGCTGACGGTGAAGTCCGATGACGTGCAGGGCCGCAACCAGATGTACAAGAACATCGTCGACGGTGAGCACGAGATGGTCGCGGGCATGCCGGAATCCTTCAACGTTCTGGTGAAGGAAATCCGCTCGCTGGCCATCAACATGGAACTGGAAGACAACTGATCGCGCAGGCGCGGCTGCCCTGGCAGCCGCGCCGCCGGATGTTGATCACACAGCCCATCGACACAGATTTCCTCCTTTCGGAGAAACACCATGAAAGACCTGCTCAACCTCTTCAACCAGCAGCGCCAGACGCTGGACTTCGACGCGATCAAGATCGCGCTGGCCTCGCCGGACCTGATCCGTTCGTGGTCCTTCGGCGAAGTGAAGAAGCCGGAAACCATCAACTACCGTACCTTCAAGCCGGAGCGTGACGGCCTGTTCTGTGCCGCCATCTTCGGACCGGTCAAGGACTACGAGTGCCTGTGCGGCAAGTACAAGCGCATGAAGCACCGCGGCGTGGTCTGCGAGAAGTGCGGCACCGAAGTGACCCTGGCCAAGGTACGCCGTGAGCGTATGGGCCACATCGACCTGGCGTCGCCGGTCGCGCACATCTGGTTCCTCAAGTCGCTGCCGTCGCGCATCGGCCTGATGCTGGACATGACCCTGCGTGACATCGAGCGCGTGCTGTACTTCGAAGCCTACGTGGTGACCGAGCCGGGCCTGACCGCCCTGGAGCGCCGCCAGCTGCTGACCGAAGAACAGTACCTGCAGGCACGCCAGGAGCACGGCGACGACTTCGACGCCGCCATGGGCGCTGAAGCCGTGTACGAACTGCTGCGCACCATCGACCTGCAGTCGGAAATGACCCGCCTGCGCGAAGAAATCGCCAGCACCGGTTCGGAAACCAAGCTCAAGCGCCTCACCAAGCGCATCAAGCTGGTCGAAGCCTTCCTGGAATCGGGCAACCGTCCGGAATGGATGGTCATGACCGTGCTGCCGGTGCTGCCGCCGGACCTGCGTCCGCTGGTCCCGCTGGACGGCGGCCGCTTCGCGACCTCCGACCTGAACGACCTGTACCGCCGCGTCATCAACCGTAACAACCGCCTGCGCCGCCTGCTCGAGCTGAACGCGCCGGACATCATCGTGCGCAATGAAAAGCGCATGCTGCAGGAATCGGTCGATGCGCTGCTGGACAACGGCCGTCGCGGCCGTGCCATCACCGGCACCAACAAGCGCCCGCTGAAGTCGCTGGCCGACATGATCAAGGGCAAGCAGGGTCGCTTCCGTCAGAACCTGCTGGGCAAGCGCGTCGACTACTCGGGCCGTTCGGTCATCGTGGTCGGTCCGTACCTGCGCCTGCACCAGTGCGGCCTGCCGAAGAAGATGGCGCTGGAGCTGTTCAAGCCGTTCGTGTTCGCCAAGCTGCAGCGTCGTGGCCTGGCCACCACCATCAAGGCCGCCAAGAAGCTGGTCGAGCGCGAAGAAGCGGAAGTCTGGGACATCCTGGAAGAAGTCATCCGCGAACACCCGGTGATGCTGAACCGTGCGCCGACCCTGCACCGTCTGGGTATCCAGGCGTTCGAGCCGGTGCTGATCGAAGGCAAGGCCATCCAGCTGCACCCGCTGGTGTGTACCGCCTTCAACGCCGACTTCGACGGTGACCAGATGGCCGTCCACGTGCCGCTCTCGCTGGAAGCCCAGCTGGAAGCGCGTGCGCTGATGATGTCGACCAACAACATCCTGTCGCCGGCCAACGGCGAGCCGATCATCGTGCCGTCGCAGGACGTGGTGCTGGGTCTGTACTACATGACCCGCGCCCTGGAAAACAAGAAGGGCGAGGGCATGGCCTTCGCCAACATCGCCGAAGTCAAGCGCGCCTATGACAACCGCGTCGTGGAACTGCACGCCAAGGTCAAGGTCCGCATCACCGAAGTGGTGACCGACGAGGAAGGCAACAAGCAGAACAAGACCTCGATCGTGGACACCACGATCGGTCGCGCCCTGCTGGCTGAAATCCTGCCGGAAGGCCTGCCGTTCGCGCTGGCCAACGTCGAGCTGACCAAGAAGAACATCTCGCGCCTGATCAACTCCAGCTACCGTCAGCTGGGGTTGAAGGACACGGTCGTGTTCGCCGACAAGCTGATGTACACCGGCTTCGCCTATGCAACCCGTGCCGGCGTGTCGATCGGTATCGACGACATGCTGATCCCGGACGAGAAGCGCGGCATCCTCACCGAGGCCGAAGCCGAAGTGCTGGAAATCCAGGAGCAGTACCAGTCGGGTCTGGTCACCGCCGGCGAGCGCTACAACAAGGTGGTCGACATCTGGTCGCGCACCAACGAGCGCATCGCCAAGGCGATGATGGACACCATCGGTACCGAGAAGGTCGTCAATGCCAAGGGCGAGACCATCGACCAGAAGTCGATGAACTCGCTGTACATCATGGCCGATTCCGGTGCGCGTGGTTCGCAGGCACAGATCCGTCAGCTGGCCGGCATGCGTGGCCTGATGGCCCGTCCGGACGGCTCGATCATCGAAACGCCGATCAAGGCGAACTTCCGTGAAGGCCTGAACGTGCAGGAGTACTTCAACTCCACCCACGGTGCCCGTAAGGGTCTGGCCGATACCGCGCTGAAGACCGCGAACTCGGGTTACCTGACCCGTCGTCTGGTCGACGTGGCGCAGGACGTGGTCATCACCGAAGTGGACTGCGGTACCACCGAAGGCCTGACCATGACCCCGATCGTGGAAGGCGGCGACGTCGTCGAGCCGTTGAAGGACCGCGTGCTGGGTCGTGTCGTGGCCGAGGACGTGTTCCTGCCGGGCAACGACGAAGATCCGATCGTGACGCGCAACACCCTGCTGGACGAACAGTGGGTGGCCAAGCTGGAAGATGCCGGCGTGCAGTCGGTCAAGGTCCGCTCGACCATCAGCTGCGAATCCGCGTTCGGCGTGTGCTCCAACTGCTACGGCCGCGACCTGGCCCGTGGTCACCTGGTCAACATCGGTGAAGCGGTCGGCGTCATCGCCGCGCAGTCGATCGGTGAGCCGGGTACCCAGCTGACCATGCGTACCTTCCACATCGGTGGTGCTGCATCGCGAGCTGCCGCCGTGGACAACATCACGGTCAAGACCACCGGTTCGGTGAAGTTCAACAACCTGAAGTCGGTCGAGCACGCCAACGGTTCGCTGGTGGCGGTCTCGCGTTCGGGTGAAATCTCGGTGCTCGACGCCCACGGCCGTGAGCGTGAGCGTTACAAGCTGCCCTACGGTGCCACCATCACCTCCAAGGACGCCGAGGCGGTCAAGGCTGGCCAGACCGTGGCCAACTGGGATCCGCATAACCACCCGATCGTGTCCGAAGTGGCCGGTTTCATCCGCTTCATCGACTTCATCGACGGCGTCACCGTCATCGAGAAGACCGACGAACTGACCGGCCTGGCTTCGCGCGAAATCACCGACCCGAAGCGTCGTGGCTCGCAGGCCAAGGATCTGCGTCCGATCGTGCGCATCGTCGATGCCAAGGGCAACGACCTGAGCATTCCGGGCACCGACCTGCCGGCGCAGTACCTGCTGCCGCCGCGCTCGATCGTCAACCTGCAGGACGGTGCCCCCGTCGGCGTGGGTGACGTGGTGGCCAAGATCCCGCAGGAAGCGTCCAAGACCCGTGACATCACCGGTGGTCTGCCGCGCGTGGCCGACCTGTTCGAAGCGCGCAAGCCGAAGGATCCGGCGATCCTGGCCGAGCGTTCGGGCATCATCAGCTTCGGCAAGGACACCAAGGGCAAGCAGCGCCTGATCATCAAGGACACCGATGGTTCCGAGCACGAAGAGCTGATTCCGAAGTACCGTCAGGTCATCGTGTTCGAAGGTGAGCACGTGACCAAGGGCGAAACCATCGTGGACGGCGAACCGAGCCCGCAGGACATCCTGCGTCTGCTGGGCGTCGAGCCGCTGGCCGCCTACCTGGTCAAGGAAATCCAGGACGTGTACCGCCTGCAGGGCGTGAAGATCAACGACAAGCACATCGAGGTGATCACCCGCCAGATGCTGCGCAAGGTCGAGATCACCGACCAGGGCAGCAGCAAGTTCCTGAATGGCGAGCAGGCCGAGCGCCAGCGCGTCATCGAGGAAAATGCCCGTCTGTCGGCGCGCAACGAGCTGATCGCCCGTTTCGACCCGGTCCTGCTGGGCATCACCAAGGCGTCGCTGGCCACCGAGTCGTTCATCTCGGCGGCGTCGTTCCAGGAAACCACCCGCGTGCTGACCGAAGCCGCCGTTCGCGGCACTTCGGACAACCTGCGCGGTCTGAAGGAAAACGTCATCGTCGGCCGTCTGATTCCGGCCGGTACCGGCCTTGCGTACCACGCCCAGCGTCGTCGCAATGCCTCGGGCCTGACCGAATCGGAGCTGCAGACCCTGGCCGGTTCGCCGGTCGTGGCCGAAGCCCCGGTCGTGGAAGCCCCGGCCGCCGACGTCGAGTCCTCCGAAGACTGATGTAGAGCCGGGCTCTGCCCGGCTGCTTTTCGCGATGCCCCGCCCGGCTGAACAGGGCAGGGCACCGCACCCGGCGGCAGCCGCTGGATTAACTGCCGTCGATGCTGTAGGATGCCCGCCGGTCCTCGAAAGGGGGCTGGTAGACAACCTGAACGGGGGACAAGGAAGCTAGGTGCCCCAGTAACGGCCCAGGATCAGGGCTGGCCTTCCGTGCGCGCGGTTGACCGTGTTTTCGGGGGGTTGCTACAATCGTCTGTCTCGGCAGGCCCGTTTTCTGGGCCTGCTTGCACATTTCCGCATTCATGGCCGTTTTTTCCCTCGGCCTCTCTCAGAAGAACATACTGATGGCGACGATCAATCAGCTTGTCCGCAAGCCGCGGCAGGCAGCCACTTACAAGAGTGCCTCGCCGGCACTTGATAAGTGCCCGCAGCGCCGTGGCGTCTGCACCCGCGTGTACACCACCACCCCGAAGAAGCCGAACTCGGCCCTCCGCAAGGTTGCGAAGGTCCGCCTGACCAACCAGGAAGAGGTCATCAGCTACATCGGTGGCGAAGGCCACAACCTGCAGGAGCACTCCGTGGTCCTGATCCGCGGCGGTCGCGTCAAGGACCTGCCGGGTGTGCGTTACCACACCGTTCGTGGTTCGCTCGATGCCTCGGGCGTCGCCAAGCGCCGCCAGGCCCGTTCCAAGTACGGCGCCAAGCGTCCGAAGAGCTAAGGGAAAGTACACATGTCTCGTAAAGGTAATACGCCGCAGCGTTCGGTCCTGCCCGATCCCAAGCACGGGAGCGAAACCATTGCCCGCTTCATCAACATGGTGATGCTGAGCGGCAAGAAGTCCGTCGCTGAAAAGATCGTCTATGGCGCAATGGACGTCATCGCCGAAAAGAACCCGAACTCCATCGAGCTGGTGCAGAAGGCTCTGGACAACGTGGCTCCGTCGGTCGAGGTGAAGTCCCGCCGCGTTGGTGGTGCGACCTACCAGGTGCCGGTTGAAGTCCGTTCGTCGCGCAAGATGGCCCTGGCCATGCGCTGGCTGATCGACTCGGCCCGCAAGCGTGGTGAAAACACCATGCCGAAGAAGCTGGCCGCTGAACTGCTGGATGCCTCGGAAAACCGTGGCGGTGCCATCAAGAAGCGCGAAGAAACCCACCGCATGGCCGAAGCCAACAAGGCCTTCGCCCACTACCGCTGGTGAGTTTGACGGCCTTGTAAAACAGGCATGGCAGTACCACTTTGGTACTGCCTTGCGACACCTGGGGTGTCGCGCCAATCCGAAGGCCGCCGCAAGGCGGCGTTCGGCCATCCGAAATCCACGAAATTTGAGAGGCTCCCGTGGCCCGCACTACTCCCATCGAGCGTTACCGCAACTTCGGCATCATGGCTCACATCGATGCCGGCAAGACCACCACGTCCGAGCGCATCCTGTTCTACACCGGCAAGAGCCACAAGATCGGTGAAGTGCACGACGGCGCCGCCACCATGGACTGGATGGAGCAGGAGCAGGAGCGTGGCATCACGATCCAGTCCGCTGCCACCACCGCCTTCTGGCGCGGCATGGACAAGTCCCTGCCGGAACACCGCTTCAACATCATCGACACCCCTGGGCACGTTGACTTCACCATCGAAGTCGAGCGCTCGCTGCGCGTGCTCGACGGTGCCGTGTTCGTGCTGTGCGCCGTCGGTGGCGTGCAGCCGCAGTCGGAAACCGTGTGGCGCCAGGCCAACCGTTACAAGGTGCCGCGCATCGCTTTCGTCAACAAGATGGACCGTACCGGTGCCAACTTCCAGAAGGTCGCCGCACAGCTGCGCGCCAAGCTGGGTGCCACCGCCGTTCCGATGCAGCTGCCGATCGGTGCCGAAGACAACTTCAAGGGCGTGATCGACCTGGTCAAGATGAAGGCCATCCATTGGGATGAAGCCAGCCAGGGCATGAAGTTCGAATACCTGGACATCCCGGCAGACCTGCAGGCCGAGGCTGAAGAAGCCCGCACCTACATGATCGAAGCCGCGGCTGAAGCCAGCGAAGACCTGATGGAAAAGTACCTGGGCGGCGAAGAGCTGGCCGAGTCCGAAATCATCAACGCGCTGCGTACCCGCACCCTGGCCACCGAAATCGTGCCGATGTACTGCGGTTCGGCGTTCAAGAACAAGGGCGTGCAGGCCATGCTGGACGGCGTGGTGCAGCTGCTGCCGTCGCCGATCGACGTGCCGGACGTGACCGGTACCGACGTCGATGACGAAACCAAGGAAATGAGCCGCAAGTCCGACGACAAGGCTCCGTTCTCGTCGCTGGCCTTCAAGATCATCACTGACCCGTTCGTGGGCGCGCTGACCTTCTTCCGCGTGTACTCGGGCACCCTGAATGCTGGCGACCAGGTGATGAACTCGGTCAAGGGCAAGAAGGAGCGCATCGGCCGCATCCTGCAGATGCACTCCAACGATCGTGAAGAAATCAAGGAAGTGCTGGCCGGTGACATCGCCGCTGCCGTGGGCCTGAAGGACACCACCACCGGCGACACCCTGTGCTCGCTGGATCACCCGATCATCCTGGAACGCATGGTGTTCCCGGAGCCGGTGATCTCGATGGCGGTTGAGCCGAAGACCAAGTCGGACCAGGAAAAGATGGGCCTCGCCCTCGGCCGTCTGGCCCAGGAAGATCCGTCGTTCCGCGTCAAGACCGACGAAGAATCCGGCCAGACCATCATCTCGGGCATGGGCGAGCTGCACCTGGACATCATCGTTGACCGCATGAAGCGCGAGTTCAACGTGGAGGCCAACGTCGGCAAGCCGCAGGTGGCTTACCGCGAAACCATCCAGATGTCGGACGTGAAGTCGGACTACAAGCACGCCAAGCAGTCCGGTGGTAAGGGTCAGTACGGTCACGTCGTGATCGAACTGTCGCCGATCACCGCTGAAGATCGTGCTGATCCGAAGATCGCCGCGAACATCAAGGACGACTTCCTGTTCATCAACGACATCACCGGTGGCGTGATTCCGAAGGAATTCATCCCGTCCGTTGAAAAGGGTCTGCGCGAAACCATCACCAGCGGTCCGCTGGCTGGCTTCCCGGTGGTGGACGTCAAGGTCAAGCTGGTGTTCGGCTCGTACCACGACGTTGACTCGTCGGAAATGGCGTTCAAGCTGGCTTCGTCGATGGCCTTCAAGCAGGGCTTCGCCAAGGCCAAGCCGGTGCTGCTGGAGCCGATCATGAAGGTCGAAATCGTGACCCCGGAAGACTACCAGGGTGACGTGATGGGCGACGTCAGCCGCCGTCGTGGCGTGCTGCAGGGTTCGAGCACCACCGGTGACGGTTCGGCCAGCATCATCAACGCGATGATCCCGCTGGGTGAAATGTTCGGTTACGCCACCTCGCTGCGTTCGCAGACCCAGGGTCGTGCCACCTTCACCATGGAATTCGACCACTACGAGCCGGCTCCGCAGAACATCGCCGACACCGTGATCAAGAAGGCCTGAGCGTAAGCTCGGGTCTTCCCTCCCTTCTTTTTTCTGATATTCAAGGTATACAACAATGGCAAAGGGTAAGTTCGAACGCACCAAGCCGCACGTCAACGTCGGCACCATCGGTCACGTCGACCACGGCAAGACCACGCTGACCGCCGCACTGACCAAGATCGGTGCCGAGCGCTTCGGTGGCGAGTTCAAGGATTACTCCGCGATCGACGCCGCGCCGGAAGAAAAGGCACGTGGCATCACGATCTCGACCGCGCACGTCGAATACGAATCCCCGACCCGTCACTACGCCCACGTTGACTGCCCGGGCCACGCTGACTACGTCAAGAACATGATCACCGGTGCCGCCCAGATGGACGGCGCGATCCTGGTGTGCTCGGCCGCTGACGGCCCGATGCCGCAGACCCGCGAGCACATCCTGCTGTCGCGTCAGGTCGGCGTGCCGTACATCGTGGTCTTCCTGAACAAGGCTGACATGGTCGACGACGCTGAGTTGCTCGAGCTGGTCGAAATGGAAGTGCGTGAACTGCTGAGCAAGTACGACTTCCCGGGCGACGACACCCCGATCATCTCCGGTTCGGCCCGTCTGGCGCTGGAAGGCGACCAGAGCGACATCGGCGTGCCGGCCGTGATCAAGCTGGTTGAAGCGCTGGATTCCTGGATTCCGGAACCGGAACGCGACATCGACAAGCCGTTCCTGATGCCGGTGGAAGACGTGTTCTCGATCTCGGGCCGCGGCACCGTGGTGACCGGTCGTATCGAGCGCGGCATCATCAAGGTCGGCGACGAAATCGAAATCGTCGGTATCCGTCCGGTCCAGAAGACCACCGTCACCGGCGTGGAAATGTTCCGCAAGCTGCTGGACCAGGGTCAGGCAGGTGACAACGCCGGTCTGCTGCTGCGCGGCACCAAGCGTGACGACGTCGAGCGTGGCCAGGTGCTGTCCAAGCCGGGTTCGATCAAGCCGCACACCAAGTTCGACGCCGAAGTGTACGTGCTGTCGAAGGACGAAGGCGGCCGTCACACCCCGTTCTTCAAGGGCTACCGCCCGCAGTTCTACTTCCGTACCACCGACATCACCGGTGCGGTTGAACTGCCGGAAGGCGTGGAAATGGTCATGCCGGGCGACAACATCAAGATGGTCGTCACCCTGATCAACCCGGTCGCCATGGACGAAGGTCTGCGCTTCGCAATCCGCGAAGGTGGCCGTACCGTCGGTGCCGGCGTGGTCTCCAAGATCATCGAGTAATCTGCTAGAATCTGCGCCCCGATGTTGCCTGGGTAGGGCATCGGGGCGTACTAAAATGGGAAAAGAGGCGCAGGACGCTCCTCGTGTTCCCCGGACCAGGAAGGGTCGTGCCATTCAGGCAGTGTCAACAGGCGACTGTTGACCGCCGCCTTGCATGCGCGCTATACTTTTTCGTCTGGGCAGATCGAGCAATCGGTCTGCCTCGGCTTTTGAGGTCTACGGAAAGATCTTGGCGTCGCACGGGACTGTGCGACGTTCGCATTCAGGATATTCATGGGACAAGGCAACCCAGAGGCCTTGTCTGTCGCTCTTTTAACGAAGGAACCACCGTCATGGCGGACCAAAAGATCCGTATCCGGCTGAAGGCATTCGATCATCGTCTGATCGACCGCTCGGCCAGCGAGATCGTTGAAACGGCCAAGCGGACCGGCGCGCAAGTGCGTGGCCCGATCCCGCTGCCGACCAAGATCGAGCGTTACACCATTCTCGTTTCGCCGCACGTCGACAAGGACGCGCGTGACCAGTACGAGACCCGCACGCACAAGCGCGTGCTCGACATCGTCGACCCCAACGACAAGACCGTGGACGCGCTGATGAAGCTCGAACTGGCTGCCGGCGTCGACGTTCAGATCAAGCTGACCTGAGGACTACGACCATGACGAAGAAGTATTCGTTGGGCTTCGTGGGCCGCAAGGCTGGCATGAGCCGCGTTTTCACTGACGATGGCCGCGCCATCCCGGTGACCCTGATTGAAGCCACCCCGAACCGCATCGCGCAGATCAAGACCGTCGAAGCTGACGGCTACAGCGCCGTGCAGGTGACCGTCGGCGCGCGTCGCGCTGCCCTGGTCAACAAGCCGGAAGCCGGCCACTTCGCCAAGGCGAAGGTGGAAGCGGGTCGTGGCCTGTGGGAATTCCGCGTTGAAGACGCGCAGCTCGGCGATTTCGCCGTTGGCGGCGAAGTCAAGGCGGACATCTTCGAAGTTGGCCAGAAGGTCGACGTCCAGGGTGTCACCAAGGGTAAGGGTTTCCAGGGCACCATCAAGCGCCACAACTTCCGTATGGGCGATGCAACCCACGGTAACTCGCTGTCGCATCGCGCGCCGGGTTCGCTGGGTCAGCGCCAGACCCCGGGTCGCGTTTTCCCGGGCAAGAAGATGTCGGGCCATATGGGTGCCGTGCAGCAGAGCACGCAGAACCTGGAAGTGGTCAAGGTCGACGTCGAGCGCGGTCTGATCGCGATTCGTGGTGCCGTTCCGGGCGCTGCGGGTGGTGACGTGATCGTCCGTCCGGCGAGCAAGGCATAAGGAGAGATGACGATGGAACTCGTTATCACGGGTAGCAACAACAAGGTCTCGGTCTCCGAAGCCGTGTTCGGTCGCGATTTCAGCGAAGATCTGGTTCACCAGGTCGTCGTTGCTTACCGCAACGCCGGTCGCGCCGGTACCAAGGCACAGAAGACTCGCTCCGAAGTGGCTGGCACCACCAAGAAGTCGAAGAAGCAGAAGGGCGGCGGTGCGCGTCATGGCGCGCTGACGGCTCCGATCTTCGTCGGCGGTGGCGTCACCTTCGCGGCCAAGCCGCGCAGCTTCGAGCAGAAGGTCAACCGCAAGCAGTACCGTGCCGCCATGTGCGCGATCCTGTCCGAGCTGAACCGTCAGGGCCGTCTGACCATCGTGGAGTCCTTCGACGTCGAAGCGACCAGCACGAAGGGTCTGATCGCCAAGCTGGCCGGCCTGGAAGTGGGCAAGCGCCCGCTGATCGTCACCGAGGACGCTTCCGAGCACCTGTACCTGTCGGCGCGCAACGTTCCCTACGTGGAAGTGCGTGACGTGCAGGGTCTGGATCCGGTGTCCCTGGTCGGTGCCGACACGGTCGTCATCACCGCTGACGCGGTCAAGAAGGTCGAGGAGTGGCTGGCATGAACAGCAACGAAAAAATCTTCAGCGTGCTGCGTGCCCCGCGTGTCTCCGAAAAGACCGCGCGTCTGCAGGAAGTCTCCAACCAGTATGTCTTTGAAGTGTCGAACGAAGCGACCAAGGCCGATGTGAAGGCCGCGGTGGAGCAGCTGTTCGCAGTCAAGGTCGAGTCGGTCAACGTGCTGAACGTGAAGGGCAAGAACAAGTCCTTCCGTAACCGCAACGGCCGTCGCGGCGATTGGCGCAAGGCATACGTGCGTCTCGCCGATGGCCAGTCCATCGATGTAACGGCCAAGGCCTGAGGTACATCCCATGCCATTGATGAAATTCAAGCCCACCTCCGCAGGCCGTCGTTCGGCCGTGCGCGTGGTCACGCCCGATCTGCACAAGGGCGCACCGCACGCAGCGTTGCTGGAGCCGCAGAGCAAGTCCGGTGGTCGTAACCACCACGGCCGCATCACCACCCGTCACGTGGGCGGTGGCCACAAGCAGCACTACCGTGTCATCGACTTCAAGCGCAACAAGGAAGGCATTCCGGCGCGCGTGGAACGCATCGAATACGATCCGAACCGCACCGCCCACATCGCCCTGCTGTGCTACGTCGACGGCGAGCGTCGCTACATCATCGCACCGAAGGGCCTGAAGGCCGGTGACCAGGTGATCGCAGGTTCGGACGCGCCGATCAAGACCGGCAATACCCTGCCGCTGCGCAACATCCCGGTCGGTACCACTGTCCACGGCATCGAACTGAAGCCGGGCAAGGGTGCCCAGATCGCCCGTGCCGCCGGCGCTGCCGTGCAGCTCGTCGCTCGTGAAGGCATCTACGCCACCCTGCGCCTGCGCTCGGGTGAAATGCGCAAGGTGCCGGTCGAGTGCCGCGCCACCATCGGCGAAGTCGGCAACGACGAGCACAACCTGGAAAAGCTGGGCAAGGCTGGCGCCAAGCGCTGGCGCGGTGTTCGCCCGACCGTTCGTGGTGCTGCCATGAACCCGGTTGACCACCCGCACGGTGGTGGTGAGGCGAAGGCCGGCCAGGGTAACCCGCATCCGGTCACCCCGTGGGGTGTCCCGACCAAGGGTTACAAGACGCGCAAGAACAAGCGCACCCAGCAGTTCATCGTCCGCGATCGTAGGGGCTAATCGACCATGGCACGTTCACTCAAGAAAGGCCCGTTCGTCGATCACCACCTCGTCAAGAAGGTGGAGGCCGCTGCGGGTAGCAAGAAGCCGATCAAGACCTGGTCGCGTCGTTCGATGATCCTGCCGGAAATGGTAGGCATCACCATCGCCGTTCATAACGGCAAGGCCCACGTTCCGGTGCTCGTCAACGAGAACATGGTCGGTCACAAGCTCGGCGAATTTGCCATCACCCGGACCTTCAAGGGTCATGGTGCTGACAAGAAGTCGGGCAAGTAAGGAGAGATGACAATGGAAGCGAAAGCAATCCTGCGCACTGCGCGCATCTCCCCGCAGAAGGCTCGTCTGGTCGCTGACCAGGTGCGCGGTCTGCCGGCCGAGCGTGCGGTCAACCTGCTGAAGTTCTCGGACAAGAAGGCTGCCCACCTGATCAAGAAGGTGGTGGAGTCGGCTATTGCCAATGCCGAGAACAACCAGGGCGCCGACGTCGACGAGCTGAAGGTTCAGACCATCATGGTTGATGAAGGTCCGACCCTGAAGCGTTTCATGGCGCGGGCGAAAGGCCGCGGTACCCGCATCCTCAAGCGCACCAGCCACATCACTGTGGTTGTGGGCGCCGGCAAGTAAGCGGAAAGGAAAAAACCATGGGTCATAAAGTTCATCCGATTGGTATCCGCCTCGGCATTTCCAAGGACTGGAACTCCAAGTGGTACGCCAACAAGGCCGAGTTTGCCGGTTACCTGGCAGCCGACCTGAAGGTGCGGGACATGCTGCGCAAGAAGCTCGCGCAGGCCGGCATCAGCAAGATCCTGATCGAGCGTCCGGCAAAGACCGCTCGCGTGACGATCCACACCGCCCGTCCGGGCGTGGTGATCGGCAAGCGCGGTGAGGACATCGAGAAGCTGCGCAAGGAAGTGAGCGAGATGATGGGCGTTCCGGCGCACATCAACGTCACCGAAGTGCGCAAGCCCGAGCTGGACGCGCAGCTGGTTGCCGAGTCGATCGCGCAGCAGCTGGAGCGTCGCATCATGTTCCGCCGTGCAATGAAGCGCTCGGTCGGCAACGCGATGCGCCTGGGTGCCCTGGGCATCAAGGTCAACGTCGGTGGCCGTCTGAATGGCGCAGAAATCGCCCGTTCGGAGTGGTACCGCGAAGGCCGCGTGCCGCTGCACACGCTGCGTGCCGACATCGACTATGGCTTCGCTGAAGCCAAGACGACCTACGGCATCATCGGCATCAAGGTCTGGATCTACAAGGGCGAGGTCTTTGATTTCTCCCAGGTTGGCCAGGAAAAGCAGGACGACACCCCGTCGCGCAACGATCGTAGCGATCGCGGCGACCGCGGTGACCGTCAGCGCCCGGCTCGTGAAGCGAGGTAACGGCAATGTTGCAACCCAAGCGAACCAAATACCGCAAGGTACACAAGGGCCGTAACGACGGCCTGAGCTGGAGCGCCAACGCTGTCAGCTTCGGCGAATACGGCCTCAAGGCAACCGCCCACGGTCAGCTGACCGCGCGTCAGATCGAAGCGGCCCGCCGCTCGATCAGCCGCTACGTCAAGCGCGGTGGCAAGATGTGGATCCGTGTGTTCCCGGACAAGCCGATCACCAAGAAGCCCATCGAAGTCCGAATGGGTTCTGGTAAGGGCAACGTGGAATACTGGGTAGCCCAGATCCAGCCCGGCCGCATGATCTATGAAATTGAAGGCGTTGGCGAAGACGTGGCACGTGAGGCGTTCCGCCTGGCTGCCGCCAAGCTTTCCGTGACCACTACTTTCGTGACCCGGACGGTGCGCTGATGGACATCAAACAACTTCGCGAAAAGTCGGCTGACGAACTGAACGCCCACCTGACCGATCTGCGTAAGGAGCAGTTCTCGCTCCGCATGCAGCAGGTCACCGGGCAGCTGCCGAAGACTCACGAAACCCGCCGGGTCCGCCGCGAGATCGCTCGCGTCAAGACCCTGCTCGGCAGCAAGAAGTAAGGACGGCCGCTATGAGCGATAACAACGACAAGAAGACGCTGCGCACGGTCGAAGGCCGTGTCGTCAGCAACAAGATGGACAAGACGGTCACCGTGTTGGTGGAGCGCCAGGTCAAGCACGCCCTGTACGGCAAGTACATCAAGCGCTCGACCAAGCTTCACGCTCACGATGCCGACAACGCCTGCAATGAAGGCGACGTCGTGCGCGTGACCGAGATTGCTCCGATGTCCAAGACCAAGAACTGGCGCGTGGTGGAAGTCATCACGCGTGCGGCTCAATAAGGAGATCTGAATCATGATCCAGATGCAGAGCTACCTTGACGTCGCGGACAACTCCGGTGCCAAGGAACTGATGTGCATCAAGGTGCTGGGTGGTTCCAAGCGCCGTTACGCGCACATCGGTGACATCATCAAGGTCACCGTGAAGGATGCGATCCCGCGCGGCAAGGTCAAGAAGGGTGAAGTGTATGACGCCGTCGTGGTGCGTACCCGCAAGGGTGTGCGTCGCGCCGATGGCTCGCTGATCCGTTTCGACGGCAACGCCGCGGTCCTGCTCAACAACAAGCAAGAGCCGATCGGCACCCGCATCTTCGGGCCGGTGACCCGTGAACTTCGTTCCGAGAAGTTCATGAAGATCGTCTCGCTCGCTCCCGAAGTGCTGTGAGCGACAGGAGATAATCATGGCTAACCGTATCAAGAAGGGCGACCAGGTCGTCGTCAACACCGGCAAGGACAAGGGCAAGCAGGGCGAAGTCGTCCGCGTCGACGGCGATCGTGTGATCGTCGCCAACGTGAACATCGTCAAGCGCCACACCAAGCCGAACCCGCAGGCAGGCGTTGCCGGCGGCGTGGTCGAGCGTGAAGCTTCGATCCATATCTCCAACGTGAATGTGCTGAACCCGGCTTCGGGCAAGGGCGAACGCGTTGGCTTCAAGGTGCTGGAGGATGGACGCAAACTGCGTGTGTTCCGCTCCAGCGGTGAGGCGCTCGACGCCTGAGGAATGTGAAGATGACTTCCCGTCTCGAAAAGTTCTACAAGGACGAAGTGGTGCCGGCGCTGATGAAGCAGTTCGGCTACACCAATCCGATGCAGGTCCCCAAGCTGGTCAAGGTCACCCTGAACATGGGTGTCGGCGAAGCGGCGACCAACAAGAAGATCCTGGAAAATGCCGTTGCTGACATGTCCAAGATCTCCGGCCAGAAGCCGGTCGTGACCAAGTCCCGTATTTCGGTGGCTTCGTTCAAGATCCGTGATGGCTGGCCGATTGGCTGCAAGACCACGCTGCGTCGTGCCAAGATGTATGAGTTCCTGGACCGCCTGATCAACATCTCGCTGCCGCGCGTGCGCGACTTCCGTGGTGTTTCCGGTCGTTCATTCGACGGTCGCGGCAACTTCAACATGGGTGTGAAGGAGCAGATCATCTTCCCGGAAATCGACTTCGACGCCGTCGACGCGATCCGCGGCATGGATATCGCCATCACCACCACCGCCAAGACCGACGCGGAAGCGAAGGCGCTGCTCGCAGCGTTCAAGTTCCCGTTCCGTAACTGATACGTCGAGGATATCGAAATGGCTAAGACCTCCATGGTCAACCGCGATCTGAAGCGTGCCAAGCTCGCTGCCAAGTACGCCGGCAAGCGCGAAGAGCTGAAGAAGATCATCTCCAGCACGACCGCTTCGTACGACGAAAAGGCAGAAGCCGTGATCAAGTTGCAGAAGCTGCCGCGCGATTCGTCGCCGAGCCGCCACCGCAACCGTTGCGAGCTGTCGGGCCGTCCGCGTGGCGTGTACAGCAAGTTCGGCCTGGGCCGTAACAAGCTGCGCGAAGCCACCATGCGTGGCGACGTGCCGGGCCTGCGCAAGGCCAGCTGGTAACAGGGGAGCAATCCCTGGACAGGAGATGAATCCATTCAGGTTCATTTCCTCCCGAAAGGGCCCGACGCAAGTCGGGCTCTTTTTGTCGTATACTCCCGCTTCTGTCCCGTCCATCGGGGCAGGGCGTGTGTGAAGGGGCCTGGCCCATCCCAGGACTACAAGCAAGATTTTCGCGAAAGCGGATATCGGTGCACTCAAAGGGTTTGACTAATGAGCATGACTGATCCCATCGCCGACCTGCTGGTACGCATCAAGAATGCGGCCGCGGTTGGCAAGCAGACGGTGAAGGCACCGTCCTCCAAGATCAAGGTTGCAATCGCAGAAGTGCTGAAGGCCGAGGGCTACATCACCGACCTGCGCGTGACCAAGACCGAAAACAACAAGGCCGAACTCGAAATCGTCCTGAAGTATTTCGAAGGCAAGCCGGTCATCGCGACCCTGAAGCGCTTCTCGCGTTCGGGCCTGCGCCAGTACCGCGGCAAGGCTGAACTGCCGAAGGTCCTGAACGGCCTGGGTATTGCCATCATTTCCACCTCCAAGGGCATCATGACTGATGCGCAGGCGCGCCAGCTGGGCGTCGGCGGCGAAGTCCTGTGCTTCGTGGCCTAAGGCGAGAAGGAGTCCACTATGTCCCGCGTAGCCAAGAAGCCGGTCAACCTGCCCAAGGGCGTTGAACTGAACATCCAGCCGGAATCCGTCAGCGTGAAGGGTCCGAAGGGCACCCTGTCGCTGCCGAAGGTCGCCGGCGTTGAAATCACCGTTGCAGACGGCGTTGCCACCCTGGCCGCGAACGATGCAAGCCTGGTCGCACTGACCGGCACCGTGCGCGCCATCCTGGCCAACATGGTCAAGGGCGTGAGCGAAGGTTTCGAGCGCAAGCTTGAACTGGTCGGCGTGGGTTACCGCGCTGCCATGCAGGGCAAGGACCTGAACCTGTCGCTCGGTTTCTCGCACCCGGTCGTGTTCGTCGCACCGGAAGGCATCACCATCACCACCCCGACCCAGACCGAAATCGTGGTCCAGGGCGCTGACAAGCAGCAGGTCGGTGAAGTCGCTGCCAAGATCCGTGGCTACCGTCCGCCGGAGCCCTACAAGGGCAAGGGTGTGAAGTACGCCGGCGAAGTCATCATTCGTAAGGAAGCCAAGAAGGCGTAAGGCATTTCCCGCCAGCCCTTCAGCTTTCAAGGACCAAGATCATGAACAAGAACATCGCTCGTCTGCGTCGCGCCAAGTCGACCCGTGCACACATCCGCGAACTGGGCGTGCCGCGTCTGTCGGTGCTGCGCACCGGTCAGCACCTGTACGCACAGGTCTTCACCGCCGACGGCTCCAAGGTGCTGGCTGCGGCCAACACCACCCAGGCCGACGTCAAGGAAGGCCTGAAGAACGGCAAGAACAGCGACGCCGCCGCCAAGGTGGGCAAGCTGGTTGCCGAGCGCGCCAAGGCCGCGGGCATCGAGAAGGTCGCTTTCGACCGTTCGGGCTACCGCTACCACGGCCGCATCAAGGCACTGGCCGACGCAGCCCGCGAAGGCGGCCTGCAGTTCTAAGGGACAAGGGAGCGGGGCCTGGCCCCGCTTCCGCCTGCCTGCCGGCACGGGCTGTGCCGGGCGACGTCCTTCTTCTGCAGGGGCGTTCGATCCACCGCTTCAACTCACAGCTATAAGCGGCCCTGAGCCGTACATACCCATCAATCAAGGAATCAACATGGCAGAAGAACGTCAGCAGCGGGGTCGCGATCGCGACCGTAACCGCGAAGAGAAAGTCGATGACGGCATGATCGAAAAGCTGGTCGCGGTCAACCGCGTCAGCAAGACCGTCAAGGGTGGCCGTCAGTTCACCTTCACCGCCCTGACCGTGGTCGGCGACGGCGAAGGCAAGGTCGGTTTTGGTTATGGCAAGGCCCGCGAAGTGCCGGTCGCCATCCAGAAGTCGATGGAGCAGGCTCGCAAGAACCTGGCCACCGTCGATCTGAACAACGGTACCCTGTGGCACCCGGTCAAGGCCGGCCACGGCGCAGCCCGTGTGTTCATGATGCCGGCTTCGGAAGGTACCGGTGTGATCGCCGGCGGTGCCATGCGCGCCGTGCTGGAAGCCGTTGGCGTGAAGAACGTGCTGGCCAAGGCCGTCGGTTCGCGTAACCCGATCAACCTGGTTCGCGCCACGCTGAAGGGTCTGACCGACATGCAGTCGCCGGCCCGCATCGCGGCCAAGCGCGGCAAGAAGGTGGAGGAACTCAACCATGGCTGATGCGTCCAACAAGACCGTGAAGGTCCGTCTGGTAGGTGGCCTGCGCGGCACCCAGTCCAAGCACCGCCTGTCGGTGCGCGCCCTGGGCCTGAACAAGCTGAACGACGTGCGTGAGCTGAAAGACAGCCCGCAGGTTCGTGGTCTGATCAACAAGGTCCAGTACCTCGTCAAGGTTGAGGAATAATCCAATGACCATGCGTCTCAATGATCTGAGCCCGGCACCGGGCGCCCGCACCGAGCGCACCCGCGTCGGTCGCGGTATCGGTTCGGGCCTGGGCAAGACTGCCGGCCGCGGCCACAAGGGTTCGTTCGCCCGTAAGGGTGGCGGCAAGATCAAGGCTGGCTTCGAAGGCGGCCAGACCCCCATGCAGCGTCGTCTGCCGAAGATCGGCTTCCGTTCGCCGATCGCCAAGGACACCGCTGAAGTGCTGCTGTATCAGCTGGATCGTCTGGAAGCCGGTGAGATCGACTTCGCCGCGCTGCGCGCCGCCAAGCTGGTGCCGAGCACCGCCAAGAAGGCCAAGATCGTCGTCAAGGGCGAAGTGACCAAGGCGTTCACCCTGAAGGGTGTTGCTGCAACGGCCGGTGCCAAGGCCGCGATCGAAGCTGCCGGCGGCAGCGTACAGGAGTAAGACATGGCGCAAGCGGGCATTGGTAACCTCGGCGGCGGGCTCGGCAAGTTCACGGAACTTCGCCAGCGTCTGCTGTTCGTCCTCGGGGCATTGATCGTCTATCGCATCGGCTGTTATGTGCCGGTGCCGGGCGTCAATCCCGATGCCATGCTTGCGCTCATGCAGGCGCAGGGCGGCGGTATCGTGGACATGTTCAACATGTTCTCGGGCGGCGCCCTGCACCGTTTCAGCATTTTCGCGCTGAACGTGATGCCGTACATCTCGGCATCGATCGTGATGCAGCTGGCCGTTCACATCTTCCCGGCGCTGAAGGCGCTGCAGAAGGAAGGTGAATCCGGTCGCCGCAAGATCACCCAGTATTCCCGCATCGGCGCCGTGCTTCTGGCGGTGGTGCAGGGCGGCAGCATTGCGCTGGCGCTGCAGAACCAACTGTCCCCGACCGGCGCACCGGTCGTGTACGCCCCGGGCATGGGCTTCGTGCTGACCGCCGTGGTCGCGCTGACCGCCGGCACCATCTTCCTGATGTGGGTGGGCGAGCAGGTCACCGAGCGCGGCATCGGCAACGGTGTGTCGCTGATCATCTTCGCTGGTATCGTGGCGGGTCTGCCGGGTGCGGTCATCCACACCTTCGACGCCTACCAGGACGGCAACATCCAGTTCATCCAGCTGCTGCTGATCGCGTTGGTGGTGCTGGTCTTCACCTTCTTCGTGGTGTTCGTCGAGCGCGGCCAGCGCCGCATCACGGTGAACTACGCGCGCCGCCAGGGCGGCCGCAACGCGTACATGAACCAGACCTCGTTCCTGCCGCTGAAGCTGAACATGGCGGGCGTGATTCCGGCCATCTTCGCCTCCAGCATCCTGGCGTTCCCGACCACCCTGGCCATGTGGTCCGGCCAGGCCAGCTCGGCGACGTGGCTGCAGAAGCTCGCCAACGCCCTGGGCCCGGCTGAGCCGCTGCACATGATCGTGTTCGCCGTGCTGATCACCGGTTTCGCGTTCTTCTACACCGCGCTGGTGTTCAACTCGCAGGAAACCGCCGACAACCTGAAGAAGTCGGGCGCGCTGATTCCGGGCATCCGTCCGGGCAAGGCCACCGCCGACTACATCGACGGCGTGCTGACCCGCCTGACCGCGGCCGGCTCGGCCTACCTGGTCATCGTCTGCCTGTTGCCGGAAATCATGCGTTCGCAGCTGAATGCGTCGTTCTACTTCGGCGGCACCTCGCTGCTGATCGTGGTGGTGGTGGTGATGGACTTCATCGCCCAGATCCAGGCGCACCTGATGTCGCACCAGTACGAAAGCCTGTTGAAGAAGGCCAACCTGAAGGGTGGCAACCGCGGCGGCTTTGCTCGCGGCTGATTCGGCTGTTACACTATCGTCTTCCTGACGTGATGGTCCTCCGCTTCGCGGACCTGGCCACACAAACGAAGGGCGGCCCCCGCAGCGGTTCCGGGTGGGGGTGTGATCGGGTCGTCCCGCGCGGGAGTAGCGCGGGCGGCACCGGGGCAGGGCACGCAAGTGGCTTGTTCCGGGGTCAACCTGGTCCGGCGCCGGAGCCTGGGCACACTCCCTGGGCCGGGTTCATGAAACCTTTCCTGGTTTCACGGACTTCCAAGTAAACCGGAACCTTGTTAGTATCGCTAGTTCACTTTTTTGATCCATCCTGCCGGATTGGCGCGCCTTGGGTGCGCTGTCGGCCATCACTCAGCTGGAGAACCGCGTCATGGCGCGTATTGCAGGCGTCAACCTGCCAGCCCAGAAGCACGTCTGGGTCGGGTTGCAAAGCATTTACGGCATCGGCCGTACCCGTTCGAAGAAGGTCTGCGAAGCCGCAGGCGTCACTTCGACCACCAAGATCCGCGATCTGTCGGAGCCGGAAATCGAGCGTCTGCGCTCGGAAGTGGCCAAGTACATCGTGGAAGGCGATCTGCGCCGTGAAATCGGTATCGCGATCAAGCGCCTGATGGACCTGGGCTGCTACCGCGGTCTGCGTCACCGTCGTGGTCTGCCGCTGCGCGGCCAGCGCACCCGTACCAACGCCCGCACCCGCAAGGGCCCGCGCAAGGCGATCAGGAAGTAAGGGACCTAAGAAATGGCTAAGCCCGTCGCTAAGACCAAGAAGAAGATCAAGCGCGTCGTCACTGACGGCGTCGCCCACGTCCACGCTTCTTTCAACAACACCATCGTGACCATCACCGACCGTCAGGGCAATGCGCTGTCGTGGGCGACCTCCGGTGGCGCTGGCTTCCGCGGTTCGCGTAAGTCCACCCCGTTCGCTGCCCAGGTGGCTGCCGAAAAGGCCGGCCGCGCCGCGCTCGACTACGGCGTCAAGTCCCTGGAAGTCCGCATCAAGGGCCCGGGTCCGGGTCGTGAGTCGGCCGTGCGCTCGCTGAACAACGTGGGCTACAAGATCACCAACATCATCGACGTGACGCCAATCCCGCACAACGGGTGCCGTCCGCCGAAGAAGCGTCGCGTCTAAAGGAGCGATAAGAAATGGCTCGTTATATCGGTCCTACCTGTAAGCTCGCCCGCCGCGAAGGCGCCGACCTTTCCCTCAAGAGCCCGGCCCGTGCGCTGGACTCCAAGTGCAAGCTGGAGCAGAAGCCCGGCCAGCACGGCGCGACCGCCCGCAAGGGCAAGCTGTCCGACTACGCCACCCAGCTGCGTGAAAAGCAGAAGGTCAAGCGTATCTACGGCCTGCTGGAGCGTCAGTTCCGCAACTACTACAAGAAGGCCTCGACCAAGAAGGGCAACACCGGCGAGAACCTGCTGCAGCTGCTGGAAACCCGTCTGGACAACGTCGTGTACCGCATGGGCTTCGCTGTGACCCGTCCGGCTGCCCGTCAGCTGGTCTCGCACCGCGGCGTCACCGTGAACGGCAAGTCGGTGAACCTGGCTTCGTACCAGGTCAAGGCCGGCGACGCTGTCGCGCTGTCGGAAAAGGCTGCCAAGCAGCTGCGCGTACAGGAAGCCCTGACCGTGTCCAGCTCGCACGACCTGCGTCCGTCGTGGATTGAAGTCGATGCGGCCAAGTTCGCCGGCATCTTCAAGGCGGTTCCGGATCGTTCGGACCTGCCTGCGGATATCAACGAAGCGCTGATCGTCGAGTTGTATTCGAAGTAATTCACATTGGAGAACCCCCGGCGACGGCCGGGGTGTTCACTAGGAGAACCCGCAAACATGACGGTTACCGCCAACCAGGTTCTGCGTCCTCGCGGTCCGCAGATCGAACGCCTTACCGACACCCGCGCCAAGGTCGTCATCGAACCCTTGGAGCGTGGTTACGGGCATACGCTGGGCAATGCCCTGCGTCGCGTGCTGCTGTCGTCCATCCCGGGCTTCGCCATCACGGAAGTTGAAATCGACGGCGTGCTGCACGAGTACACCACGTTGGAAGGTCTGCAGGAGGACGTGCTTGAAGTCCTGCTCAACCTGAAAGACGTGGCAATCCGCATGCACACCGGCGACAGCGCCACGCTGTCCCTGTCCAAGCAGGGTCCGGGTGTCGTCACTGCGGCCGACATCAAGGTCGACCACAATGTCGAAATCCTCAACACCGACCACGTGATCTGCCACCTGACCAAGGACACGGCGATCAACATGCGTCTGAAGGTCGAGCGCGGCTTCGGCTACCAGCCGGCGGCTGCACGTCGTCGTCCGGACGAAGAAACCCGTGCGATCGGTCGTCTGGTGCTGGACGCTTCGTTCTCCCCGGTCCGCCGCGTGGCGTACTCGGTGGAAGCGGCGCGTGTGGAACAGCGCACCGACCTGGACAAGCTGGTGCTGGACATCGAAACCAACGGCACGATCGACGCCGAGGAAGCCGTGCGCACTGCCGCCGACATCCTGAGCGATCAGCTGTCGGTGTTCGGTGACTTCACCCACCGCGATCGCGGTGCTGCCAAGCCGGCCAACAACGGCGTGGATCCGGTGCTGCTGCGCCCGATCGACGACCTGGAACTGACCGTGCGTTCGGCAAACTGCCTGAAGGCCGAAAGCATCTACTACATCGGTGATCTGATCCAGAAGACCGAAGTGGAGCTGCTGAAGACCCCGAACCTCGGCAAGAAGTCGCTGACCGAGATCAAGGAAGTGCTGGCACAGCGCGGCCTTTCGCTTGGCATGAAGCTGGAAAACTGGCCGCCGGCCGGTGTTGCCCAGCACGGCATGCTCGGCTGATCCAGCGAAACAGCTTTACCCCGCACCTTCGGGTGCGGGGGCTTTACCGCAGTACCTCGCACCGACAGGCGCACAGCCTGCGGTGACGGTCGGCCAGGAGGGCCGGCATCGGACCAACCGCAGTCCAAGTTTGAGCGCCAGGAAGGCGACAGCGAACCACAACCGATCCAACATTCTTTAAGGAAACACACCCATGCGTCACCAGAAATCCGGCCGTAAGTTCAGCCGCACCAGTGCCCACCGCGAAGCGATGTTCAAGAACATGGCCGCCTCGCTGTTCAAGCACGAACTGATCAAGACCACCCTGCCGAAGGCCAAGGAACTGCGCCGCGTTGCCGAGCCGCTGATCACCCTGGCCAAGGTCGACTCGGTCGCCAACCGCCGTCTGGCCTTCGCCCGTCTGCGCGACCAGGAAGCCGTGGGCAACCTGTTCACCATCCTGGGCCCGCGCTACGCGACCCGTCCGGGCGGCTACCTGCGCCTGCTGAAGTGCGGTTTCCGCGCTGGCGACAACGCCCCGATGGCCTACGTCGAACTGGTCGACCGTCCGGCCGTTGCTGAAGCCGTCGAAGAATAAGTATTCGTCAGGTTTTCAAGATTCACTGAGAGACCCGGCCTGGTGCCGGGTTTTTCATTTCTGCGCGCGGCGAAGCGTCGGCGAGTTGCTGTTCACTGCCTGGGCCGGTTCGGATGGGGGTATGCGGTGCTCACAGGGCCCATCGGGCGGGCATGGAAGGCCGCAACCATCTCGCTCTTGTAGAGCCGGGCTTGCCCGGCTGCTTCTGCTCCTGCTCTCCCTTCCGTGGCCAATGCTCCATCGGGGGTGGGTCGGGGTGCCCCCGGAGGGACGCTCAAAACATGGATGTTTTGGAGCAGCCCCCATGGATGGGTTCACGGCGTGTCCCGGAGCGGGGCACCCCGACCCACTCCGGCCGATAACAATGACAAGCAACCCGCTCTACGCGCAGAACCCACCGACATACGGCAATCGGCCGCAGGCAACACGCCACACCACCCTGTTAATCTTGGCACCTGACTTTCACGAGTGTGTTGGCAATGAATCCACTGCGCTGGCCTTACCGCGCCCAGTTCTTCCTGGGGTTCCTGATCTGCGCCGGGTTGCTGGCGTTCGCCATCTTCATGCAGTTGAAGATGGGCCTGGAGCCGTGCCCGCTGTGCATCTTCCAGCGCATCGCGTTTGCCGCGCTCGGGCTGCTGTTCCTGATCGGCGCGCTGCATGGGCCGCGTGACCGGCCCGGGCGCATCACCTACGGAGTGCTGGCTTTCATCGCCGCCGCGGTGGGCATCGGCATTGCCGGGCGTCACGTGTACGTGCAGATGCTGCCGCAGGACCTGGGCTCCAGCTGTGGGCCGCCGCTGTCGTTCCTGAGCGAGACCATGGGGCCGTTCGAGGTGTTCCGTACCGTGCTGACCGGCACCGGCAACTGCGGCAACATCGACTGGGCCTTCCTGGGGCTTACCATGCCCATGTGGAGCCTGGTCTGGTTCGTGCTGCTGGGCCTGTGGGCGCTGGTGGTGTCGTTCCGCAAGCCGCCGCGCCGCTACTGATTGCTTCGTACCATCGACCTGACTGGATACTTCAATGAACGCCTCAACGCCCACCGCCGCGCCTGCTTCCTTGCCGACCGACTGGTCGCCGGAGAGCTGGCGCAGCCGGACGGCGCTGCAGATGCCGACCTATCCCGATCCGGTCGCGCTGGATGCCTCGCTGCACGAGTTGAAGCGGCTGCCGCCGCTGGTGACCTCCTGGGAGATCCTGTCGCTCAAGCGCCAGCTTGCCGAGGCCCAGGAAGGCAAGCGGTTCCTCTTGCAGGGCGGCGACTGCGCCGAAAACTTCAGTGACTGCGAAAGCACCACCATCTCCAACCGGCTCAAGGTGCTGCTGCAGATGAGCCTGGTGCTGGTGCACGGCATGCGCAAGCCGGTGATCCGGGTCGGGCGCTTTGCCGGCCAGTACGCCAAACCGCGCTCGGCCGACACCGAAACCCGCGATGGCGTCACCTTGCCGAGCTATCGCGGTGATGTGATCAATGCCCCCGAGTTCACCGAGGCTGCGCGACTGCCGGATCCGCGTCGGATGCTGCAGGCGCATGCGCACTCGGCGATGACCATGAACTTCGTGCGGGCGCTGATCGATGGCGGCTTCGCCGACCTGCATCACCCCGAGTACTGGAATCTGGAATGGGTGCGGCACTCGCCGCTGGCGACTGACTACCAGAAGATGGTCTCGTCGATCGGCGATGCCGTGCGCTTCATGGAGACCCTGTCCGGCACCCAGGTGTACAACCTGAACCGGATCGACTTCTACACGTCACATGAAGCGTTGTTGCTGCCGTACGAGCAGGCGCTGACCCGGCAGGTGCCGCGCCAGCAGGGCTGGCTGAACCTGAGCACGCATTACCCCTGGATCGGCATGCGCACGGCGGCGCTGGACGGCGCGCATGTGGAGTACCTGCGTGGCGTGCGTAATCCCATTGCGATCAAGGTCGGTCCTTCGGTGCAGCCGGATCAGCTGCTGCGCCTCATCGATGTCCTGAATCCGGACGACGAGCCTGGCCGCCTCAGTTTCATTCATCGCATGGGGGCCGCACAGATCGCCGAAAAGCTGCCGCCCCTGCTGGATGCGGTCAAGCGCGACGGTCGCCGCGTGTTGTGGGTGTGCGATGCGATGCATGGCAATACCGAAAGCACCAGCAATGGCTTCAAGACCCGTCGCTTCGACAACGTGCGCAGCGAAGTGGAGCTGTCCTTCGACCTCCATGCGGCAGCCGGTACACGGCTGGGCGGGGTGCATCTGGAGCTGACCGGTGAGGATGTCACCGAGTGCACCGGCGGCGCGCGCGAGCTGACCGAGCGCGACCTGGAGCGGGCCTACCGGTCCACTGTGGATCCGCGTCTGAACTATGAGCAGTCGCTGGAGATTGCGATGGCGATTGTGCGCAAGCAGTCGGCGACGGGCGGCTAACGCCTTGCGTGGCTTCGCGGTGCCAGACGGAATCGCAGCCGGGCAAGCCCGGCTCTACAAATCGGTCATCCCAGCCATGGCAGGGTAAAGGCTCTCCCCCCACAGGAGCCTGCATGCACATCGACTGGACCCTGGCCGCCGACTACCTCTGGCCCATCGCTATCGCATTGATCATCGGCATCACCAGCTGGTGGCTGCTGATGGCCCTCACCCGTCGCCTCAAGGGGCGTGACTACCGTCGCGCCCGCATCACCCGCGTGATCAGCCGGCCGCTGGCCTTTGCGCTACCGCTGCTGGTGCTCATCCCCGCATTGGAAGCCACCCCGCTGCAGGAGCGCTGGCTGGATCAGGCCCTGCGCCTGCTGCACATCGGCCTGACCGCCTGTTTCGTCTGGTTCCTGGTGCGGGTAGTGGCCGCCGGCGAACAGGCGATCCTGCGCGAGCACCGCATCGACGTCGCGGACAACCTGGCTGCACGCCGCATCCATACCCAGACCCGGGTGCTGAGCCGGGTGCTGATGGGGGCGATCATCCTGGTCGGGGTGTCGATGGTGCTGCTTACCTTCCCGATGGTGCGCCAGATCGGCACCGCGCTTCTGGCGTCCGCCGGTATCATCGGCCTGGTCGCCGGCATCGCGGCCAAGCCCGTGTTCGGCAACCTGATTGCCGGCCTGCAGATCGCGTTGACCCAGCCGATCCGGCTGGACGACGTAGTCATCGTCGAAGGCGAGTGGGGGCGGGTGGAAGAGATCGGCAGCAGCTACGTGGTCGTGCGCATCTGGGATGAACGCCGCATGGTGGTGCCGCTGACGTGGTTCATCGAGAACCCCTTCCAGAACTGGACGCGGCGCAGCGCCGACCTGCTGGGTACGGCATTCCTGTGGCTGGATTATCGTGCCCCGATCGGTGCGATCCGCGCTGAACTGGAGCGCATCTGCAAAAGCGAGAATCTGTGGGACGGCCGCGTCTGCGTGACCCAGGTGACCGAGACCAGTGAACACACGCTGCAGGTGCGCCTGCTGGTCAGCGCCCGCAACTCCGGTGATGCCTTCGACCTGCGCTGCATCGTGCGCGAACGGATGCTCGATTTCCTGGCTCGCGAGCACCCGCAGGCGCTGCCGCGTACGCGTGCCGAGCTGCTGGAGCAGCCGGATCCCACACTGCAGTTGTCGCGCGGTCGTCCTGCCAGCCACGTGCGTTCGCCCGGTGCCGAAGATGGCGAGCCGGCCCTGGAGGCGTCGCGGTAGCGCCGGCCGTTGGCCGGCCCAAGCGGGGCTGGCGGCCCGCAAACGGCCGGTGTTACCGGATCAGGGCTTCGGTCCTGAACGTCGGTGGCTTCCGCGCGCGCGTGCGCTGCTCGTAGTCGTAGGCGAGCTCGATCAGCCGCGGTTCGCTCCAGGCCGTGCCCATGAACAGCAGTCCGAGTGGTAACCCGTTCACGTGCCCCATCGGAACGCTGATGCTGGGGTAGCCCGCCACGGCGGCAGCGCTGTAGCTGCCGCCCGGAAACGCGTCGGTTTCGCCGCTGCGCAGCGGCCACGCTGCACCGGTGGTGGGGGCCACCAGCGCGTCCAGGCGTTCGGCCTTGAGCGCCGCATCGATGCCTTCGGGGCCCGCCAGACGGCGCGCCTCGGTACGCGCGGCGATGTACTCGGGACTGCCCAGGGCCCCTGCCTGGGCAGCACGCTCCATCAGGTCCTGACCGAACAGCACCAGCTCCTTGTCGGCGTGCTCGCGGTTGAAGGCGATGATCGCATCCAGGTCTCGCATCGGGGCCTGGTGGGCGGCCAGATACCGCGCCATGCCCGCCTTGAACTCGTGCAGCAGGACAGTCCGCTCCGCGGCCTCCCATTGGTCCTGGGTGGGCAGGCGCACCGGTACCACCACCGCCCCGGCATCGCGCAACACGGCCACGGCATGCTGCAGGGCGGGCGCAACACCGGGCTGCTGGTCCAGCGGGCCGTACAGCACACCGATCCGCGCGCCACGCAGGCCGCCGTCCTTCAGGCGTGCGGTGTAGTCATACACGGCCTGGCCGGGCCGGGTGGCAGTGGCCGGGTCGGCGTCATCACGGCCGGACATGGCGGTCAGCAGCGCGGCGGCATCGGCGACGCTGCGCGTCATGGGTCCGGGTGTGTCCTGGCTGAAGGAGATCGGGACCACGCCCTCCCGGCTGACCAGCCCGACCGTTGGCTTCAGTCCGACAATCCCGTTCACCGCAGCGGGGCAGACGATGCTGCCGTCGGTTTCGGTACCGACCGCCGCCGCCGCCAGGTTGGCCGACACCGCGACCGCGCTGCCACTGCTGGAACCGCAGGGGCTGTGGCTGAGCCGGTAGGGATTGCGGGTCTGCCCGCCGCGCGCGCTCCAGCCGGAAATGGACTGGCTGGAACGAAAATTCGCCCACTCGCTCAGATTGGTCTTGCCGAGGATCAGCGCCCCCGCCGCGCGCAGGCGGGTAACCAGGAACGCATCGTCAGGGCGGAAGCCTGCCAGGGCCAGCGAGCCCGCACTGGTTCCCATCGGGCGGGCTCCGATGTTGTCCTTGAGCAGCAGCGGAATGCCGTGCAGGGGGCCGCGAAGCTGCCCTCGGCGGCGTTCGGCGTCCAGCGCGGCCGCTTCCTTGAGTGCGTCCGGATTGAGCTCCAGCACCGCGCCCAGGCGCGGTCCGGCGCGGTCCAGGCGGGCGATGCGGTCCAGGTAGGCGCGCGTCAGCGTGACGCTGTCCAGCTCACCCGCGGCCATCTGCGCCTGCAGGTCACTGATGTCCGCTTCGGCGTACGGGAAGGGGGGCGTGGGATCGACCGTGCCGGCCGGTGCCGCATGGGCCGTGGTGGCCAGCAGCGATGATGGCGAAGGCGAGCAGCCCGTCAGCGCGATGGCCAACGCCAGCGATGTCAGTGACAGACGCATTCGGAGGTTCCCGGTTCCAGCACTCAGGCTAACCAGCGATTGCCGCGCTTGGCAACTCAGTGACGCTTGCGGAGGTCGCGCGCGAGCACGCCGACCACGATCAGGTTGATCACCAGCACCGTCCACGAGGCCCAGCCAGGGTGGCGGATGATGGCGTAGATGTCGAACGGCAGGTAGATGCCGGCAGTAAGGCAGCCCAGCCAGGAAGCCCAGGCTTTAGCCCGCCACAATCCCCACGCCTCGAAAAGATGCAGCACGCCGTAGGCCACCATCGCCGCTGCGGCCAGGTGCACTGCGTCAGGGCTGATCATGTTCAGCAGCGAGGGCAGGGTGCCGTGATCCGGGTCCAGGCTGAAACGCCGGATCAGGGCGTTGACCCCATCGCGCAGCGGCTGCGGACCGAGTACTTCCAGTCCGGTTGCCGCCAGCAGCGCCAGTGCCGCCTTGCTGGCTTCCAGCAGGGCGATCACATGGAGACCCGGATGCCTGTGCGGATCCGGGTTGTAGGGTTTGTCGGTCACGACAAGAGTCCGATCAACCGGCGCGCGACGCCTTCTTGCGGTCGCTTTCGGTCAGGAACTTCTTGCGCAGACGGATTTCCTTCGGGGTGATCTCGACCAGTTCGTCGTCCTCGATGAAGTCCAGTGCCTGCTCCAGCGAGTACTTGATGGCCGGGGTCAGCTGGATCGCGTCGTCCTTGCCCGAAGCGCGCATGTTGGTCAGCGGCTTGGTCTTGATCGCGTTCACGGTCAGGTCGTTGTCCTTGGAGTGGATGCCGACCAGCTGGCCTTCGTACACGTTGTCGCCTTCAGCGGCGAACAGCTTGCCACGCTCCTGCAGCGGGCCCAGCGAGTAGGCCGGGGTGACGCCCGGGGCATTGGCGATCATCACGCCGTTGATGCGCTTGGCAATCGCGCCCTGTTCCTTCGGACCGTAGTGGTCGAACACATGGAACAGCAGGCCCGAACCCTGGGTCAGGGTCTTGAATTCGTTCTGGAAGCCGATCAGGCCACGGGCCGGGATCGAGTATTCCAGGCGCACGCGGCCCTTGCCGTCCGGCTCCATGTTCTTCAGCTGGCCCTTGCGGGTGCCCAGCTTTTCCATCACGCCGCCCTGGTGCACTTCTTCCACGTCCACCACCAGCTGTTCGATCGGCTCCATCTGCTGGCCGTCGATTTCCTTGATGATCACTTCCGGACGCGAGACGGCCAGTTCGTAACCTTCACGGCGCATGTTTTCAATCAGCACCGACAGGTGCAGTTCGCCACGGCCGGACACCAGGAACTTGTCGGCGTCTTCCAGCTGTTCCACCTTCAGGGCCACGTTGTGGACCTTTTCACGGTCCAGGCGGTCCTTGATCTGGCGGCTGGTCAGGAACTTGCCACCGGACAGGTCCTTGTTGCCGGCGAACGGCGAGTTGTTGACCTGGAAGGTCATCGAGATGGTCGGCTCATCCACGGTCAGCGCCGGCAGCGCTTCCGGGGTGTCCGGGTGGCAGATGGTGTCGGAGATGGTCAGCTCCGGAATGCCCGAGATCGCCACGATGTCGCCGGCTTCTGCGGTGTCCTGCTCGATGCGCTCCAGGCCCAGGAAGCCCAGCACCTGCGCGACCTTGCCGTTGCGCTTCTTGCCTTCGCGGTCGATCACCGCGACCTGCATGTTCTTCTTCAGGGTGCCGCGCTGGATGCGGCCGATGCCGATCACGCCGACGAAGTTGTTGTAGTCCAGCTGGCTGATGCGCATCTGGAAGGCACCTTCCGGGTCCACTTCCGGCTTCGGCGCGTGCTGCATGATCGCTTCGTACAGCGGGGTCATGTCGCCGTCGCGCACGGTGTCTTCCAGGCCGGCATAACCGTTCAGGGCCGAGGCGTAGACGATCGGGAAGTCCAGCTGCTCATTGGTGGCACCGAGCTTGTCGAACAGGTCGAACACCTGGTCGATCACCCAGTCCGGACGCGCACCCGGGCGGTCGATCTTGTTGACCACGACGATCGGCTTGAAGCCCATCGCGAAGGCTTTCTGGGTCACGAAGCGGGTCTGCGGCATCGGGCCGTCCATCGCGTCGACCAGGATCAGCACGGTGTCGACCATCGACAGCACGCGCTCGACCTCGCCACCGAAGTCGGCGTGTCCGGGGGTGTCGACGATGTTGATGCGGTTGCCCTGCCAGGTGATGGCCGTGTTCTTGGCCAGGATCGTGATGCCACGCTCCTTTTCCTGGTCATTGCTGTCCATCACGCGTTCAGCAAGCACGGTGCGCTCGGACAGGGTGCCCGACTGCTTCAGCAGCTGGTCGACGAGGGTGGTCTTGCCATGATCGACGTGGGCGACGATGGCGATGTTGCGAAGATTTTCGATGGACATGCGAAAGGGGGCCAGTCGGCGCCGGAAGTTGAAAAAAGAAGTCCAACATTATACTGCTTTCATGACCAAACGCGAAAAGACCCCTTCCGCGCATTCATCTACCCCGTAGAGCCACGCCCTGCGTGGCTTCGCGGTGCCGGCTGGGGCAGCCACGCAGGGCGTGGCTCTACGGGGACCTTCACCCATCGTCGAAGGCCGTCCGGGCATGGAGGGGTGTAGAATCTCGGGGCTGAAACACCCCCGAATAATCCAAGGATCCACATGTCCCTCATCGCCACCTTCGACACCACCCAGGGCCCGATCAAGGTCGAGCTGTACCCGGACAAGGCTCCGGTCACCGTGGCCAGCTTCGTGAACCTGGTCAAGCATGGCTTCTATGACGGCCTGGTCTTCCACCGCGTCATTGCCGACTTCATGATCCAGGGCGGCTGCCCGAAGGGTAAGGGCACCGGTGGCCCGGGCTACAAATTCGAAGATGAAAAGAACGGCGTGAAGCACCAGAAGGGCTCGCTGTCCATGGCCAATGCCGGCCCGAACACCAACGGCAGCCAGTTCTTCATCACCCACATCAAGACCGACTGGCTGGATGGCAAGCACACCGTGTTCGGCCAGGTGCTGGAAGGCCAGGCCATCGTCGATTCGGTCAAGCAGGGCGACGTGATCCATTCGATCACCCTGGAAGGCGACGTTGACGCCGTGCTGGCCGCCCAGGCCGACCGCGTCGCGGAATGGAACAAGATCCTCGCCGCCTGATGCATGCCACGGCCCCCTGACGGGGGCCGTTTTCACGTCTGCGGCCGCCCCGCCAGGTCTTTCCCCGCCCGGCGGCCTTATCCCATTTGGCTTCAACGCTTTTTAGCAGAGGAAATCCCCATGAAAGCACCTGTTCGTGTTGCCGTGACCGGCGCCGCCGGCCAGATCGGCTACGCCCTGCTGTTCCGCATCGCCTCCGGCGAAATGCTCGGCAAGGACCAGCCGGTCATCCTGCAGCTGCTCGAGCTGCCGGTAGAAAAGGCCCAGGCCGCCCTGAAGGGCGTGATGATGGAACTGGAAGACTGCGCGTTCCCGCTGCTGGCCGGCATGGTCGGCACCGACGACGCCGAAGTGGCCTTCAAGGACGCCGACATCGCCCTGCTGGTCGGCGCACGTCCGCGCGGCCCGGGCATGGAGCGCAAGGACCTGCTGCTGGAAAACGCCAAGATCTTCACCGCCCAGGGCGCGGCCCTGAACAAGGTCGCCAAGCGTGACGTCAAGGTGCTGGTGGTCGGCAACCCGGCCAACACCAATGCCTACATCGCGATGAAGTCGGCTCCGGACCTGAACCCGCGCAACTTCACCGCCATGCTGCGCCTGGACCACAACCGTGCGCTGAGTCAGCTGTCGACCAAGCTCGGCAAGCCGGTCGCCGGCATGGAAAAGCTGGTGGTGTGGGGCAACCACAGCCCGACCATGTACCCGGACTACCGTTTCGCCACCGCCGACGGTGCGTCGATCGCCGACGCCATCAACGACCAGGAATGGAACGCCAACACCTTCATTCCGACCGTGGGCAAGCGCGGCGCGGCCATCATTGAAGCCCGTGGCTCGTCCTCGGCCGCTTCGGCCGCCAATGCCGCCATCGATCACGTGCGTGACTGGGTGCTGGGCAGCAACGGCAAGTGGGTCACCATGGGCGTGCCGTCCGACGGTTCCTACGGCATTCCGGAAGGCGTGATCTTCGGCTTCGCCGTGACCACCCAGAACGGTGAGTACACCCTGGTCAAGGATCTGCCGGTCGACGACTTCAGCCAGAAGTACATCGACAAGACCCTGGCCGAGCTGGAAGAAGAGCGCGCCGGCGTTGCCCACCTGCTGGGCTGATCGCGGTTTCGGAGCGACGACCAACGGTCGTCGCCTACCGGGCTCAACGGGGAGGCTTCGGCCTCCCCGTCTTCGTTCTGGATTCACTGAACCGCCATGATTCACCTGCACTACGCCGACGACGCCCTGCTGGTGGCTGAGAAGCCCGCCGGCCTCCTGTCCGTGCCCGGGCGCACGCCGGAAAACCAGGATTGCGTGGTGGCCCGGCTGCAGGTGCGGTATCCGGATGCCCTCACCGTGCACCGGCTCGACCAGGTCACGTCGGGGTTGCTGCTGCACGCGCGCGGCAAAGCCATGCAGGCGGCGCTGTCGGCGCAGTTCGAGCAGCGCCAGGTGCACAAGCGCTATGTGGCGGTGCTGGAGGGTCTGTTGGACGGCGAGGCAGGCGAGGTGGACCTGCCCCTGATCGTGGACTGGCCGAATCGCCCGAAGCAGCAGGTTGACCATGAACGTGGCAAACCGGCGCTGACGCGTTGGAAGGTGCTGGGTCGCGACGAGCTGGCCGGGCAGACCCGGGTCGAACTGGAACCGGTGACGGGCCGCAGTCATCAGTTGCGGCTGCACATGGCCAGCCTGGGGCACCCGATCGTGGGGGACGTGCTGTATGGCGCGCAGCCCGCCGCGCGCGTGCACCTGCATGCCTGCGCATTGCGGTTCGCGCATCCACTGAGCGGTGCCACCGTGTCCGTGCACTCCACGCCAGGCTTCTGACCGCGTCGGATCCGGCACTACCGGGCGCGGGATGGGTTGGCTATCATGCGCATTCTTCGAAAATCAGGGATGATCAAATGACCCATCGGATCGGGTTCTTGCTGCTGGTAGTGCTGGCCGCGTGCGTATTTTCCGGAAAGGCGCATGCATGGCAGTCCTGCCAGAACGTCGTGGTTGGCATGGTGAACGGCAATCAGCCGGTGTTCCAGCAACAGTGCACCTGGTTGGCCGGGGCGATCGCGCTGAATCCCACAACACGCGGCTTGTCTTCGGCATGGAACCACCCTGACGCCGACAAGGCCTTGGCCGAGGTGCGCAGGAGCTGCGGCAGCGGCTGCGTTGCGGCCAGTTTCTACAGCGACCATTACTACATGGCGGCGTCCGACACCGACGTCATCGGCTGGGGGGAAACGGCCGAGCTGGCCGAGTACCAGTGCTTGATGGCATCCCAGGGCGCGCCCTGTGACGTGGTCGTCGCGGCAGGCAGCGGCGGAGCCGCACGGTACTGGTACTTCCACGCACTGGGCTACAACAGTGCCCAGGACAAGGGCTACGCGTGGCGTGAAGCGCATCGCCGGCGGGACGCGCGCACCCGGGTCCAGAATCAGTGCGGCAATGAATCGGAATGCTTCGTCTTTGTCTACACGCAGGACCACGCCGCCATTGCCCGTTCGGAGAGTGGAAAGCTCTATGCGTCCGACGGCAAGACAGCGGGCCAGGCCCGCCGCGCCGCGCGCAAGTACTGCGCCAAAGAGGAAGGTGGCAAGGCCAAGTGCGAAGTCGTGACCGAAGCAAAGTAGCGCGGGCTGACCGGCCCGGGCGTACGACCAAGGTCGTGCAGTGACACGCACCCCATCGGACTATGCTCGACCCCATGACTTTGTCTGGGAGGGCTGTCATGCGCTACGAGGAACTGTACCAACGCTCCATCGAGGAACCCGAGGCGTTCTGGGCCGAGGAAGCCCAGCGCATCTACTGGCACAGGCAGCCGGAACAGGTGCTGGACTACAGCACCCCACCGTTCCGGCGCTGGTTCGTCGGCGGTGAAACCAACCTCTGCTACAACGCGGTCGACCGGCATCTGGTCGAGCGGCCGGACCAGCTCGCGCTGGTCGCCATTTCCACCGAAACCAACGTCACCCGCGAAATCACCTACCGCGAGCTGTACCGCGAAGTGAATGCGTTCGCTGCGGTGCTGCAGCGGCTGGACGTGCAGCGGGGTGATCGCGTGGTCATCTACATGCCCAACATGGCCGAAGCGGTGTTCGCCATGTTGGCCTGCGCGCGCATCGGCGCGATCCACTCGGTGGTGTTCGGTGGGTTTGCCGCGCACAACCTGGCCCTGCGCATCGACGATGCCGAACCCAAGCTGCTGATCGCCGCCGATGCCGGCAAGCGCGGTGGCAAGGTGATTCCGTACAAGGCCATGGTCGATGCGGCCTGCGCCGAAGCGCAGTCGCCACCGCCGCACGTGCTGATCGTGTCGCGTGGACTGGATCCGGCCGAGCCGAAAGTGCCGGGCCGCGACGTCGACTACGCCACCCTGCGCGCCGAGGTCGGCGACCAGGACGTGCCGGTGGTATGGCTGGAAGCCAACGAACCGAGCTATCTGCTGTACACATCCGGCACCACGGGCAAGCCCAAGGGCGTGCAGCGCGACGTGGGCGGCTATGCGGTCGCGATGGCACAGTCGATGCGCACGGTATTCGACTGCGCGCCGGGCCAGGTGATGTTCTCCACCTCGGACGTGGGCTGGGCGGTCGGCCATTCCTACAACGTCTACGGCCCACTGATCGGCGGCTGCACCTCGCTGCTGTACGAAGGGCTGCCGACCAGTCCGGACCCGGGCATCTGGTGGGCGCTGTGCGAACAGTACGGCGTGCGCACGCTGTTCTCGTCACCCACCGCCATACGCGTGCTGAAGAAGCACGATGCCGACTTCATCAAACGCCACGACCTGGCCGCGCTCAAGTATGTGTTCCTGGCCGGCGAGCCACTGGACGAGCCGACCGCGCACTGGATCAACGATGCGCTGGGCAAGCCGATCATCGACAACTACTGGCAGACCGAAACCGGCTGGCCCGCGCTGACCCTGCTCCCCGGCGTGGATCTGAAGCCGGTGCGGTTCGGCTCGCCAGGCTTCCCGAATCTTGGTTACCGCATGAAGGTGATCGACGAGAACACCGGCGCTGAAGTCGCACCGGGCCAGAAGGGCGTGCTGGTGATGGTGCCACCGCTGCCGCCAGGTTGCATGAGCACGGTGTGGAAGGACGACGACCGTTTCCTGCAGAGCTACTTCAGTCATTTCAAGGAAGTGCTTTACAGCTCGCTGGACTGGGCGATCCGCGACGAGGACGGTTATACCTTCATCCTCGGCCGCACCGACGATGTGATCAACGTGGCCGGTCACCGGCTGGGCACGCGGGAGATCGAGGAGTGCATCTCCGGTCATCCGCTGGTGGCCGAAGCGGCGGTGATCGGGGTCAAGGATGAGCTGAAGGGGCAGGTGCCGCTCGTGTTCGTCACCCTGAAGCAGGCCGTGGCCGGTGATGGCAGTGCCGTTGTCGCGGAGATGATGCAGCGCGTGACCGGCTCGCTGGGTGCCGTGGCGCGGCCGGCCCACATCCATATCGTCAACGCACTGCCCAAGACCCGCTCGGGCAAGCTGCTGCGACGCTCGCTGCAGGCGCTGGCGGAGGAGCGCGATCCAGGGGATCTGTCCACCCTGGATGATCCGGGCGCGCTGGATGAAATCCGGCGCGCGCTGGGGCGTTGAAGGCATGCCGACCAACGGTCGGCATCTACCAGATCAACCGCCCCGTGGCAGGTATCGACCGTTGGTCGAAACGGGGCTGCTGCGATGCAGCACCCCTGATCATGAACGTCGGTTAAGCTTCCAGTGTGGTGGGGGCCGGTGTGTCGCGCCGGGGCACCACAAAGGGGGCGTGGCGTGACCGCTGGTTCAATTCGGTCCTGCCCGCAGCTGCACAGTGTGACAGGGGGACAACATGGCGTTCATCCATGCCAAGACGGCCGCAGGCCGTCAGGAAATCGAAGACCGTGCGCGCAAGCTGCCGCCGGGACTGCGCTCCATTCTGCTGATGGTCGATGGCCAGCGCGATGATGACGAACTGACCGGCATGCTGCCGGGGCTGCGCGCGCCGGACGACGCGCTGGCGCAGCTGCAGGCGATGGGCCTGATCGAGGTGGTGGGGGGCGCATTGGCCACTGCAGCACCGCGTTCACTGACCGCCGGTCGCGAACACGACCCGGCGCTGTACAAGCAGTTGTACGACTGGATGAGCGAGTCGGTGCGCAGGCACCTCGGCCTGAAGGGCTACTTCATGCAGCTCAAGATCGAACGCTGCACCGACGCGGCTGGTCTGGAAAAGCTGTGGCCGGAAATGGCGGCGGCGGTTTCCAAGGCCAGGAGCCCGGCACTGGCCAACCGCTGGATGGAAGAAACGCGCGCGCTGCTGCAGGGCCAACCCGTAAATGCGTGACGCGGGCCTTGCCCCGCGGTTGTAGAGCGGGGCTTGCCCCGCTGCCGTAGAGCCACGCCCTGCGTGGCTGCGGGGTGCCGGCGGCTGCTTCAGCCACGCAGGGCGTGGCTCTACGGGGGAGGGCTGTTACACCAGCCCTTCCGCCTTCAACGCCGCCTGTACGCCCGCATCGGCTTCCATGCGGGTCTTGAACGCGGCCACGTTGTCCAGCCCGACCAGGTCCACCTTGGCACCGGCGGCCCAGCGCAGGGTGATGTAGAAGTACGGGTCGGCAACGCTGCGGAAACCGGCCAGCCACGGCTTGTCGGCCAGCTGCCTGTCGGCGGTTTCGAACAGGCCGCGCAGGCGCTTGCGGGCGGCAGCGCGGATCGCGTCGTACTGGCCTTCGTCGGCAATGAACTTGCCCGGTCCGAACAGCGGCGAGAACGCGGGGTGTACGTCGGAGTTGACGAATGACAACCAGCGGGCAGCTTCGGCGCGCTGACGCGGGCTGCCGTCACCGGCCAGGCCGGCCTGCGGGAAGGAATCGGCGATGTAGCCCATGATGGCCGCGTTCTGGGTCAGCACGAAGTCGCCGTCGACCAGCGCCGGCACCGCGCCGGCCGGGTTGATCGCCAGGAACGCGGGGGCTTTCATCGTGTCCTTGTCGAGGAGTTCCACCTCGAACGGCTGGCCGGTCCACTGCAGGGCAATGTGGTCGGCGGTGGAACAGGCTCCGGGCTTGCTGTACAGCTTCATGCGGACTCCAGGATGGATCGATGGCGGAAACCACCACTATCGCGGAGCCGGCGGCGCGCGGCAACGGCGCGCCTACAACAGATTGTTACGACTGACGGGGCTTGAGGCTCTGCACCTTATAGAAGGTGTGATCGCCGATCGTGGCCACCTGGTAGGCATTGCGCCAGCTCGGGCTGGCAATGGCCAGCGCGGCGAAGTGGCTGGCCCCCGGAACGATCTCCTTGCGCTCGCCCACCGGCAGCGCCCAGTTGCGCTCGGCGTCGAAGGCCACGGTCATCGCTTCTTCCCAGGCAACCGTGTTGCCCAGCTGGGTGCCAGGGGCCACGATGGTCGGGGCGAACTGCTTGCGCGCGGTCACCACCTGGCACATCGAGTCGCCCCACAGGCCGCTGTCCAGGCGGCGCAGGGCCACTTCTGCCACGGCTTGCTGGCCGCGGAGGGTCTGGTCGCGCGCTTCCAGGTACACGGTCGTGCTCAGGCACAACGAATCGGCGGCCGGCTGCGGCAACAACTGCGACAGCCAGAGAATCCAGGCCAGTTTCATAAATCTCCTTGCTCCGTATGGGCCGCACCTGGCTGGGCCATCCGGACTACGGGACGGCGGCGAGGGTACTGCTTGGCGTCATGGGGAGGCGGCCATCGGGGCCGCCCGTTGGCGGCTCCCGAAAGATCATGGGGGGCCGCACGCTCACTCGAACTGGGTGGTGAGCGGAAAGTTGGCGCACGATAGGGGGGTATTTCCCAATGCATCCTGAACCGGACAGCTTGACATTCAGGTTCGGAGGAAGGGCGGAATCGCGCATTCAGGTGACGACCAACGGTCGTCACCTACGTCGGCACGGTAGCGCACGACCGTTGGTCGTGCGTGCAACAGGTCCCTTTACAACGTCGCCGCCAACCGGCTGCCCTGGTTGATCGCGCGCTTTGCGTCGAGCTCCGCAGCGACATCCGCACCGCCGATCAGGTGCGCCTCGACACCGGCAGCCAGCAACGCGACATGCAGGTCCCGACGCGGCTCCTGTCCGGCACAGATCACCACATGATCGACCGGCAGGGTCTGCTCGTGGCCTTCCACGCGGATATGCAGGCCGGCATCATCCACGCCGAGGTACTCCACGCCGCCAAGCATCTTCACGCCCTTGGCCTTCAGCGTCGCGCGGTGGATCCAGCCGGTGGTCTTGCCGAGCCGTGCACCGGGCTTGCCCGGACTGCGCTGCAGCAGCCACACCTTGCGCGCAGGCGCTTCCGGCTGCGGTCGAGCGAGCGCGCCGCGCGCTTCAAAACTCGGGTCCACACCCCATTCGGCCATCCAGCGCGCCGGGTCGAGCGCCGGGGAGGGGCCGTCGTGGACCAGGAACTCGCCCACGTCGAACCCGATGCCGCCCGCACCGATGATCGCGGCCTCGGCCCCGACCGTGACCCTGCCCAGCAGCACGTCCAGGTAGGTAACCACCTTGGAGTGATCGGCACCCGGGAAATCCACCTGGCGCGGCGTGATGCCGGTGGCGACGACCACGCTGTCGAAACCGGCAAGGGTGTCCACGTCGGCGGTGGTGTCCAGCTTCACTTCCACCCCGGTTTCTTCCAGCTTGTGGCGGAAGTAGCGCAGGGTTTCATGGAACTCTTCCTTGCCGGGAATGCGCTTGGCGACATTGAACTGTCCGCCGATTTCGCTGCCGGCGTCGAACAGGGTGACGCGGTGGCCACGTTCGGCGGCCACGGTAGCGCAGGCCAGACCAGCCGGGCCCGCGCCCACCACCGCGATGCGACGCGGAGTGGGGGCAGGGCGATAGACCAGTTCGGTCTCATGCACCGCACGCGGATTCACCAGGCAGCTGGCTGTCTTGTTCTCGAACACGTGATCCAGGCACGCCTGGTTGCAGGCAATGCAGGTGTTGATCGCGTGCGCACGCCCGGCGCGCGCCTTGTTCGCCCACTCCGGATCGGCCAGCAGGGGGCGCGCCAGCGACACCATGTCGGCGTTGCCATAGGCGAGGATGCGCTCGGCCACGTCCGGCATGTTGATGCGGTTGGTGGCGATCAACGGTACCTGCACATGCGGCTTGAGCTTGGCGGTGACGCCGGCAAACGCCGCGCGCGGCACCGAGGTGGCGATGGTGGGCACGCGGGCCTCGTGCCAGCCGATGCCCGAATTGATCAGCGTGGCACCGGCCGCTTCGATCGCCTTTGCCTGCTCCACGATCTCCTGCCAGTTGCTGCCGTCCTCAACCAGGTCCACCAGCGACAGTCGATAGATGATGATGAAGTCCGGGCCGCAGGCTTCGCGGATGCGGCGCACGATCTCCACTGCAAAACGCACGCGCTTTGCGGCATCGCCGCCCCAGGCATCCGTACGTGCATTGGTGCGCGGCGCAATGAACTCGTTGATCAGATAGCCTTCCGATCCCATCACTTCAACGCCGTCGTAGCCGGCCTCGCGGGCCAGCCGCGCGCTGCGTGCGTAATCGGCGACATGCCGGTCCACGCCTCGGGCGGACAGCGCACGCGGGGTGAATGGATTGATCGGTGCCTTCTTCTTCGACGGTGCCACGGACAGGGGGTGGTAGGCGTAGCGGCCCGCATGCAGCAACTGCAGGCAGATCTTGCCGCCGTGCTCGTGCACCGCCGCAGTCAGCTGGCGGTGCGGGCCCGCTTCCCAGGGCCAGGACAGCTTGCCGCCGAACGGCTTGAGCCAGCCCACCACGTTGGGCGCGAAGCCGCCGGTCACGATCAGACCAACGCCACCGGCAGCGCGTTCTGCGAAGTACGCGGCGAGGCGCGGGAAGTCGCGCGCGCGGTCCTCCAGGCCCGTGTGCATCGAGCCCATCAGTACGCGGTTGCGCAGCTGGGTGAAGCCCAGGTCCAGCGGGCTGAACAGATGGGGGAAGGCGGCAGATTCGGCGGCTGGCGACATGAAGATACGCTTGCGTACGGAAGACGCGCAGCGTGCCGCGAAAGGGCCTTGCGTGCAATCGGCCCATGCCCACGACCAACGGGCGTGGGCTACCGGTCAACCCTGGGAATCCGGTCGACCAGGGAAATCCGGTCGATCATGGGGGGCCGGTAGATCACGACCGTTGGTCGTGATCCACGCATCAATCCCAACCGGCCAGGGTCAGCTTTCCGATCACGCTGCCGCCTTCCAGCTGCCGGTGCGCCTCGCGCATGTTGGCCGCGTTGATCGTGCCCAGCGCGGTGTGCGCGGTGCTGCGCAGCTCACCGGCATCCACCAGACTGGCCACGCGGTTCAGGATCCGGTGCTGTTCGCAGATGTCAGCGGTCCCGAACCGGGTGCGTGCGAACATGAATTCCCAGTGCAGGCTGATGCACTTGGCCTTGTACGGATCTCCGATCCGCAACGGCCCTTTGGGTTCCACGATCAGCCCGACATGACCCTGCGGGGCGATCAACTCGCCCAGGACGTCCCAGTAGGCATCCGTATCCGCCAGGTTCAAGGCCACGTCCACCGTTGAGATTCCCAGCGCCTGCAGTTGCGGCGGCAGCGGCTGGCGATGGTCGATCACATGCTGCGCGCCGAGCGCGCGGCACCAGTCTGCCGATGCAGGGCGGGAGGCAGTCGCCACCACGGTGAATCCGGCGTGTCGTGCCAGCTGGATCGCCATCGAACCCACGCCGCCTGCTCCGCCGATCACCAGCAGGGTCTGGCCGCGGTGGCGGCGGTCGTCAAGTCGCAACCGCATGCGATCGAACAGCAGTTCCCACGCGGTCAATGTCGTCAGTGGCAGTGCGGCGGCATCGGCGAAGTCCAGCGTGGTGGGTTTGCGTCCCACGACGCGCGCATCGACATGCTGCCATTGCGCATTGCACCCCGGCCGCGTCACATCACCGGCGTAATACACCTCGTCGCCAGGCGCGAACGCCGTCACCTCCGGGCCCGTCGCTTCCACGACGCCGGCGGCATCGAAGCCGAGCACGCGGGCAGGCGCATCGTCAGCCCTCGGGACCCGGCGCTGTTTTGTGTCCACCGGATTGACCGACACCGCCCGGACCTGAACCAGCAGGTCGTGTCCACGCGGTGGGCCGGGATGCGGGAGGTCCAGATCCAGCAGAGCCGCAGGATCGTCAATGGGCAGGGCGCGGGTGAGGGCAACTGCTTTCATGGAGCCTCCGGCGGGGAAAATCGCATTCATCATACGACTACCGGGAAACCTGTTTATGCGCTGAATAAGCGCACATCGCCGGACTGCACGATTTACTGTGGCGAACCCTTGAAAACTCTGGAAAAGTGGCAAAACCCTTGTCGTTGCTGGGTCTTGCGCAACTTCATAAAGCTGTATAGGGTGCCCGCAGCTGGGCCGGGTAGAGGTCTGGCGGTCGTCTTCACATGTTACGCGACTGTTAACATCACCTTCACTCCCCTGAGCATAATGTTCGCGGCGGTGGCGTGCTGAATCCGCAGTCAGAAACGACGCAGTAGCGCTGGACCATGCCTCTACCGGTTTCATACCCCCGAACTAGGAGCTGTATTACATGAACAAGAAGATCCTTACTGCCGCGCTGCTGGGCGGTCTGGCCATGGCCCAGGCTGCGTCCGCGCAGGAGTTCGACGACCGCTGGTACCTGACCGGTTCGGCTGGTTTCAATTTCCAGGACAGCGACCGTCTGACCAACGATGCTCCGTTCGTGACCCTGGGCCTGGGCAAGTTCATCAGCCCGAACTGGTCGCTGGACGGTGAGCTGAACTATCAGAACCCGAACTTCGACGACAACCAGGACCTGAACTGGAGCCAGTACGGCGCATCGATCGATGCCCGCTACCACTTCATCCAGGAAGGCCGTGGCTGGAACCCGTACCTGCTGATGGGCCTGGGCTACCAGAAGTCCGAAGAAGAGGTCGTGGTGCCGGCGATCGACAGCCCGCGTGACCGTAAGGACGGCAACTTCGCCGCCAAGGTCGGCGTTGGTCTGCAGACCACCTTCGACAAGCGCGTGGCCGTGCGTGCGGAAGTCGCCTACCGCGGTGACTTCGACGACAAGGCCGTCAACCCGACCCTGGCTGGCAACGACGAAAGCTGGTTCGGCGACGTGCTGGCCTCGGTCGGCGTCGTGATCCCGCTGGGCCCGGCACCGGCTGCTCCGGTTGTCGCTCCGCCGCCGGCCGCTCCGAGCTGCGCCGACCTGGATGACGACGGTGACGGCGTCAACAACTGCGACGACAAGTGCCCGGATTCGCAGCCGGGTCAGACCATCGGTCCGGACGGTTGCCCGGTGCCGGTCTCCATCGACCTGAAGGGCGTGAACTTCGACTTCGACAAGTCGACCCTGCGTCCGGACGCCGTGGCCATCCTGAGCGAAGCCGCCCAGATCCTGACCCGTTACCCGGACCTGCGCGTTGAAGTCGCCGGCCACACCGACTCGAAGGGTACCGAAGAGTACAACCAGAAGCTGTCCGAGCGTCGTGCCACCGCGGTGTACGACTACCTGACCAGCAACGGCGTTGCCGCTTCGCGTCTGGTCGGCCCGATCGGCTACGGCGAGTCGCGTCCGATTGCTCCGAACACCAACCCGGATGGTTCGGACAACCCGGAAGGCCGCGCCAAGAACCGTCGTACCGAGCTGAACGTCCAGAACTAAGTTCTGACGCAAGGTTCCAGAAGCAGGGCCCGGCATTGCCGGGCCCTGTTTTTTTGTGCGCTGGGTAGGGAATCCGCAAAAATTTCAAGGTCTTGCCGTATTCATTGAATGTGGGATCTTGTAAGGCGTTTCGTCGCTGTTAAACTCGGTGCGTCGACCTTCTTTCTGGATGCACCCCATGCTGCGTATCGCATTGGCCGCCGCGCTCGGCCTGGCCCTGGTTCCCGCCGCTCACGCCGCCGTGGATTGCTCCGCCCAGGCCACCAGTGCCGCGCCG
>NZ_RHPP01000069.1 GCF_003935715.1 Stenotrophomonas sp. 278 | reverse complement strand
CCCGGCTGCAACCCGGGCTGCCTTCGGCGCTGCTGGAAGCGCGGCCGGACGTGCGCCTGGCCGAGCAGCAACTGCGTGCCGCCAATGCCAACATCGGTGCGGCGCGCGCCCTGTATTTCCCGCTGATCGCGCTTACCGGAGCGGGGGGCTATGCGTCCAGCGATCTATCCGGGCTGGTGTCGGACAGCAACCGGGTGTGGTCATTCGGTGCCGGTGCGGTGTTGCCGCTGCTGGACTGGGGCGCACGCCGTGCGCGCGTTGACGCTGCGGTGGCGGCCCGGGACGAACGTGAAGTGAGCTACCAGTCCACCGTGCAGAACGCCTTCCGCGAAGTGGCCAGCGGGCTGGTGGCGGCCGAGCAGAACGACCGCCAGATTGCCGCGCAGCTGCAGGCCGTTCAGGTGCAGCAGGCGCTGGTGGAAACCGCGCAGGACCGTTACGAGGTGGGGCTGACTCCGTACCTCGAAGTACTGGATGCCGAGCGCAATCACTTTACTGCCGAGCAGGCCCTGCTGCAGCTGCGCGCGAGCGCGCTGCAGGACGCCGTGAACCTCTATGCCGCGCTGGGTGGCGGCCAACTGTCGAGGAGCCCCTGATGCGCACGTCACTTTCCCTGTTGTGCCTGGCCAGCGCGCTGTTGCCGGGTACGGTTGCTGCCCAATCTCACGATGCCGACCAGGACGCGGAGATCCGGCGCCTGCGGCAGACGGTGGAACAGCTTACCGCGCGCATCCAGCTGCTGGAGGCCGGCCAGGTTGCGGGCAACACAGCGGCACCGCCCGCCACTGCTGCAGCCAGCGTCGCACAGGCACCGGCCGCTGCTGCTCCGGTCGCGATGCCGGCGACGGCCACACCCACGGTGCTGAACGTGACGATCTCGCCGTTGCCGCCGCGCGAGCCGTTCGATGAAGACGACCAAGCCGCTGCCCGCATGGACAACGAGGTTCCGCCGGGCGATGAGCTGGAAGGGTTCTTCGCGGTGCCGGGCACTTCAACCTGGCTGCGTCTCAGCGGCTACGCCAAGCTGGATGCGATGTACGACACCGATGATGCCGGTGACAGCGACCAGTTCATCACCTCGGAGATTCCGGTGGAGGGTGGGCGCAGCAAAGGCCGCTTCAACATGCACGCCCGGCAGACCCGGTTCACCATCGAAGCGCGCCGCGATACCGGTGCTGGACCACTGCGTTTCGTGCTGCAGAATGACTTCTTCGGCTCAGGTGGCAGCTATGGTTACCGCCTGCGCCATGCCTATGGGCAATTGGGCAACACGTACGCCGGTTTTGGCTGGTCCGCGTTCATGGACCTGGATTCTGGTCCGGACACGCTGGACTTTGCCGGCCCCGGTGCCTCTCCGTCGGCCCGGGTGGCCAGCATCCGTCAGTACATTCCGCTGCGTGGCGGCAACCAGCTGATCGTCGCCGCTGAACACCGTGCGCCCGAGCTGCAACTCACCGGTGCCACGCAGGAATCGCGAACCGCCGCTCCCAACCTGGTCCTCGCCGCACGGCACGAAGCCGACTGGGGCAGCGTGCAGCTGGCCGGCCTACTGCGATACCTCGCGTTTGACTCCGCTCGCGACAGCGGCGAAGGCAGCGACAGCACGACCGCAGGCGGCTTGGCGCTCAGTGGCACCTGGGGCGGCAGCAGTGGCAGCTATTTCGTGTTCGGTGCCGTGGGCGGGCAGGGCATTGCCGCGTATCTGGGTGACCTGGGCGGCTTGAACCTTGATGGCGTGGTGGATGCCAACAACGACCTGCAGACGCTGCAGCAGTACGGCGGCTGGGTGGGCTATACCCACCGCTGGTCGCAGCGCTGGCATTCCACGCTGACCTGGAGCCGGCTGTACCTGGAGCGCGACGCACTGCTGGATCCGTCCGTGTTCCGGCGCAGTGACTATGCCGCGGCCAACCTGATCTGGCAGCCGGCACCGAGCTGGAGCTGGGGCGCGGAAGTGCTGTACGGCAAGCTGGAGGAACAGAGTGGTGCGAGCGCGGACGTGTTCCGCGTACAGACCGCGTTGAAGTACGACTTCATCAAGTAGGAGGGTGCCATGAGCCTGCAGCGCAGAGGGGCATGGCGGCTGCTGGCCGCCGCGATTGCGATGGCCTGCGCCTCGCCGGCGCTTGCCCAGGACGCCATGCTCGGCACGCTGCTGGAGGAGCCCGGCAGCGCCGGACTGGGATTCCTGATGCGGGTGGAGTCATCGCCGTACAAAGGGGCCGATGACCGCGTCGACCTGCTGCCGTTGTACCTGTATGAGGGTGAGCGCTTCTTCCTGCGCTCCAATGCAGCGGGTGTGCGGCTGGCAACCCAGGACGACCAGGGGCTGGAGCTGTTCGTCGAGCGAAGGCTGGAGGGCTACCCGGAAGACGAAACGCCCGAGATTCTTGAGGGGCTGCGCACCCGCAATGGCGAAGCCGACCTCGGCGCACGCTATTACTGGAAGCACGAGCGCCACACCTGGGACCTGAGCGTGCGCCAGGACATCTCAAGCACCTCCAAAGGCACCGAAGTGCGCGCGGGCTATGGCTATCTATGGCGTGGCCAGCGCTGGGACGTGCAGCCGGTGCTGAGCCTGGAGTGGCGCAGTTCAAAGCTCAATGATTACTACTTCGGCGTTGAGCCGTATGAGGCCACGACGGAGCGCCCTGCCTATGCCGCCGGCTCCGGGCTGGACGTCACTGCCGGCGTGTACGCGCGCTACCGCTTCCTGCAGCACTGGAGCCTGCTGGGCGGGGTGTACGCCACCCAGCAATCGAGTTCGATCCGCAACAGCCCGCTGGTCGATGACCGGGTGCAATGGGGTGCGCTGCTGGGTGCGGCATACGACTTCGGCAACGGCCAGGTGCGCTGGGACGACGATACCAGCCCCACCTACGTCAAGGTGTTCTACGGTCGCGATTCGGCAGACGGCTGCCACATGGTCAAAATCATGACCTTCAGCTGCACCGACCTCAACGACGTCGACCCCACCGACATCTGGGGCGTGCACGTGGGCAGGCCGTTTGTTTCAGAGCTGAACGGCTGGCCGTTGGACCTGGTAGGCTATGTGGGCGTGCTGCGCCACGACGAGAAGGGCCATCAGCCGGATTCCTGGCAGATCGACGCCTACATGAAGGCTTTCTACTACGGGTTCCCGTGGTCGCACCGGGTCAAGACCCGGATCGGCTTCGGCTTCGGGCTTTCCTATGCCGAGCGCGTGCCTTATGCCGAGGTGCAGTCGCAGGCGCGGCGCGAGCGCAACACGTCCAAGCTGCTGAACTACCTGGACCCCAGCATCGACATCAGCCTGGGAGACATCTTCGGCAGCCGGCGCTGGCATGACCTGTACCTGGGCGTGGGCATCTCGCACCGCTCCGGCATCTTCGGTTCGGCGCAGATGCTGGGCACGGTGGACGGCGGCTCGAACTATATCTACGCCTATCTTGAGGCCGCCCTCTAGCGTGGATCCGGCTCCGGCTTGGGGTCACGCTCGTGGCGGGCCAGCAGGGCGATGGCGATATAGGCCAATCCCATCGCCAGCATCGCCACGCCAACTCCCCAGGAGGCGGCGGCTCGCCCTGCCCAGGCAACACCGGTGACACAGATCACCGCGGCGACCAGCGCGATCACCCCGGAGACCAGTGATATCCAGCGTCGACCGTGGTCACTGAAGCCAAATGCAAGGCTGAACTGGGCCAGGGCCTGGACGGCCAGCACCGCGGCGACCGTGGTGGCCACCGCGTAGGCTGCCCATTCCGGGTGCGTGTAGATCGCAATGCCACCAATGATCTGTGCCGCGCCGAGCGCGATGGTCATGGCGAAACTGGGCAAGCCGCGCAGCAGGAACGCCTGTGACAGCTGCAGGGCACCGGCAATCACCAGCAGCGCGGCCACCAGCACGGTCATCGTGCGTACCAGCAGAGATGCGGCATACAAGCCCACGATGCCGACCAGGACCAGCAGCACGCCCAATACCAGCAAACGGCGCCAGTGCACTTTCATGGCCACGCCAATGGATCCGGGTTCGCGGCCGAGGCGGGAGAATACGGTCATGCCGGTACTCCAAGCGATGGACTGTGTGCCATTAGGGCGCTGCGCGGACGCGGCTGCAAGCGCGTTGCGTCATTCACTGGCGGCCAGACGGTAGAAGTACTGAGTCATGGAGGTCCCCGGCGGCGGGAGGCGGGTATAACGTGAACGGGTCTGGATCGAGGCATTACTGCCATGCCGCACCGTCTTCTTCGTCTGCTGGCCTTCGCGTTGGCATGCATGGGTGTGCTGATCGGAGCTTCCGCTGTTGCCCAGCCATCGTCGTCGTCCGATGCGCAACGAACCACGCTGTTTGCCAACGTGCGCATACTCGACGGCACCCATCCCCAGCTGTCGCCGCCGCGCCATGTGCTGGTGGAAGGAAATCGCATCAGCCGCATTTCGACCACGCCGCTGGAAGCACCCGGTGCCCGGCGTATCGAGGGCAACGGGCGCACCCTGATGCCCGGCCTGATCGATGTGCACTGGCACAGCATGTTCGCGGCCGTTCCGATCCAGACGGCGATGACCGCGGACAACGGCTTTCTCAACATCGTGGCAGCGGCTGAAGCCCGCAGGACGCTGCTGCGCGGCTTCACCACGGTGCGCGACGTTGGCGGTGCCGTGTTCGGATTGAAGGCGGCCATTGATGCCGGGCAGGCGGAAGGACCCCGTATCTATCCGTCTGGCGCGATGATCACGGTGACCAGCGGCCATGGCGACTTCCGTGATGCCTCGGACCTGCCGCGCGCGGTCGGGCAACCCGGCTCGCGCCACGACGTGCTGGGCGACAGCGCGATTGCCGACACCCCGGATGAAGTTCGGGTTCGTGTACGCGAAATGCTGATGCGGGGTGCCAGCCAGATCAAGCTGACCGCCGGTGGCGGCGTGTCATCCCCGCATAGTCCGCTGGACGTGGTGTCGTTCAGTGAGGCCGAACTGCGCGCCGCGCAGGACGCGGCGCGGGACTGGGGCACCTATGTGACCGTCCACGCCTATACGGCTGAAGCGATCACACGCGCCATTCGCGCGGGCGTGCCATGCATCGAGCATGCCAGCCTGATGGATGACGCCACCGCACGCCTCATGCGCGACAGGGGTATCTGGTTGAGCACGCAGCCGCTGCCGCCGGAGCTGGCAAACGCGTTTCCGCCCGATTCGGACCAGTGGCACAAGGCCCAGGAAGTGTTTGCCGGCACCGAGCAGACCTATGCGCTGGCGAAGAAATACCGGCTCAAGACCGCGTTCGGGACCGATGTGTTGTTCTCACGTGCCTTGGCCGCGCGACAGAACCACATCCTGGCCAGCCTGACCCGCTGGTACACACCTGCAGAGACGTTGATCATGGCGACCGGCACCAACGCGCAACTGCTGACACTTTCAGGCAAGCGCAGTCCTTATGGGGGGCGCCTGGGTGTGGTGGAAGAGGGGGCCTTGGCCGACCTGCTTCTGGTCAATGGCGACCCCCTGAGTGACATCGGTGTGATCACTGACCCGGAACGCAACTTCGTGGTGATCATGAAAGACGGGGCACTGGTGAAGGCGATTCCGTGAACCGGTTCAGCTGCCCACCGTCATGCCGAATCCGCCGCTGGCCTTGAAGCTGAGTACCAGCTGCGCTACCCGCCAGGAGATGAAGGCGTAGGTACAGCACAGGGCGATCTGCAGCACCAGGTGCCACTTCAACCGGCTCATGCGCCAAATGCCGTCCAGCAGGTTGAGCAGCAGCAGACATGCCCCGATCGCTGTCACCACATAACCCACTGCGGTGGGATGGGCCAGATCAAGCGTGCCAGGTCCGGTGCGGACCACTTCCAGCCCCGCCGCCGTAACCAGCGAGGAGACCGCCAGGTTGCGGGTGTTCTCGAAAATCAGGCGCAGTACGCCATCGTCGAACAGCAGCGTCGCAATGCGGCGCAATGGTGCAGGCAGCATGGACAACGTCTCCAGGTGTAAATCAAGGCGATCAGAGTTGCCTCAGCCGCATTAAGCCGATGTGCAGTGCACGGGGATCACTGGCGGGCTGCGTCGTTCACTGGCAGCCGATCCGTAGAAGTACTGACGCGGCTCACCGGGCCATTACGCATGCTCGATTCCAGTCGCCACACGTTTCTCGCAACTGTACGGGTGCCCTCATGGATATTCAGGCCAGCTACCCCACGCTGCCGCTCTGGCTGATCACCCTGTGCTTTCTGCTGGCACTGCTGGGTGCGCGCGAGATTGGTGCCGCCGTGGCCCGGTGGCAGCGCCGCCGCCGGCCGGCAACCGCGGACGCGGCGGCGGATGAAAAGGACAACGACGCATTCGCGATGACGTCCGTGCTGGGACTGCTGGCGCTGCTGATCGGCTTCACGTTCTCGCTGTCGCTCGGACGCTATGACGAGCGCCGCCAGCTGGTGGTGCAGGAAGCCAACGCACTGGGCACCACATGGCTGCGCACGGACCTGCTGGATGGAGCAGAACGAACCCGCATGCAGGACGTGCTGCGGCGCTACGTGGATGCACGGGTCGATTTCGCCAATGCACGCACCGCCGAAGAAGAAATCCAGCAGAATGCGCGGTCCGTTGCGCTGCAGAACGAGCTTTGGCAGGCACTGGTGGCAGGCACGCAGAGTTTCCGTGACACACCGCGCGCCTCACTGCTGTTCACCACCACCAACGAGTCAATCGACCTCGCCGCCGAGCGCTTCGCCGCGCGCCAGGACCACATTCCGCCCCGCATCCTGCGCATGCTGCTTCTGTTTGCCGTGCTGGCCGCTGGACTGGTGGGGTACGAGCGCCCCAGCCAGCGCCGCAGTACGCTGCTGTTGCTGCTGCTGTTGACGCTGGCGGTGGGCCTGATTCTGGATCTGGATCGGCCCAGCACCGGCGTGACCCATATCCCCCAGGAGCCGATGACGGACCTGCAGCGAAGCCTGGTACCGGGAGCGCCGGAATGAGAATCCTTGCCGCCGCCTTGATGCTCGTGGCCGGGCTGACCTCGATTCCGGCATTCGCCCAGCATGATGCTGATGACCTGGCGAAAAAGCTCTCCAACCCGGTGGCCGCGCTGATCAGCGTGCCGTTCCAGTACAACTACGACCAGACCTACGGTTCCGACGGGTATCGCCACAATCTGAACATCCAGCCCGTGGCTCCGTTCCAGATTTCGGAGCACTGGAACGTGATCTCCCGGACCATCCTGCCGGTGACCTACCAGAAAGACGTTGTGCCGGGCACGGATCAGGCAGGCATAGGCGATATCACCCAGAGTTTCTTCTTCTCGCCGCGCGAGCCTGGCCCGTCGGGCGTGATCTGGGGTATGGGGCCGGCGCTGCTGCTGCCGACCGGCACCGATGATCTGGGTGCGGACACCTGGGCTGCCGGGCCTACCTTCGTGGTGCTGAAGCAGGATCACGGCTGGACCTACGGTGCACTGGCCAATCACCTGGCGGATGTGGCTGGGACCGGGAGCCGCCGCGCGGACATCAGCTCCACGTTTCTGCAGCCGTTTGTCTCCAAGGCGTTCAACGGTGGCCGCACTCTGACCTTCAACCTCGAGTCCACCTATGACTGGAAGGCCAGCCAGTGGACCGTGCCCTTCAACGTGCAATATGCGAAGGTCACCAGGCTGGGCGGCCAGATGCTGAGCTACCAGGGGGGCGTGCGGGTCTATCTGGAAACCCCGAGGGGCGGGCCGGACTGGGGGCTGCGTTTCGCGGTGACCTTGCTCTATCCGAAGTGACCCCAGTGGGCGCTCAATGGTCCAGGAACAGCCACAGCGCCGTGTACCGGTCATCACACGCCTTCACATATGTCCCACCGGTGCGGGCCTAAAAAGACAGTCGACTGCCAATGAGGGGCACTGCCCATGCCACGACCGATCTGGACCGGCTCGCTTTCGTTCGGGTTGCTGAATGTTCCGGTGTCGTTGATGTCCGGCGAGCGACGCATGGATCTGAGCTTCCGCATGCTCGACGCACGCGACAAGAAGCCTATCCGTTACGAGCGGGTCAATGCCGATACCGGCGAGGAGGTGCCCTGGAAGGACATCGTAAAGGCCTTCGAGTACGACAAGGGCAGCTACGTCGTCATTGAAAAGGAAGATATTGCGGCCGCCGCACCGGAGACCCACGAGTCGATTGACGTGGAAGCCTTCGTCGATGCCGAGAGCATCGACCTGCGCTACTACGAGAAACCCTACATTCTGGTGCCGGGAAAGAAGGCCGAGAAGGGCTACGTGCTGTTGCGCGAAACCCTCAAGGACACCGGCAAGGTCGGCATTGGCCGTGTGGTGATCCGGACCCGCGAGTACATCTGCGCGGTGATGCCCGAAGAAGATGCGCTGATCATGATCCTGCTGCGCTATCCACAGGAGCTGGTTGCGCTGGATGAGTACAAGCTGCCCAAGGGCGGTGCCAAGGACTATCGTGTCGCGCCCAAAGAGCTGGAAATGGCCCGGAAGCTGATCGAAAGCATGACATCGGAGTGGGATCCGGACCAGTATCAGGACGAGTTCCGCGAGCGCCTGTCGGACATCATCAAGAAGCGGATGAAGCAGACCGGCACCACCACGAAGTTCGAGGAACCCGAGCACGACGAAGACGCGGCCACGAATGTGGTGGACTTCATGGCGCTGCTGCAGAAGAGCCTGGACAGCAACCGGCGGACGCCCGCCAAGGCCGCCGCCACCAGCAAGCCCGCGAAAAAGACGCCGGCGAAGAAGGCGACGAAGAAGGCTGCGGCAAAGAAGGCACCGGCCAAGAAGGTGCCCGCCAAGGCACGCAAGCGGGCTTGACCGGACGATGACATGAGCCTGAGTGAGTATCGCCGCAAAAGAAGCTTCGACAAGACGCGTGAGCCTGAGCCGGGCAAGGCGAACCCCAGAGGTCGTCGCGCCTTGTTCGTGGTGCAGCTGCATCACGCCAGCCGCCGGCACTATGACTTTCGCCTGCAGGTGGGTGATGCGCTGAAAAGCTGGGCCGTGCCGAAAGGTCCCAGCTATGACCCCAAGGTCAAGCGGATGGCGGTGGAGGTGGAGGACCACCCGCTGGACTACGCCGGATTTGAAGGGGAGATTCCCAAAGGCCAGTACGGCGGTGGGCATGTGGCGCAGTTCGACCATGGCGTGTGGGCGACCGAGGGGGATCCCGAAGCGCAGCTTGCGAAAGGTCACCTGAGATTCGAGCTGTTTGGCGACAAGCTCAAGGGGGGCTGGCACCTGGTGCGCTCGGGCAAGCCGGCACGGCAACCCCAATGGCTGCTGTTCAAGGACAACGATGCCTTCGCCGGCCCACTTGAGGCCGATGACCTGCTGGCGGATGTTACCTCAGCCCCGGAAGCCGACCAGAAGCGCGCCGGGACCGGCAAGTCCCACAAAAAGCGGCTGACGACCGTGACCCCGAAGGCCCGGAAGCGGCGCGTCGACTGGGCGAAGCGCGCACTGGCGCTGCCCGGGGCCCGGAAATCCAGCGCGCCTTCAGGCCCGTTCGTTCCGCAGCTGGCCAAGCTTGGCGACAGTCCGCCCCAGGGCGATGCCTGGATTCATGAGATCAAATGGGATGGTTACCGCATCCTTGCGACCGTCACCAAGGGCGTCGTACGCCTGTGGTCGCGCAATGCGTTGGAGTGGACCGAAAAGGTGCCGGAGATCCGCGACGCGGTGGCGGCGCTGGGCCTCGATTCGGCCGCGCTGGACGGCGAGCTGATTGCTGGAAAGGGCACCAAGCAGGATTTCAATCTGCTGCAGGCCACGCTGTCCGGCGAGCGGCAGGGCGCGCTGACCTATGCGCTGTTTGACCTGCTGCACGTAAATGGCGTGGACATTTCGGAATCGCCCTTGCTGGAGCGCAAACAGCTGCTGCAGGCACTGCTGGAGGGCGGCCCACGGCAGCTGGCGTACAGTTCGCACGTCGAAGGCGAGGGCGAAAAGGCCTTCGAGATGGCTGGCGAGCAGCACTTCGAGGGCATCATTTCCAAGCGTGCAGACCGTGCCTATCACGGGGGGCGCAGCGATGACTGGCGTAAAACCAAACAACTGGCGAGCGACGAGTTCGCCGTGGTGGGGTACACCGCGCCCAAGGGCAGCCGCACCGGCTTTGGCTCGCTGCTGCTGGCCCGGCCGGACCCCGAGCATGGCTGGCGATTTGCCGGTCGGGTAGGCACCGGCTTTACCGACGCCCGCCTGCGGGAGATCAGTGAGCTGATCGGCAAGGCAGGCAGCGAAACCCCCAGCGTGCATATTCCCGAGATGGATACCGATCTGCGCAGCGCCACCTGGTTCAAGCCGCGCTTCGTGGTGGAGGTGTTCTATCGGGGAATCGGTGGGCAGCAGCTGCTGCGCCAACCGTCCCTGAAAGCGGTACGCGAGGACAAGCAGGTGAGCGATCTGAAAGACAGCGACCGGGGCGAGCCGGCGGGCAGGATAAAGAAGACGGCAAAAGCAGCGGGGGGAACATCGGCGGCCACCAAGGCTGCAACTCGTGCCGGCAAGAAGAAGCATGCCGCCACGGAGCTGCCGACGCTGTCCTCGCCCGGCAAGGTGTTGTTTGCCGACGATGGCATCACCAAGCAGGACGTATGGGACTACTACAAGGCCGTCATGGGCCATGTACTGCCGGAAGTCGTCGGGCGGCCACTGTCGGTCATCCGCTGTCCCAGTGGCACCGCGAAAGCCTGCTTCTTCCAGAAGCATCACACGGCCGGAATGGATATCGTGGACACGGTGAGGCTGAAGGAAGAGAGTGGAACGCAGGGCGACTACCTGGTGGTGCGCGACGCGGCCGGGCTGATGGAGCTGGTGCAGTTCAACACGCTGGAGTTCCACCCATGGGGCAGCCATGCAGAATCGCCAGACCTCGCTGACCGCGTGGTCTTCGACCTTGACCCCGGCCCCGGCGTGGCGTTCTCCGAGGTCAAAAAGGCGGCCACAGACATCCGGGACAAGCTCAAAGAGCTCAAGCTGGAGTCGTTCCTGCGCGTTTCAGGGGGCAAGGGACTTCACGTGGTGGTGCCGCTGCGACCAGGCTGCGACTGGGACCTGACCAAGCGTTTCGCCAAGGGCTTTGCCGAGGCGTTGGCCGAGTCGGAACCGGACCGGTTCCTTTCCAAAGCCACCAAGAGCCTGCGCAACAAGCGGATCTTCGTGGACTACCTGCGCAATGGCCGAGGTGCCACGGCGGTCGCGTCCTACTCGCTGCGTGCACGACCGGGCGCGCCGGTGGCCATGCCGATCAGCTGGGCGGAACTGTCCAAGCTGCAGCGTGCCGACACGTTCACGTTGAAAACGGTGCCGGCCAAGCTCAAGCGGCGCCGCAAGGACCCCTGGGAAGGCATTGATACGTTGAAACAGAACCTGTCGCGCTGGGCGCGCAAGCCCTCAGGACGATGACCGCCTGGGGCGGACGGAGACGTGCGGATGGTCTGGCACGCACCAGCGCCACGGAAACTCGACCGCCTTGCTGATGCCGATGCGGGGTCCCACCAGCGGAGCAGCCGGCGGTGGGGTTCCGTCGCTGACGATGGCAATGCCCGCATCCGCACGAACGAGATCTGCCCCGTCCAGGGCGCGGGTGATGCCAAACGCCTGCGACAACTTGCCCGGGCCACTCGCCAGGTCACGGTCCCGCTTCGCGGCGGGGCGTGATGCACGCATGAGGTCGAGTGCGCTCAGCGGCTCGGCCGCGCGCAGCAACACGCCCATGCCTTCACCCACGGGACCACAGACTGCATTGCTGCCCCAGTGCATGCCGTAGGTAAAGTAGACATACAGGTGGCCCGCTTCTCCAAACATGGTGGCATTGCGCGCCGTTCGCCCCCGGTAGGAGTGCGCGGCGGGGTCTTCGCCGCCCGCGTAGGCCTCCACTTCCACGATCCGCGCCGCACGTCCGTCGTCGCGCACCAGCATCTTGTTCAGCAGTTCAGGCGCAACTTCGGTCGGGTGGCGCATATAGAACCGTCGTGGCAGCACGGACCAGTTGGCCGGAATCCACGGCGGGGCAGGCGGAGCAGCCGTCATCAGTCCTCATCCTCATCGAGTCCGTCACCGTCCCAGGCCACGGTGCCATCTGCATGCCCCTCGTCCGGGCTTGTCGGCTCCAGCAAGGTGTAGTCGTCGCGCTTCAGGTCGCGCACGGCCTTGCTCACGTAGTGGGCCTCCAGCGCGTCCGTGCGGGCACGGGCTTTCAGTGCTGCAGGGGTATTGATTGTTCCGTTCAGCCAGTCCATTGCCACCTGGGGTGCCACGAAAAGCGGGCCATCCTGCGAGAGTGGGGCAGGGATGTCCCGATTGGCATCGGTGAGCACCGTAAAGCTGTCCAGCACCTGGCCGGCTTCGTCCTGCCAACGCTCCCACAGTCCGGCTGCCAGAAGCGCCCGACCGTCCTGACGCTGGACGAACATCGGCCATGGCGGCTTCCGCTCCCGGTCCCATTTGTAGTAGCCGGTCATGGGCACGATGCAGTGCCGGTGCTGCCAGGCACTGGTGAACAGGCGGCTGGCCGGTGCCTTGGCCAGACGTGCGGTTACCGTGGTGTAGGGGGTCGAGGGTTCCTTCGACCAGCGGGGCACCAGCCCCCAATGCATGTCCGTGATCGAGGGATCATCGCCATCGGTCGCGAACAACACCGCCGCTTGGCAGCCTTTACCGATGTTGTAACGCTGCACCGCGCTGGCCAGGGCCAGCACAAGGTGGTCCGGAAGGCCGGGCGCAAAGGCGTCCATGTCTACGAAAGCTTGGGCGAAACGACGCATGGGCGAAGATTACCGGCGGGTGGGTGATCCGCCTGTCATTTCGGCCTTGGTTTCCAGTCAGCACCAGGCAGGGTTAGTATCGGCCATCCGGGCCGTCACGGCGCGGCGCTTCCAGGGAAGGATCATGCTTATGCGCAACATGATTGCGGCAGTGCTGCTGTTTGTATCCGGGCTGCAGTTTCCACTTGCCTGCGCCTCACCCAATCGCTTTCCACATCAGGCCGACGCCATCATCCTGGAGGCGCAGCGGTTGGCTGCGACCGATGACTTCGCTTCGATTGAGCGCTTGGTCAAGCACTACAACGCCCGGCAGCAGATGAACGAGAACGGCCTGTCATCTGTGGGGACGTTCTACACCGCGATGTCTGGCAGTTTCGAGATCGATGTCGCCGACACCGAAGCCTGGAACCGGCGGTTTGCGTGGGCCGACCGCTGGATAGCCGCCTACCCGAAATCACCCACGGCGCGTGTGATGCGCGGTCGCATCGAGTTCCTGCGCGGTGCAAGCTACCGCGGAAGTGGCTGGGCCCGGGATGTGACGCCGGAAAACAACGCGAGCTACCAACGTTACGCCAGCCAGGCTGCTGACTACCTGCTGGAGCATCGTGCCATAGCGAGCAAGGACCCGTACTTCTACACGACGCTGCTCATCATCGGGTTCCGGATGGATTGGCCGGAGTTCGAGCTGATGGCCCTGTTTGACGAGGGTGCAGAGCGCTACCCCTACTACTTCGGTCAGTTTACCGTTCCCATGATGTATTACGCCCCGCGCTGGGGTGGCTCCTTTGAAGCGATGGAAGCGTTTGCGCGACATGCCATGACCCGGGTGCCTCCGCCTGATCGCGCGGCTCTCTACGCGCGACTCTATACCTATGCCCAGTTCCTCGGATGGGAATCGCCGCTGACCGGCGGGCAGATCGACTGGGCGCTGTTTGATGAAGGCACGCGCAACATCGTGGCGCAGTACCCGAGTCCAGGTAATCTGCAGGCGTATGCGTCCATGGGCTGCGGGTCGCAGGACCGGGCCAGGGCGGCGGCGTTCATCCAGCAGTTCCGGGGTGAGCCTGATCTGCAAATATGGGGAGATGCCCAGAAGTTTGAATTCTGTTCGGCGTATGCGAAGGGTGCATTTCCCTTTCTCGATAACCGACCGAGGATCAGCCCGCCGTGGAATCCACCGAAGTAGATCGGGCAGTCCGGAGGATGTCCACTGCGTACCGGAACCGGCACCGCTGGCGCGCGGCATTGCTCGCGCTCACGCTCTGTACTCAAGCCGTTTGTGCCAACGAAGTCGCAACGCCCGGGCCGGCGCAGGACAGCGCCGCGCTGCTCAAACGACAGGCTGAGGAGCGCCAGTCGAGACTGAAGCAGATGCATACCCTGCTGGGCATCCGCCCTGATCAGGCAGCGCTTTGGCAGCAGGTTGAACGGAGGATGTCGAGCCAGGACGGACGCATTGCCGATCTGGGTCTGGAGGCGCAAAGTCATCGCAGCGGGCGGCTGTTGGATGACCTGGCGCTGCTCAGCCGCTGGCAGTCGGCCCAGGCGGCCGAACAACGCCTGATGCTGGATGCCCTGCGCTGGCTTGCCCCGCAACTGGATGCGAAGCAGCACAAAGTGCTGGCCGAGATGGACGGGAAGGATGAGCCGCTGCCGCCGGGTGCAGCCGTGAGCGAGCAGCGACTGGAGGCGGAGCGAACCGCCTGGCTGGTGCGCCGTGCAGAGTTGAGAACATCGCTGGCCCTGCGCCCCGAGCAGGCCGCCGCGTGGAAAACCTTCGAGGCCGAGACGGCCGACCCCATGGCCCGTAGTCGTGCGGTGCTGGCTGCCTCCCGGGTGGCCAAGCCGCCATTCGGGGTGCTTGAGCTGATGGGGCGCATGCAGGAGGCAATACCGACAGACACGGCCGACTGGCTGGGCGCGTTGCAGCGGCTGGATCGCAGCCTGGACGGCGCACAACGCACGCGTCTGGATGCCTTCGTGGAGCGACATCCATCTCCGCTGTACTGAACACCACAGGGGCATCACCCGTCCCGGGTGATAGTCTCCGCCGAGCTGTTCTGTGGGTGCGAGACAATGAAGATTCTGGTGACCGGTTCAACCGGATTGGTGGGGCAGGGCGTCTTGAAGGCCTGCCAGGCGTCGGCGGCGGTAGCGCGTTTGGCCGTGCTGGTACGCAAGGGGGGAGACGCACCGGCAGGTGTTGAGGAGATTGTGCTGGCCGATTTTCTGCAGGCAGCAGCGGTAGCGCCGCTGCTCGCCGGCTTCGACGCCTGTTTCTATTGTGCCGGGGCACCGCCGGTGGGGACGCCGGAAACCGAGTACCGCCACGTGACCGTGGATGCCACCTTGGCGGTTGCGCGTGCGTGGGGCGAGGCCAATCCTGAAGGGCGTTTCTTCTACGTGTCAGGTGCCTACGCGGATCCCGACAGCCGGGTGATGCCGCTGCGGATCAAGGGCGAGGCGGAACGCGCGCTCTCAGCGCTGGCCATCACAACGGTCATGCTTCGCCCGGGGGGCGTGCGACCTGTGGAAGGCACCGGCACCCGGCATGGCGCGCTGAAACCGCTGTACCAACTGGGCGGTCCGTTGATGAAAATGGCCGAACGCCTCACTCCGGGAATGGCCACCAGCAACGAGGCGATCGGGCGCGCCATGTTGGCGCTTGCGGTCATGCCTGCGCCGCCGAGCGTTGTTGAATGCGACCAGATCAACGCGTTGGCCGCATAGTAGCCATTGGCCGGCCACGATTTCCGTGACGCATCACGCGCAACAACCCATCCACAACGAGGCACGCGATGTCGAAAGAGGAAGTAGGGGAGAGGGCACGCGCCCTGGCGCGGCAGGAATGTGAGGCCATTCGGGACGGACTTGCGCCCACCAGCGCGCCAGAGCCTGCAATCCATTCCGCTCGCAAGGCCATCCGTAGGCTTCGCGCCTTACTGGCGCTTCTGGAAGGGAGCGAGTTGGAGCTGGATCGGGCGGATGCAACGCTTAAGCGCCTGGGCGACAGTCTGTCGGGCATGCGCGATGCGCACGTGGTGGTTGATACGGCCGAGCGACTGCAGGCCGAGCACCCGGATGTGGACATGGAGCCGGCGTGCAAGGCATTGCGCGAACGCAGTGAGCACATTATGCGAAATGAATTACTCCAAGATGCCACATTTGCCCGCCGGCGAAAGCAACTGGCAGATGTCGCGTTATGGCTGGATGCGCAGCCCTGGCATGCGGTCAAAGCTGCAGATGTCGAAGCTGCGGTGCTGCACAGCGAACGCCGCGCCCGCAAAGCGAAGAAGCGCGCAAAGCATGACGACGACCCTGAGAGCCTTCACCGCTGGCGTCGCCGGGTACGCAGGCTCCGGATGCAGCTGGAGGCGCTACCCAAGTTGGGCATCAAGATCGCCTGGGTGGCCGACGCAATGCACGGCTCGGGCAAGACCAAGGGACTGCACAAAGTGAGCGACCGGCTTGGGTGGCAACAGGACCTGCGCATGTTGCGCAACCTGGTTCGGCCAATGCGTGTGTGGGATGGCAAGCCCGGGGTGTTGGGCCTGATTGACCAGTTGATGGCTGAAGCAGGCGCTGCGGATTCGAAATCCTGATTCAGGCACAGACCGTTGACGCAGGGTTGCTGAATTCCTTGAATTCTGCGGGGTTGGCAGGGTCTCAGTGCTGCAGATTTCAAGCCGCTGGCGCCTGCACAGAGCGGCAGAGCCCAGGTTTCTGTAACGCATCGCGGCGCTGACTCGTACGCCTTGCCCGGAACTCGTTGATCAAGCGTGGTCGGCGTTCAACGGCGAACAGAACTGATGCGATGCACCCGAAACCAAGGAGCGCTTGGGAGCGAACCGGGACCAGTACGATGCAGGCGGCAGCGCGGCATGTGGGTCGAGGGGTGTCGGTAGTCATTAGCCCGGAATCAGAACGAGCGTGCCATGTGTGCGTCGGTTGGCCAAGCCAGCGAAAGACCTACAGCGGGTGGCAATAGCTGAGCGCAGGGCGGCAACGGGCAGAGATGCGTAAAAGGCCTTGGGACCGTGAGGGCCAGGTCAGGCGTTACTGCAATAACATAATATACATTATGCGAAATGGCGGAGACGGGGCCAGAAGCGCCGCCAAGGGCCGTGGATGGCTGCTGCGGCGTGACCTGGGCGATCTGCCTAGGCTCCTTATAGGGATTGTACGCCGGACCCCACCGGGCCAACTGCCGGCACTGTACCAACGGGATCAACCAGCGCGTGCCCTGTTCGGTTAGACAGGTGCACGTGCCATCCAGACCTTCCCCCGACGACATGCAATACAGCTGCGGCTCTGAACTGACCTCGCGGTTATCCATGGCCGGCATCGACCACGGCATCTGTGCCACACGCGGGGTGTGGTGCTGCATGTAGTCCTGCGTAGTGGCATAGCGCTTTTCATCCGGCGCAGCCGTCGACGCCATCCCCCCAAAGAAGCCCTGCGAACGAGCCGGCGACGTGGCCGGTGCCGGCGCCTTTTTAGGCGTGTCTGGACCCAAGAAGAACCACGCGATCGCGCCCACCACGAACAGGCCGGCCAACACAAAACAGAGCTTAGCGATGCGATTGCGCCACGGCACCTTGGCCTTGGCCGTGTGGACCTCGGCAGAATCGTAGTCGGCGTAGTGTTCGGTTGGATATTTCCAGACCTCAAATTGCGCCTTGCTCCGCAGCGCCGAGGACTTGACGTCCTCATAGCATTCGGTGAACCGGAAGATGCGGGCCGATCCCTTGTCATAGCTGACCAAGTGCTCATGCGAGGAAATCAACGGCCGCAGATGCGAATCCAGGTACATAGGACTCTGCGTCAGCAGATAGATATCGATCCCTTGATGACGGTGCGTTTCCAGATCGAGAACCTCTGGAGGCACCGGCCGTCCACCGGAGCGCGTGCGCCAAATCTGCTGGGCTTCATCGATAAACAGCACCGCATTGGATGGCAGATCACGCCACTTACGAGGGTCGTCAAAGTGCTTGACGAACGGCGCACGCAAGCCGCGGAACCCGAAAGCGTAAACCTCCATGCCCTCGCCGTGACGCTTATACATCAACTGGATCGCGCGTAGCGATTTGCCCGAGCCATTCTGGCCGGTAATCAGGTGCAGCATGCCCTACCCCCTTAGCCCTTTTTCTTTAGGCGCATCTTGAGTGCGCCGGCTGATATGGCAGTGGCGTATGCCGACACTACCAACGTGACGTACTTGTCCAGATTCAAGAAGGCCAGCCACGCCACAATGTCCGCCGGGGCACCACTAAAGGCTTGCTTGATCTGATTGAGCAGCGGATCAACCGCGAACTCTTGCGTAACGAAATTAAGGCCCAAGAACGCCAGCGCAGCCAACAACCACTGCCCCAAACGCGTCTGAATCAGCCGAGACAACCCGGCCAGTAGTGGTGCCCACATTAGCTACCTCCTGAGAGTGAACGGCCCAAAATGTGCGCGGCATGAAGCCAACCAAGAATGAGGACATAGATCGCCAAGACGGCCGCGCCCTGGCACAACTCCTCAAGACCCTTGATGCCCATGCTAGTAAGCGCGGAGGAATTGAGCGCGGGGCACGCGCCACCGCCAAGCCAACCGCCCGCATCAAGACCATCGGTGCTACCCGGATCGCTAATGCCGATGAAATCATCAGGGTTGTACGTCTCACCGAAATCGTCGTCGCCATTGCCCTCACGTGTGAGCTTTTCCACGGCACACCGGAGCGCATGCGTCTGTTTTAACTCCGCGCAGGCAACGGGGTCGCCACCTGTACAAACAAACTGCTGGGAACACGTCCCGTCACCGGTCAGTGTGCCGTTGCCGTCCCCCTGCCCGGTGCCGCACAACCGCTGGCGGGCAACCGCAAGCTGGGCACAGGACACCGCGTTGCCTTCACAGGTGTACGACTTCTTACAGTCGCCCGGATCACCTGTGACCTTACCGCCCAACCCTTCGGCCTGGCACCCGGCACGCCACATCTGAAAAAGCTGGGCACACTGGATTTGATCGCCACTGCAAACCGGTGGGGCAGCGCAGTTGGCACTCCCGGTACCGGTGCCAGGCGACGTACCGCCACCACCGGGATCGGGGCCACCATCGCCATCACCGTCGCCATCACCATCCCCGTCATCATCCCCATCGCCGTCACCGTCGCCACCGCCATCATCACCACCACCATCGTCACCACCGCCATCATCACCGCCACCATCGTCATCACCGCCACCATCGTCACCACCGCCGTCACCCGGATCGGGATCGGGGTCGGGGTCAGGATTCGGATTTCCGGGCGTGGGGGCTGGATTGTCGCCCGACTTGCAGACGCCAAATGCGGCGTTGGTGGAATCGTTGAGCGTTGAGTAGTAGTTACCCAATGCAGGATCACGATAAAGGCCATACGTACACCCGTTATGGCAAACCCGATTGGACGTCGGTGCCCACCCGAGCTCTTCATTACGGTTCAAGCAGCTACCACCGTAGTAGAACGAGGTAACCATGCTTTGCCATGCAGAAACACAATTCCCCTTGCTGGACCGGCCACCAATCCACGCGCCAGCATCGGGACGATGCAATGTGCATGGCTCATAGACCTCTGGATTAAGCGCTGCGGCGCGCTCTGAGTGAGCGACTGCGGCCGCGTACGCCTGACCCTCATCACAGCCACCACCGAGGGGGCAAGCGTCTTGCGCAGATGCAGTCGCACTCCATGTGCCAAGGGCGACGCAAGCAACCCACAGCGCAATGAGCAGGAAATAGCGCATGGTCAATCTCCCAACGCCTGAGCGCCGATCCACATGCCACCGACCATGCAGACGTACACGAAGTACCCCATGAGCGGGTGATTCAACAGATCCATAGCGAAACCTCCAGTCACAAAAAAGGGAGCCCCGAAGGGCTCCCCGCGAACGCCACGTATTACGAACCCTTACGCGGCAGCTTGGCAGCGGTGACGCCCAGGGTGATCAGGGTGATCGCCGCCGCGACCGCAATGGCAATGCCACCCTTGGTCGTCATGAAGCCGGCAGCGGCTTCCAGATCGGCGGGCATATCACTGGCCTGTGCAAAGGCCGAGGCCGAGGCCAGCGAACCGGTGACCACGGTGGCAACCTTCGCCGCCGCCTTCTTCGCACGGGCCTTGAAGGACGGCTTGGCACCCAGCACGACGACATTCTTGTTTTCCATTGCAGAACTCCTTTTGTTGGTGAACTAGTGATCGAGACGCGCGCCTTTACGGATCAACACCATCGCCGCTACACCGACCCACACAAGCAAGGTGGCACCACCAAGTGCCGCGCCCTGCTCCGCTGTGAGTGATGGAATGAAAGACGGTGGATCGACCCATACAACGGTGGCGCACTGCCCGCTGCTGGGATCGAATTCGGCACAGGCCGCGTACTTGGTCACTGTGTACTCAGTACCGGCCATGTGGTTTAACCCCCAGCCTTGGCAGCAACAGGCTTGGCAGGAGCTTCATCGGGGACACGGACCAGCTGCATTTCGTAGCGGTTGATCTCCAGATTGCCGTACTCCCGGTTCACGGTGATGGAACCCGGTGCCAGGGTGTAGAAACCGGGCTGATAGGCCACAACGCCCAACTCCCCGGCTTCCTGCAACGTGATCTCAAAACGGTCCGGGTAGTGGTGGCCGTTATGCAGATAGCACTCTTGCTTATGCATCTTGAAAGGCTTTCCGCTGGACTTCGCAACACCCTCAATCGTGGTGATCGCAGTGGATACGACTTCGATACGAACGTTCATTAGCTACTCCTGTGCTGTATGTGGAATTGATTGCCATCGGGGGTCAAAACTTCGATATGCCCCCGATGACTTAGGGCAATACCGGTGCCGGTGAATCCGTCGTAATCAAACGGCGAGAAGAACGCCCAGCCAGCCGACAAACCGGCCATAAGCACCCACGCCGAAACCTTGGTTGTCTTTGTTGCGCCGTACTTGGTTTTCTCTGTGATCGTGATAGGCCGCTTCTTGGGGTGGCTTTCGTGATGAATCACCCCCTTGAGCCAACGCGGTGCCAGGGCAAACGCAACATCACCACGTTCGACCATCTTTAAGCCGCCATAGCCCCACAGGCGCGCTCGCTTGGGAAGGTGATGACCTGACTTGGTTTCGGCCTTACTGGCGTACTTGGTGATGTAGCCCACAGGGGACTTTGCGAACACCGCGTTGGTGGAGCCGTGCGGCCACCAGCCTTGATCGTCAGGCAGCGGAGGTGTCACACCCTTGGGCATCCACGCAACAATGTGATAGTGCGGGCGACCAATCTCGGTAAGTTCCATGCACCACACGTAGTGGAAACCCTCTACCCCGCTTCCCTTGGCATTGCGGCGGAACCACTCACGGTAATTCTTGATAAGGGCCGAGATATGGCCGGGGTCCCACATGCCGTCACGACGATACGTGAGTGTGATTAGAGCAACCCGATAGGGACTATTACGGGAATACGGATTCTTGCTGCCGCCCTTGCTCAGGACAGGTTCGCCCAGGGCTTCACGAAACTTAGTATCGATAGTCAAGGCTGCCGCCTTGACACCCTTCGCCAGCTTGGCGAGGCGATTCTGTTTCATGGACGCGGTTGTGATTTCCATTATTTGTCACTTATCGGATAGAGAGACAAGCCCAGCTCGGCGCTACGCGCCTCGCGGCTGGCGAGGACCCACTGAGCCACGCGAATACCCCTGATGCGCGCCATGTGCGGCGCGTTATACGCGGCCAGCAGGCGTGCAATGCGCCAGTCAATCAACCAACGTTCGCGGGGTGTCAGAGGCATAAAGAATCCACGTGTAAGCACCGGCGATAGCAGCCAGTGCGGTGCAGGGAGTAACGGGCCGGCGCTGGGCACCTGCCAGTGCATAGTTGCGATGCAACTACGCCCTGACACGCGCCGTTAGGTACGAACTACTTGTCTCTACCGGATCGACAGCGGAAGTCAGCGCGAAACCAGAGGACCAGACCAACGACGACAGCGATCACCAGCTGCACAACAGCGAGCTTTGCCATCTCAGGACTCATAGCCGTACGCCTCCAGCACCATCCGATCTGACCAGGCGCTGTCATCCACGCCCCCCGGTGTAGTGGCCACCTCGATGCAGGCACCCGCCACCCCTACCCCGCCTGCCGCGATCACAGCGGCCAGAAAGGCCCGCTCACGCGTCGGCTGATCGGCCACGTACCGGAAGTAGTGATAGAAGCGGTAGACCGTCGTGCAGACCCCTACCGCGATGACCCCCAAAAACCCACCCATGAGCAGCAGCGCTCCGGGCGGCTGTACCGCAAGCCACATTCCCATGTGAAGCCCCTTGATGTTTCGAGCGCCTCGAAACGTTGGGGGAAGTATGATGAGCCCTGTCACTTATTTCAAGGGCCTCCAATGAAAGCGATTGACCGCCTGTCGGACTCAACGACCGTTCGTCTTCTGGACCGCTGGAAGGCCGAGAAAGGTGTTGACAGCGATTACCGGGCAGCAAAGGTACTTGCGGTCACCCCAAGCACGATCTCGGGGTGGCGTGCGGTAAAGAGCCATGCAAAGCCATCGCTAGCAGCCAAGATGGCAAAAGACATTGGAGCCGATGAATTGCAGGTACTTGCAGCCATTGAGGCTGACCGGGCCTACAACGCGGAAGACAGGCGCATCTGGCAAAAGCACGGACGCGCCCTGTTCGTCGCCCTGGTATTGACTACCACGTCACCGGTATTGGCTTCACCCGTTCAAACGTCCCATCTGCCCCAATCTGAGCAGAGTGACCATTATGCGAAATGGAAGATTGGGCCGTTGCCGGCACTACGGCCATCCTTAGATGGCGGAGTCTCTTGCCAGCCTTGGCATGTGACTGCCACAACGGAAACGCCCCAGATCCCACAGCTGTCCGCCCGTATTTCCCCACAAGGACGCCCGCGATTTCCAGATCTCCCCCAAAGATGCCCTTGATTCCTGGATCCGCACCTAAGACGCCCTCGATTTCTGGCTCCACATCCAGCTCGCCCTTGAGTTCCCAACTGCGCACCTGATCGGTCAGAGCTTGTCGCCTGCACTTCCCAGTTCCGCCAGTCGCGACATTGGTCGCAAGAACAATTAGACGAGATCTCGGGCCTGAACGTGCGAACAGTTCAGCGGGTTGAGCAGGACTACAACACCGCGACTTCCCTGGGTGACGCGCCACGCCCCGCTCCACCTGCTCAAGCGCGTCGCTCGCCCCCTGACCAAGCTTTGACCTTAACTGGGCGTCGGTGACTCCCTCCCGTTCTGGTCGGCATCTGGGCCTTGTAGCGGCTCAAGCGCTGAGCTATAACGCCTTAGCCAGTCGCTATAAAGCGCCGGTGTTGTGCCCGCATAGCCAATAGGCTCCGGGTGCCCGAGGTCCACCCAATGGGGGCACGGGAATCCTTCGATTCCGGAGCCATCCATGACCGCCAAACGCCGCAGATCCCTTCGCACTTCTGCCTTCTACGCCCAATCGGGCCGTTGCTTCTATTGCGGCCTGCCGATGTGGCTCACTGCACCCTCAGAGCTCGGGCTGAAGGCCAGTAAGGCCCGAGCCTTTCAATGCACCGCCGAGCACCTGGTGGCCCAACAGGACGGGGGCAGAGACGTGTCCGGGAACGTGGTGGCCGCGCATAGCCGGTGCAACCAGGGCAGGCACCAGCGGAAGGGACCAGCCCCTTCCGCTGAAGCGTTCCGGGCGCTGGTTCAGACGCGGCTGGCAATGGGGAGATGGTGGTCCCGACTGCCATCAGGGATTGCACGTGCTTCCGTATGGCCAATTGAATTGAATCTTTGCAAGGAATCGGCAGCTGCTTGCCTGATTCGCTAGTCCACACTAGTGGCGCCCGGTTGCGGTGCTAGAACGGCGAGTCTGCTGCGAAATGGTCGCGCATTGGGCCTAACAAGGTCTGCGACCCTGTCAACACGTCCGAGAATTCCACCTGTCGCCACCTTCTCGTTCCAATATCGTTCCATCCACTCGGCTTTATCCAGGATCTTACCCGGAGCGCCTAGCAGCCTCTTGGCGATGAAATGCCGGATGAGAGCGGCCTGGCTATCGAGAATCACGACGCCCGCCCTTGGATTAGAGTCATAAGCGCTGTACGAGATCAGATAGTGGACATAGTGGCGGTCTGGCTCTTCGTCATCCCCCGTCAACAGGTTGCTTAACCCCGCAGCGCGAGCATCCGATCGCACCTCTTCGCTCACGAGCACCATGGGATTGCGTGCTTCCTTACATTCCATGCGATAGGCGTCCAGCATCGCCGGTCCGAAGATCATCTGAGAATCATGATGAATGCTTCCAACTGTGAGCCCTCCACGTAGGGTTCTACCCCGATATCACGGACGGTTCTAAAAGAGCTGCAACCTTCTGATCCTGCTTGGCGACCCTTCTGCGCATCCTAGGGTTGTGGCGTCGCTCGATGTAGTCAAACACATCCGCTCGTGCCGC
>NZ_RHPP01000068.1 GCF_003935715.1 Stenotrophomonas sp. 278 | reverse complement strand
CTTCGCTTCGGCGCTGCTGCAGCGCTGGCGCGGACTGGCCGCGCGCGAGCGCGGCATGCTGCTGCTCATGTTCCTGGCCATCGTCGGGGCGGGGCTGTGGGTAGGCTGGTGGGAGCCGCTGCAGAAGCAGCGCACCCACTGGCAGGGCGAGCTGCCCCGACTGCGCGCACAGCAGCAGGAACTGCAAGGCCTGTTGAGCACGGCACAACGCCAGCAACAGGCCGCCGAGCTCGATACCGCCGCATTGCGCACGCAGCTGCAGGCCAGCGGACTGAATCGCTATATCACCCTGGATGACGCGCACGGGCGCTGGCAGCTGGCTGTGCGTGATGCGCCAGCTGACGCCCTATGGAACTGGCTGCTGCCGGTGTTGGCCGACCCGGCTGCGCCGCTGCAGGAACTGAAACTGGAACGCACGGGAGATCCCAACATGGCGGTGGCACGGGTGTCTGGCACGATCGTGATGGGGCAGGGCAACGGCGGCGGTGGCACGCAATGAGCCAGCCGCGCGCAGGGAAGTGGGCGGCGATCACGCTGGCGATCGCGCTGCTGCAGGCGCAGCCGATGGCCAACGCCCAGAGTGCGGCAGCCGCAACCGCCGACGAGCGGGTGCAGTTGAACCTGGTTGATACCGATATCGGCGGCGTGCTGCGCATGGCTGCCCGCTTCACCGGACGCCAGTTTCTGGTCGACCCCAAAGTCACCGGCAAGATGACCGTGGTCTCCGATGGCCCGGTGGACCGCGCGCAGGCTTACCAGTTGCTGGTGAGTGCGCTGCGGATGCGTGGCTTTGCCGTGGTGGAAGGCAAGGGTGTCACTCGCGTGGTACCGCAGGCCGACGCCAAGCTGCTCGGCGGGCCCGTGGGCGGCAGTGGGGCGGGAGGCGAAGTGGTCACCCGCACCTTCACCCTTCGCTTTGAAAATGCCACCGCGCTGGTGCCGGTGCTGCGGCCGATGATTGCCGCTGACAATCCCATCACGGCTTCGGCGGCCAGCAACAGCCTGGTCATCACCGACTACGCCGACAACCTCGACCGCATCGCACGCATCATCGCCAGCCTGGACACGCCGGCCAACATGGACACCGATGTGGTCAAGCTGCAGCAGGGTATCGCGGTGGATGTCGCGGCGATGGTCAGCCCGTTGTTGGATGCGCAGGGCAATGAAGCCACCCAGAAAGTAGTGGTGATGGCCGACCCACGCAGCAACAGCGTGCTGCTGCGCTCCAGCAGTCCCGCACGCACGCGGTTAGCCCGGCAGCTGGTGGAAAAGCTGGATCGTGCGCAGGATGAAAGCGGCAACCTGCACGTGGTGTACCTGCGCAACGCGCAGGCCACTGCGCTTTCCAAGGTGCTGCGCGGCGTGGTCGCCGGACAGACCGACGCGCCGCGCGCCAGCGACCCGCTGGCCATCACTCCCGCCGCAGGCAGCTCCGTTTCGGCAGGCACGACGCAGAGCACCAGCACGCAGCAGAGCACGGCGCAGAACGGCAGCGCCGCCAACGGACTGCCCGGTTCGCAGCGGCTGGATGCGGCCGGTAATGGTCAGGAAGAGGGTACCGGCTTCAGTCACAACGGCATCTCGGTGCAACCGGACCCGACCACCAACACACTGCTGATCTCGGCACCGGAACCGGTGTACCGCAATCTGCGCAAAGTGATCGACCAGCTCGACCAGCGCCGCGCCCAGGTGCTGGTGGAAAGCCTGATCGTGGAAGTGACCGCCACCGATGCCGCCGAACTGGGCGTGCAGTGGATGCTGGGCAATGGGCGTACCTTCGGCGGCACCCGCTTTGGCGGCAGTGGCCTCAATACCGGGGCCACCACCACGCTGGACGCGCTGGCCAAGGACGGGCTGAACATCGGCGTGATCGACGGCACCATCAACCTGCCGGGTGTTGGCGAAATCCTCAATCTGAAAGCACTGGCCAATGCGCTGCAGAGCCGGGGCGGGGCCAACATTCTGTCTACGCCCAACCTGATGACGCTGGACAACGAGAAGGCCAGCATCATGGTCGGCCAGACCGTGCCCTTCGTCAGCGGCCGCTATGTCACCGATGGCGGTGGCGGCAGCAACAACCCGTTCCAGACCATCGAACGCGAGGACATCGGCCTGAAATTGCAGGTGCGCCCGCAGATCTCCGAAGGTGGCACGGTCAAGCTGGACATCTACCAGGAAGTCAGCAGCATCGACAACCAGCGCTCCAACGAGAGCATCGGCATTGTCACGAACAAGCGCGCGCTCGACACCAGCGTATTGCTCGACGACGGCCAGATCATGGTGCTGGGTGGCCTGCTGGAAGACAGCGTCAGCCATGGTCGCGATGCGGTACCGGGGCTTGGCCGCATTCCGCTGTTGGGTGCGCTGTTCCGCAGCGACACCCGCAATCGCTCCAAGACCAACCTGATGGTGTTCCTGCGGCCCCACGTCGTGCGCGATCCCGCCGCCGGCCAGCGCCTTACCCGCGACCGCTACGACTACATGCGCAACGCGCAGGCCAGCGTGCAGCCGTTGTCCAGCTGGGCACTGCCGGACATGCAGGCCCCGCAGCTGCCGCCGCAGGACCTGCCGGTGCTGGGCGAGGGCGGCACCCGTTCGCTGCAGTCCGGTGCGCCGGCGCAGAGTTCGGTGAGCACCTTGAACGCGCAGTCCGACAGCCCGGTGCAGCTGCTGCAGTTCGCACAGAACCTGGATGCCGCACGCGCCGAGCAGGCCGTCGCCCAGGTTCGTGCACTGGGTCTGCCCGCCTACAGCGAAGCGGTCTCCGGCAACGGCCTGCGCCTGCGGGTGCGCGTGCCGCGCGAACCGGCCAAGCTCGACCCGGCCGTGCAGCAGCTGCGCAGCCTGGGCTACACGCCCGAACTGGTGATCGAACCGTGAGCGCCGCCCGCGAACTGCCGCCCCTGCCGTACGCCTGGGCCCGCGCACAAAACGTGCTGCTGACCCACGCGGGCGAGGAGCGCGTGCTGCTGGGCACCGCCGCCACCCCCGCGTGGGCGGTGGCCGAACTGCGTCGCCGCTATGGCGCGCTGCGCTTCGAGGTGATCGACGACGCCCCCTGGCAGCAGCGACTGGGCGAGCAGTACCGCGACGGCGGCGATGCCGCGGCACTCGTGGGCGCAGCCGAAAGCGAGGTCGATCTGGACCGGCTGATGCAGGACATGCCCGAGATCACCGACCTGCTCGACGCGCAGGACGACGCCCCGGTGATCCGCATGATCAATGCGCTGCTGGCCCAGGCGGCGCGCGACGGTGCCAGCGATCTGCATATCGAACCGTTCGAGACCCATTCGGTGGTCCGCTACCGGGTGGACGGCACCCTGCGCGACATGGTGCAGCCGCGCCGCGCATTGCATGCCGCGCTGGTCTCGCGCATCAAGATCATGGCGCACCTGGACATCGCCGAGAAACGTCTGCCGCAGGACGGCCGCATCGCCATCCGCGTGGGCGGCCGGCCGTTGGACATCCGCGTCTCCACCGTGCCCACTGGCCACGGCGAGCGCGCCGTGCTGCGCCTGCTGGAAAAAGACGCCGGCCGACTGCAGCTGCAGCGACTGGGCATGGCCGACGACACCCTCGCCACCTTCACCGGGCTGATCCGCCAGCCGCACGGCATCGTGCTGGTCACGGGGCCCACCGGCAGCGGCAAGACCACCTCGCTGTATGCCGCGCTTGGCCAGCTCGACAGCAACACCGCCAACATCCTCACCGTGGAAGACCCGGTGGAGTACGACTTCGCCGGCATCGGCCAAATCCAGGTCAACGCGCGCATCGGCATGACCTTCGCCACCGCGCTGCGCGCGATCCTGCGCCAGGACCCGGACACCATCATGATCGGCGAGATCCGCGATCTGGAGACCGCACAGATCGCCGTGCAGTCCTCGCTCACCGGTCATGGTGTGCTGGCCTCGCTGCACACCAACGACGCCATCTCGGCGGTGACCCGCCTGGCCGACATGGGCGTGGAGCCGTTCCTGCTCGCGTCGTCACTGCGCGGCGTGCTCGCCCAGCGGCTGGTGCGGCGGCTCTGCGTGCACTGCAAGACACAAGGCGTGGATGCGAACGGCCAGCCGGAATGGCGAGCGGTGGGCTGCCCGGCCTGCGCCAACAGCGGCTACAAGGGACGCACCGGCATCCATGAGCTGTTCGTAGTGGACGACCGCGTACGTGCGCTCATCCACGAAGGGCAGGGCGAGCCCGCGTTGCGCGAGGCCGCGCGCGTGGCCCGCATGCGCACCCTGCGCGAGGACGGCATGCGCTGGGTTGACCAGGGCATCACCACGCGCGAGGAGATCCTGCGCGTGACCGGCGACGACTGAGGCAGCCGCCATGCCTCAGTTCGACTATCAGGCGCTCACCGCCAGCGGCAGTACCGAAAAGGGACGGCTGGATGCCGACAGTGCCAAGGGCGCTCGCCAGGCACTGAAAGGCCGCGGACTGACCCCGGTGGAACTGCGTCCGGTCAGCGCCAACGCCGGTAACTGGCGGCGACGCGCACTCAGCGCGACCGAGCTGGCGTGGGCGACACGTCAACTCTCCAGTCTGCTAGCTGCACGCCTGCCGCTGGAGGCCGCGCTCAGTGCGGTGATCGAGCAGGCCGAGCAGGCGCACGTGGTGCAGGCCCTCACCGCGGTGCGCACCGACGTACGTGCCGGCCAGCGCCTGACCGTGGCCTTGGCCGCACGCCCACGCGATTTCCCGCCCATCTACCGCGCCCTGGTGGGCGCCGGTGAGGACTCCGGCGACCTCGGCCGGGTGATGGAGCGCCTCGCTGACTACATCGAAGAGCGCAACGCGCTGCAGGCCAAGGTCATCACCGCGTTCATCTATCCCGGCGCGATCAGCCTGGTGTCGGTGGCGATTGTGATCTTTCTGCTCAGCTACGTGGTGCCACAGGTGGTCACCGCATTCGTGCAGGCGCGGCAGACCCTGCCGCTGTTGACGCGGGTGATGCTGGAGGCCAGTGCCTTCACCCGCGAGTGGGGCATCTGGGTCGGTTTGGGCATTGGTGCATTGATCGTGGCGTGGCGTATGGCGCTGCGCCGGCCGGAGTTGCGCCTGCGCTGGGATGCCACCCTGTTGCGCGTGCCGATGGTGGGCCGCTTCCTCATCGGCGTGAACAGCGCACGCTTTGCGTCCACGTTGGCCATTCTGATTGACGCTGGTGTGCCACTGCTGCGCGCGCTGGACGCGGCACGGCAGACCATGAGCAATGCATTCCTCGCCAAGGCCGCAGACGAGGTCGCTTCACGCGTGCGCGAAGGCGCACCGCTGGGTGCTGCTTTGAAAGTGCAGAGGGTATTTCCGCCCATCCTGGTGCATCTGGTCGCCAGTGGCGAAAAGACCGGTGCGCTGGCTCCGTTGCTCGAGCGCGCTGCACAGACCATATCGCGTGAGATCGAACGACGTGCGATGACGCTGACTGCGTTGCTCGAGCCGGTAATGATTCTGGTGATGGGCGGTGTGGTGCTCACCATCGTGCTCGCCGTGCTGATGCCGATCATGGAAATGAATCAGCTCGTCAACTGAATGCTGCGAAGCGTGATGAAAGTTCCCGTTCGAAAGAAACTCCACACAGTTCTCCAGACTATTACAGCGAGTTCCACACCTTTTTAAAGCGCACTGTCATCCACGAAGCCCAGCATCACTCCCGTCGCCGCAGCGCGGACTGGGAGGTCCCCGGGCGGCAGCAGGTGCAGTAGTTGTTCCTCCCTCGGTGTTTCAACTTCGTAGTAGAACCCTTCTGGAGAAGACCATGAACAAGTACAAGATCCTCGCCGCGGTGGTTGCCACCGCTCTGATGTCGGTCGCTGGCGTTGCCTCGGCCCAGGTCGCCATCAAGGGCGGCGGCGCTTCGCTGCCGGCCGACCTGTACAAGGGCTCGACCGACAGCATCCTGCCGTCGAACTTCAGCTACGCCGTGACCGGCTCGGGTACCGGCAAGACCGCGTTCCTGACCAACAACTCGGCGCTGTTCAACACCACCGGTACCGTGCACTTCGCCGGTAGCGATTCGGTGCTGAGCGCCACCGAAATCAGCACCTACAACACCAACTTCCGCCCCACCTATGGCCCGATCCTGCAGTTCCCGTCGGTGGCGACCTCGGTCACCATTCCATTCAACAAGGCCGGTGATGCGCTGAACATTTCCGACGCCAACCTGTGCGGCATCTTTGCCGGCACCATCACCACCTGGGAAGGCGTGGAAAACAGCGGTCGTACCGGTGCGATCCAGGTCGTCTACCGTCCGGAAAGCAGCGGCACCAGCGAACTGCTGACCCGCTTCCTGAGCACCATGTGCGTTGCCCATCCGATCGCGACCAGCACCCTGAAGGGCGAAGTGTTCTCGGTGCAGTCGACGTTTGCCAATCTGTTCGACGGCAACGTCGTTCCGGCCAACTTCGTGGCCGCGCCGGCCACCGGTGGCACCTCGCTGTACACCGCGGTGTACGCGCAGGAAGGCCGCATCGGTTACGTCGGTCCGGACGTGATCCCGAACCTGAGCGACGCCACCAAGGTCGCCAAGCTGCGTGACAAGTCGCCGAGCGAAGTCAATGTTAGCCAGACCCTCGACCTGATCGCTCCGCCGAGCACGGCTGCTGACCTTGCCGATCCGTCCAAGTGGGTGCCGGTGTTCACCAACCCGTCCGACGGTTACCCGATCGCCGGCTACACCAACTTCGACATTGGCCAGTGCTACAAGGCGCTCGCCGTGACCAACCAGCTGCGCCTGTTCCTGCAGACCCATTACAACCTGGGTGTTACCGGCACGAATGATAACGCCGTGCGCGCGCGCGGGTTCATTCCGCTGACCCGCACCTGGCGCGAAGCCATCCGCAACAACTTGGTGGAGAGCAGCTCGGTCAACGGTCTTGGCAATGCCGCTACCTGCGGCACCTCGGGTCGCCCGGTCTGATTGATCGGCGTCACGGATTGATGCGCATGGGTGCCGGCAGCGATGCCGGCACCCTTTTCGTTTAACGAGCTTCGAACACGTCTGTCGGCTTTGTGCCGTCGCCACCGTCTAACAGGTGCGTGGCCGGGTCTTGGGCGGCCACACCCATTCAGCAACCGCCCGCCTGGGCGGGCCTTCCGGTTGAGGTTCCGATGTCGCACCCGCATTCGACCGCCCTGCGCGGTACCGCTACTTCCCGCCGCCCCCTGGACAACCATCCGATGGCATGGGCCATCGCCATGGCACTGGGTTCCATGACGGTGCCGGCAGCGGCGCAGCAGGCCTTCAGTCCGGCGTGGTTCGCCGACAAGGGGGCCGCACAGGCCGGTGCCGCGCAGAGCGGCCGCATGCCCAACGGCGCACCGGTCAACTTCGGCCAACCCACCCAGCAGCAGGATGCCGCCCGACAGAAGCTGCAGCAGTCCATTGAGAACCTCGGCAGTGCCGCCCAGGCGGTCGCCTTGCAGCAACGGATGCAGGAGCAGGCCCGCCAGAGCCTGCGCAATGCGGGCTACCTCGTCGTGGATGGTCTTGGCGAAGGCGGCCTGAAGGTCGATGAAAATCCGCTCACCCGCGGCTGGTTGAACGCGCGCGAAGCCATTCAACGATCCGGGGCGGATGGACAGGTCGAAGTCAGCATCGAGCAGACGGCCGACAAGGCGATTCTGAACTGGGAAACGTTCAACATCGGCGCGAATACGACCCTGAGCTTTGGCCAGAATGTCGACTGGGCCGTGCTCAACCGCGTCAACGATCCCAGTGCCCGCCCCAGCCAGATTCTGGGTCAGCTGAAGGCCCCGGGCAGCGTTTTCGTTGCCAACCGAAACGGTGTGGTGTTCGGTAACAACAGCCAGGTGAATGTACGCAACCTCGTGGCGGCTGCGGCACGGATCAGCGATACGCAGTTCAAGGAACATGGACTGTACAGCGCGGATAACAACACCGCCGCCCTGACCGATGCCTTTGGCGACGTGGTGGTGGAGCGCGGCGCTCGTATCACCACACAGGAGCCGTCTACGGCGACCCGTGGCGGCGGCTACGTGCTGTTGGCCGGTCGCAACGTAGAGAACGCGGGCCAGATCGACACAGTCAAGGGCCAGACACAGCTGGCGGCAGGCGATTCCTTCGTGATTCGCCGAGGCGTAGGCACGGCGCAGAACGCCGCATCCACCACGCGCGGCAATGAAGTGGCACCGCGCTTTGTCAACGACAGCAGCTCCGGACAGGTCAGCAACACCGGTCTGATCCAGGCCCGCGAAGGTGATGTCACTCTGGCCGGACGCAGCGTCGAACAGGGCGGCGTGGCTGTGGCCACCACCACCGTCAACCAGCGCGGCACCGTTCATCTGTTGAATGCCATCAGCGACCGCTCCGGTTCGGTCACGCTCGCGGAAGGCTCCACCACCGCCGTTCTGATCGAAGGTGATGGCAAGACCACGGTGTTGGACAGCCAGCGCGATGCGTTGATCGCCGAGTCCGCCGTGCAGGACCCGCTGCGTGCCACCAGCAACAGCGGCACCTTCGATAATCTGTCTCGCATGAACGACCGTCGCGACCAGTCCCGCATCGAGATTGTTTCCGGCGGCAATGTCGCCTTCGAGGGTCAGTCGCTGACCCTGGCCACTGGGGGCCAGGTGGTGGTGGACGCGGCCGGTCGCAGCTTCCTTGCAGATGGCGCGCGCGTGGACGTGGCCGGCGCGACCGGCGTCCAGGTGGCAATGGAGAGCAACAACGTCAAGATCAACGTACAGGGCAATGAGCTGCGGGATTCGCCGGACAACCGCGACAGCGGCAAGCTCAACAGCCTGAACAACAATGAGGCGTGGATCGACCGTCGCCAGTTGATCCACGTGGCGGCAGGCACGGGTGGGTATGAGGCGGACCGCTGGTATGCCGCGGGCGGGCTTCTCGAAGTCGGTGGCTACCTGGGAACGCAGGCGCACTCCATTGGTGAGTGGGCCGCGCAGGGGGGCAGCGTGCTGCTGGGCGGCAACGAAGTGGTCACTCAGTCTGGTTCGCGCATCAATCTGTCCGGCGGCACCTTGGATGTGGCCACCGGCACCATTCGCCAGACCTGGCTGCGTGGCAACGACGGCCAGTTGTATCGCCTGGACGACGCACCGGCGGCGATGGTCTTCGCCGGGTTGTACCGTGGCTTCGAGAGCGAGCATGCGCGATGGGGGGTCACTGAAGCCTTCCGCAGCCCGTTGATCGCCAGCGAAACCCGGGTGGAAAATGGCTACACCGTCGGGCGCGACGCCGGCCAGCTGAAGATATCCGCGCCGACGGTCGTACTGGAGGGCGCTATCGACACCAGCACCTTCCAGGGCGTGCGTCAGGACCGGGGACCCGATGTTGACGTGGACGGTTATGGCCAGGCGCAGACGGCCGTGGCACGCAACGCCGCACTGCTGCTCGGCAGCTATGGCGCGCAAGGCCGCGATGGCACCTTCGCCACCGAGGTGCGTATTGGTGACAGCCTGGTTTCACCCGCTGTAGTGGATCCAGCTTCCCCGCTGGACGCCTCGCGCCGCAACACGTTCTGGATGGACGCCGACACCCTCAGCGCACAGCAATGGGGACGGCTGGACCTGATGACCTCCGGGTCGATCAGCGTCGACGGCGCGCTGAGCCTTCAGGACGGCGGCGCACTGGCCTTAGCAGCGGCACAGGTGCAGCTCAACGGGACGATCACCGCGCACGGTGGTTCGCTTTATGCCGGCAATGTGATCACCGTGCTGGGATCGCCACAGGCATTGCTGCGGGACGGTCGGGGCGAGGTGGCATTGGGCGAAAGCGCGCTTGTCGACCTGTCCGGCACCTGGACCAATCTTTACCTGGATGCCGCCGCGACGAACCGGTCGGCATGGTCCGATGGTGGCAGCATCCAGCTGGAAAGCAGCCATGATGTGGTGCTGGCGGACGCAAGCCGGATCCTGCTGGACGCCGGCGGCAGCGTGGACACCCATGGAGATGTGGCCATTGGCAAGGGAGGCAGCGCGCTGCTGCGCGCCGATGATGGTCGTGTCACCAGCGATGGCTCGGGTCGTGTGCGTATGGGTGAGGGCGTCCGCTTCAGTGCGCTGGGTGGCACCGGCAGCGGCACCTACAGTCTGGAGGCCGGCGGCAATGTGCGGCTCGGCAAAGGCGCAACCAATGGCGATGTGGCGGTGGATACATCGGTGTTCTCCAGCGGCTTCGCTTCCTACGACATCAATGGTCATGACGGACTGACAGTAGCCGACGGGACGCAGTTGACCGTGGTCCGCCCGGTAGTGCGCGCCAGCACCGGTGCGTTGACCGCAACGGATGGCGCGTCTGCGCTGGAAGCCTGGCTGGCACCGTTGTATCAGGCCGATCCCGTTTCCGGCGGTGTCAGCCAGCGTCCAGGGGCCAGCGTGACTCTGCGTTCGGAGCGCGCCTTCCAGGGAGGATATCTGCAGGTAGGAGAGCGCGCGCTGGTCGAGGTGGACAGCGGGCAGGCGATCACCCTGCGCGCGGCTGGCGACATCTCCGTTGACGGCACTCTGCGGGCGCATGGCGGCACCATTGCGCTGGAAGAAGTCCGCAATCCGCTGGCCCTGTTCGGAGGGGCAGCGGGGACGCGGACATGGCGTCTGGGTGATACCGCAGTGCTGGATGCAAGCGCTGACAGCTTCGTGCAGGCCGATGCCAGCGGCCGTCGCCAGGGCATCGTGCATGACGGCGGGCAGATCACCCTCGGCGGTGACCTGGATTGGGAAGCGCGCAACGCGCTGGTCGATCCCGTCGAGGCGTTCGTGGTTATCGACCAGGGAGCGCGGCTGGATGCCTCCGGCACCACGGCGCGGCTGGACGTACAGGGACGAGGCGAGCAGCAGATCGACACCAACGGCGGACGCATCGTTGTGCGGTCGGCTGACGCACTGTACCTGGAAGGCACGCTGATGGCAGCGGCCGGTGGCAGCCAGGCTGAAGGCGGCACACTTGGCATCGCCTTTGGCGGAGCGACGTACGCCAGCAATGCGGCCGACCACTTGTTGGTCGCCCGCACGCTGCAGATCGGTCAGTCGCGCGACCTCGACAGCGATCCGGCAAATCCGGCGCGTGGGCATGCCTACCTCAGCACGCAGCAGTTGCAGCAGGGCGGATTCGAACACCTGTCACTGTTCGGTGACGTGCGTGCGTCTGGCGACCTGTCGCTTGCCATGGACGGCAGTCTTCGCATTCATGGAAGTCTGGGCATGGCACCGGAGGCCCCGGAGCAGAGCGCACTGTACCTTGTTGCGCCCTATCTGAAGCTCGCGCAGGCGACGTGGCGCCCGATTACCGGAGAGAATCTGAAGCGGCCAGTGACACCGGAGCTGGCCGCAGAGGCGGGACACTCGCTTCGGGCCGATGCCGACTTGATCGACATCCGTGACATCGTCAATCTTGCAGGCTTCGACCAGGCCGAACTGCGCAGTGGCGGCGACATCCGTCTCCAAGCCGCCAACACCGCCGGTAGTGCCAATGGCTACACCCAGTTGGCAGCGCCCTCCCTGCTCGACATCACCGCCGCACAGATCTATCCCACCACCGGCGCGCGTGCCGGTATTGGTGCTGGCCTGATGCCCACAGCGATCGGCAACGGCGGCACCTTGAGGTGGGGTAACGCGGACGCCGAACTGCGCATCCACCGTACCGAGGGGACGACGGCGAGTATGCCGCAGTCAGTGTTCGGCACGCTGGACCTGATTGCACCCACCCTCGAGCAGGGCGGCGTGGTGCGCGCTCCGCTGGGAACGCTTCTGCTGGGCGGATTCGACAATCAGAGCAAGGGTGCCACGGTGACGTTGCTGCCCGGCAGCATCACCTCCACCAGCGCGGCGGGACTGTCACTGCCCTACGGCGGAACGGTGGATGGTCTGCAGTGGTACGTGAACGGCACGCAGACCACGCCCCAGAACATTGGCGGCAGTGTGGGTGCCGGCGGTGCACCCATCGGCATTACCTTCAATGCGCGGCAGACTGTCGTCGAGGAGCAGGCACTGCTGGACATGTCCGGAGGCGGCACATTGACCGGGGCCGGGTATGTGAGTGGCCGCGGGGGGTCGGTGGACATCCTGCGTGCACCGTTGGCGGATGCCAACCCCGCGTACGCGTTCAGCGATCCGGGCAATGCGGTCTACGCCATCGTGCCGGGCTACACGGGCAGCGTCGCGCCGGTGGACATGGGGCAGGGCAGCACCGACCCGACACTGGGGCAGCGCATTGTGGTGCCCGCCGGTGTGCCCGGCCTCGCCGCTGGCACCTACACACTGATGCCGGCCGTTTACGCGCTGCAACCGGGTGCATTCCGCGTGGAGCTGGGGGCTACCGGCACCACCGGCGTCGGCGGCGCGGTGGCCACCGGCACTGGATCCTGGCGAGTTTCGGGACAACAAGGCCGCGGCATGGCCGGCAGCCTCTCGCCGTTGCTGACGGACCTGTTGATCACGCCGGCCGATGTGGTCCGTCGGCATTCCGGCTACAACGAGACGGGTTACAACAGTTTCATCGCCAGCGACGCCGACCGACGCGGTCTGCCTCGCGGCATGCAGACCGTCGATGCAGGGCGCCTCAAGCTGGATCTGAGCAACGATGCAGGCCGTGATGGCGTGGCGGCGCTGCAGGTCGCAGGCAGCGCGAACTTTGCGGCGGCGGCAGGCAGCGCCGGTTACGGTGGCAACGTCATCGTCTCCGCCTCCGGCAGCCTGGACATCGTGGGATGGGATGGGATCTTGCCAGCAGCAACATCCGGGGCGGTTATCGACGCTGATGCGCTGACGCGCCTGAACCCCGCGCGGCTGGTGCTCGGTGGCGAGTTCCGCCCGGGTAGCTATCTTTTCGGTCCGACCGTTCAAATCACAAGCAGCGCGAGCAGCGTGCGTGTCCATGACGGTGCGGTATTGCGTGCCCCAGAGATCGTCTTCACTGCAAGATCGGGGGGCGACGGCATCGTCATTGAACAGGGTGCCACCGTGTCCACGCTGGGGGCAGGGGCTGCTTCCTACGACGCAACGGATGGCTACTTCTACCAGGGGCAGGGATCGGCAGTCTTCGCCATCTCGAACGGCGAGCTGAACATACTACCGGGCAAGGATGCCGCCAACGTTGGCATCCGGTTGGGAGCCTGCCTGCAGGCAAGCTGCAGCGGTCAGGCGTTGGTGGTCTCCGAAGGCAGCATCATGGCCGCTACCGACGGCCGCCTCGAGATTGGCGAGCAAGCGAGTTATGGCACGCGGCGTCTGGGCCTGGCCGTGTCGGCGATCAACCTGGGGCAGGCCGACGCTCTGCGTGACTTCGCTGCGAACGGCGGCCTGCCGCCCGGGCTGACGTTGAACCAGGACGTGCTGCAACAGCTGCTGCAGGGCAACACCGCCACCCAGGCCCCTGCGCTCGAAACGTTGAGCCTGAGCGCGCGTGACGCCATCAATGTGATTGGCAGCGTCGATTTGGACACCCGCGACGCGGCCACCGGCAAGAGCCGCCTGAAACAGCTGGTGCTGGGCGCGCCGGCGATCCACGGGTACGGCGACGCCGACGACCGTGCACGCATCGTCGCAGACACGTTGTTGTGGGACGGTGCCATGGCGTCCGGCCAGCGCATCGGCAGCGATGCGACGGTACCGAGCGGTGCGGCGATGGTGGATCGCCTCGGCGGCGGGCAGCTGGACATCGTGGCGTCGACCATCGAATTCGGGTCGGCCGCGTTCACCCTGCGCAGTTCCGAAGCGCGCGCCTCCCGGCAGGTGCTCGGGTTTGAATCGGTCAACCTCCAGGCCAGCGACCGTGTCCTGTTCTCGGGCAAGGGCAGCCTGGACGTATATCAGCACCAGAAAGACTATGTGGCGGGTGAAGGCTGGCAGTACAGCGGTGGTGCGCTCGACATCACGTCGCCGTTGATCACCGGGGCAGCCGCCGCCCAGTTGGCGGTCCGCACCGGGGGCAACTTCGCACTGCACGATACCGGGGCAGCTGTCGGCGACAGCGCCGCACTGGGTGCTGAACTATCGGTGCAGGCAGAGAACATCGCGCTCGACGGACACATCCAGCTCGCTTCGGGTCGGTTCTCGGCGAAGGCACTGGACGACGTCGTTCTGGGCGCGAATGCTGACCTGGACCTGGCCGGTCGCAGGATCACCCTGCTGGACGTGGACAAGTACAGCTGGGGCGGCGACGTGGAATTGAGCGCCAGCGAAGGGAATGTGCGTGCGGAGGCGGCATCGACCATCGATGTTTCCGCTACCTACAACCGCGGCGGACGCGTCACCGTCAATGCCATGGGCGACCAGGGCGGTGCTGTCGACCTGGCGGGCACGATTCTGGGCAGCGCCAGCGGTCACACCGATGCCGGCGGCACCCTGGTCCCGTGGGATGGCGGCGAACTGGTGCTGGAGGCACGTCGACTGCAGGACTTCCAGGGACTCAACCAACGCTTGAACACCGGTGGCGTGACCGGCGCGCGTAGTTTCCGGCTGGGCGAAGGCAACCTGGTGGTGGGCGATGAAGTGAAGGCGCGCTACGTGGACATCAGCGTCGACGGCGGCTCGCTGGCGGTGAATGGTCGTATTGACGCCAGTGGCGAGCAGGTGGGCAGCATCCGCCTTGCCGCGCGCGATGCCGTACAGGTCAACGGAACCCTGGACGCGCACGGTACCGGCCTGCGCGTGGACAGCTACGGCAAGATCATCGACAGCCCCAACCGTGCCGACATCGAACTGACCAGCAGCCAGGGGCGTGTTGAACTGGACAGCAGCGCCGTACTTGATCTGCGCAGTGGCACCGACGTTGCTGTGGGCACTCCCGGACAGAACGATGGCGCGGCACGCGGAACGCTCAAGATCAACGTGCCGCGCGTGGGTGCCGACGACGCGGCCGTGGCCGTTGCTGGCGGTATCCGCGTCGACGGTGCGCGCGACATCCAGGTCAATGGTTTCCGCCGCTATGACGATGCGCCGCTGGCCTCGGCCGACGACGTGAATGGCAATCGCCCGCAACTGGTCACGCAGGCGTGGCTTGACCAGGTTGTGGACCCGCAGAACCGTGCATGGTTCGATGCCGCATTGGGCAATGCCGACCTGCAGCAGCGCGTGGAAGCACTGGGGACCTACCGCCTGCGGCCCGGCGTGGAAATCGTGGCCAACAGCGGTGCCGGCAACGTGCGCGGCGATCTGGTGGTGTCCGGTGATATCGATCTGTCAGGCTACCGCTATGGGCCGCAGGCCGATCGCGGGGATCCGGTGCGACGCGGCTTCGGTGAGTCGGCCGCGCTGGTTCTGCGCGCGGAAGGGGACATCCGCCTCTACGGCAGCATCAACGACGGCTTCGCCCCTCCGCCGGTCAATCCGGACGAGGCAGGCTGGGTGCTGATGCCCAGTACCAACGGCAGCATGCGCACGCCGTATGGTGCGGACATCATCGTGCCCATCGGCGGGGTCAAGCTGGAAGCCGGGACGCAGTTTGTTGCAGGGGCTACGCTCAACTACGCCATTCCCTTCGCAGCCACCACACTGCCGGCGGGCACCGTGGTGCCGATGCCCACGCGTATCGCCGCGACCCTGAAACTGCCAGCCGGCACGGTGTTGCGTGCCGGCGTCACCACGGCCAGCGGGCAGGTTTTGCCGGCCGGCACCGTGTTGCCAACCGCGCTTGATCTGGGCACGGGGTCCGTACTCGGTGCCGGTTTCCGGTTAGACAGTGCATTGGCGGTACAGGCGCAGCAGTGGCCAGCCGGGGTTGCATTGCCGACAGTGCTGCGGCTCAGCAGCACGGTGGAACTCAAGGCCGGTTCGCTGATTCCGTCGATGACGGAAATCCGGCTGGCGGGTGACCAGCCGGTCAACCTGCGTCCTGCCGACGCCAGTGGCAACCAGGGACGCAACTGGGCCTTGGCCCCGATGCTGCCGGAAGGGACGACCTCGTGGGACCTCACCGCCGTCGCCGGCGCGGACACCGGAGCTGCCGACAAGCGTGCTCGGCACTACGGTGCCACTGGCGACCTGATTCTGGCAGATACGCATTACGCCACCATCCGCACCGTGGAAACGGTGACCCGGTTCGTCGGGCAGCGTGTCATCACTCTGCAGGGATCACTCGACATATGGGGCGATGAGAGCTGGGCCGGCAAGCTGGCGAGTGAATTCGCAGCGGCGCTGGGCTACACGGAGGATCAGATCTGTGCGTTGGGTGCAGCCTACTGCGAAGTCGGCGGTCGCCTGATCTCCGCTCAAGGATCGCTCGACATCTGGGGTGACGAGAGCTGGGCCGGCAAGCCAGCGAGTGAATTCGCTGCGGCGCTGGGTTACACCGAAGATCAGATCTGTGCGTTGGGTGAGGGCTACTGCTACGGTGGTGGCGAATGGGTGGAAGAGACGGAGTACAACAGCCGCATCGGCAGCCCGGCCTGGAGCGTGCTGCGCACAGGCGCAGGGGATCTGAATCTGCTCGCCGCCGGTGACGTCGCGCTGCGCTCGGCCTTTGGGGTGTACACGGCCGGCACCCCCACCTCTCTGGGGGCGGATCTGGACGATGCGTTCAATCCGGCGCGCGCGGCGGCTCCGGGCAAAACCGCGCTGCTGGGTCCGGTCCAGGCCGGTGGTGCCTACGATGCGGCGTTGGCTGCCTACCAGGCGTGGTATCCGGACGCCGGTGGCAATCTGCAGGTGGTCGCTGGCGGCGATATTCACGGCGATACCTGGGCTGAATCCGCGATGCTGGACTCATCCGGCAACAGCGACAATGCAGACGCTTCCGGTGCTGCGGTGGGCAGCTGGCTGTGGCGCCAGGGAACGGGAACAACGGCAGGCGTAAACACCACATCCACCAGCTGGTGGATCAACTTCGGCACCTATGCCAACGTACGTAGCAACGCATTCAATGTAACGCCCCGTATGTTGGGGTTCGCCGGGTTCGGCACCCTCGGCGGCGGCAACCTGCGTATCGAGGCGGGCGGAAGCCTCGGCGTACAGAGCGCACAGGGCACTGCAACAAACTCCCAGAACGGGACAAACGCAGGTCACTCTACCGCGATCGTGGCAGCCATCGGGTCCACCGGCCGGGTCGTCGATGGAGAGCTGATGATTACCGGCGGCGGCGATTTACAGGTGCGCAGTGGGGGAGCGTTCAACCCCAACCTGCAGGCCACGTCGCAGAGTTCCAACAGCAACACCCAGAGCCTTGAACTGAACGGCGCGCTGATCAACTTGCGCGGACAGGTGTCGCTGGAGGTGTCGCGTGTGGGTGGCATCGCCACCAACGCGGCCAGCTACCAGGCGCTGGACCCCACCCTTGCGGGTGCCGATCCCTTCCTGGCCCAGCGCGGTGACGCCATGGGCGGACCGGTGCTGGTGCTGGGTGACGCGGTGGCGCGGGTGAATGCACGCGGAGACGCCGTACTCGGTGCAGTTGGCGATGCCGGCCGCGTCGGCAGCGTGAACTACAACACGGTGACGCTCGCCGACGGCAGCACGGTCGCAGGCACCAGCTGGTTTTCGCTATGGACGGACCGGACCGCCGTGGACGTGGTGTCGGCCGGTGGTGACCTCGCTCCCACGCTGGTGGGTAACCGTCACACGCTGGGGCGTGACGTGGGTGCCGAGGAGCGCGGGATCCGGGAAGACGGGATCCCTGTGAGGCTCGGCTACTGGACACTGCCCTCGCAGTTCCGCCTGCTGGCGGCCAGCGGCAACATCAAGCTGGATAGTGCGTCCAGCGCTGAAGCGCAAATGGAGCAGGTACTACTCACGCGCCCGTCATCCAGCGGCGAGCTGCAGGTGCTGGCAGCCGATTCCATCCTGGTCACGCCAGGGGCGGTAGGCATCAGCAGCGGTGGTGCCGACGCGCGGCTGCCGACGCCTTTCGATCCTGCGTTCGTTGGCACCGTGGGAAGCGCGCAGGTAGTGGGGAATGTGTCCGGCGATGCAGTGGCTGCGGCACCCCAGGTGGCACTGCCGCTGTTCGCCTTTGGTGCCGCTACCCTGCAGTTCGAGGATGGACGCTCCGGCGGCAGCGCACCCAATCGTTTCTACGCCGTCGACGGTGACATCATTGGGCTGCGCACCGGTCAGCAATGGACGCTGGACCCGAATCCGATTTACGGCGCTTCACGCACCGTATTCACTTACAGCGACGTCGCCGCTCCGGTCCACGTCCGCGCCGGCCGCGACATCCTGCTCAGCGACATCGGCGGACTCAACAACACTGCCACCGACATCAGCATCGTCGAAGCCGGTCGCGACATCGTCCACACCCCGATCCGCATTGCCGGCCCGGGCGACCTGGAAGTGAGCGCCGGTCGCCAGATCCGCCAGGAAGACAAGGCCAACATCACCACCACCGGCAGCCTGGTCCAGGGCGACACCCGCCCGGGTGCCAGCATCTCGGTCACCGCCGGTAACGAACAGCTCGACTTTGCGGCGCTGCGCGACCGTTATCTGGACCCGGCCAACCTGGCCGATCCGGACCTGACCCTGGCGCAGCAGCCGGGCAAGGCGGTCAAGCTGTACGAGACCGAGCTGGAGGAATGGCTGCAGGACCGCTTCGGCGTGCCGGCCAAGGGCGATGCCGCGCTGGCCCTGTTCGATGCGCTGCCGGAAGCGCAGCAGCGCATCTTCCTGCGCCAGGTCTACCACGCCGAACTGCGTGCCGGCGGTCGTGAGTACAACGACCCGGACAGCCCGCGCTTCGGCTCCTACCTGCGCGGCCGCGAGGCGATCGCCACGCTGCTGCCGGAGAAAGATGCCAGCGGTGCCACCATCGACCGTACCGGCGACATCGTGATGTTCGGCGGCTCGGGTGTGCGCACCCAGGCCGGCGGCAACATCGAGATGATGGCCCCGGGCGGGCAGATCGTGGTGGGCGTGCAGGGTGAAGTGCCGCCGGCCTCGGCCGGTGTGGTCACCCAGGGCCAGGGCGACATCCGCATGTTCAGCGATGGCAGCCTGCTGTTGGGCCTGTCGCGGGTGATGACCACCTTCGGTGGCGACATCCAGGCGTGGTCGGCACGCGGTGACATCAATGCCGGTCGCGGTGCGCTCACCTCGGTGCAGTACACCCCGGCGCTGCGCGTGTACGACCAGTGGGGCAACGTGAACCTCTCGCCGCAGGCTCCGGCCACCGGTGCGGGTATCGCCACGCTGGCTCCGATTGCGGAAGTGCCGGCGGGTGACGTGGATCTGATTGCGCCGCTGGGCACGATTGATGCCGGTGAAGCGGGTATCCGTGTGTCGGGTAACGTGAACCTGGCGGCCTTGCAGGTGCTCAATGCGGCCAACGTGCAGGTGCAGGGTGAAAGCACCGGTCTGCCGGTGCTGGCCACGGTGAATGTCAACGCGCTCAGTTCGGCCAGTGCGGCCGCCAACAGTGCCAGCCAGGCGGCGCAGGATGTGATGCGCAAGACGCAGGATGATGCGCGCAAGAACCGGCCTTCGGAGATCAGCGTGCAGGTGCTTGGGTTTGGTGCAAGCAGCAGCGTGGAGCCGAAGCCGAAGGTGTCTGAGCCGGTCAGTTCGTACGATCCGAACAGCGCATTCCAGTTCCCGCAGGCGGAGGAGACCATTCGTCGGTGATGAGAAAGGGCGCGTGTCCCCATGGGTATTGATCCCCGGGGATGCGCGCCACGCCGCGTAGGGACGGGCCATGCCCGTCCGCTCTTCGCTACAACGGCAAGACCCGCCGGAATACCTGCGGGCCGCGCGCATCGCGCTGCTGCACCAGCACCTGCAGGCCCTGTGCGGGCAGTCCGTCGCCTTGCACCGGTAACACTCGCCAGCCCTTGCCGGGCTGCCAGGCCTGCACGTCGAACCGGGTGACGTCCTGCGCCACCACGAGCGCCTGTCCCAGCACCGGGGCCGGCAGCGGAAACTGCGTTGCGGGTTCGCCCGCTGCGCGCCGCAAGGTGCTGCCCTGCTGGTACCAGCGCACCCGCTGCCAGCGCGTGCCTTCACTGCCGACGCTGCGGGTGATCTCCAGCGAGAAGCTGCCGCCGGGGTCACGCGCGGTGATCAGCGCACCGGGCAGCAACCGCTGCGGTTCGTCCGCAGGCATCAGCTGATCACCAGCAGCACGCACGTCCGCGCGCATTTCGATATCCCGCTGCAACTGCTGCAGTACGCGCAACGATGTGGTCAGTTCTGCATCGGAGGCACGCAGGCGCTGGTCGCTGCTGGCCACGCTGTCCAGTGCGCGCCAGCAGATCACGCTGAGCAGCGCCATCACCGTGATCGCAATCATCACCTCGATCAGCGTGAAGCCACCTTGTTGTCGTTTCATTGGCTGCTACTCCACGGTGTGCGTATCAACACCAGACGCTGGTCTGGAGCCTGTTCCAGGAACACTGCCAGCTGCACGGTGGTCACGCCATCGCTGCGCTCGATGCGCTGCAGGCCGAGAAATCGGCTTCGCCCCTGGTCACACAGCCAGCGTGCATCCTGCAACGGCTGGGCCTGCAGGCGCAGTTCTTCCCAGCGGTTCTGCGCGCACAGCAGCGCCAGCCGGCGGTCACGCACGCGGCCCTGGTCGTCGGTGGCGACCGATACCGCGCGCATGACTGCGGCCAGTGCCACCGCGACGATGGCCAGGGCGATCAGTACTTCGATCAGGGTGAAGCCGCGCGCGCGCCCTCTCATGGCTGCACCGTGATGGCACCGGTGCCGTCATCCGTTACCCGCAGGTGCTGGGTACCCGCAGTGATCTCCAGTTCCCACGGCGTGCCGATCCATTCGGGGCTGAGTTCGATGCCCTCGCGCGGGCGCACGCTGACCTCGCTGGCCTGCCACTGGCGTGGGCGCAACTGGTCGTCGCGTTGCAGGGGGATCCACTGCGCGCCGTCGCGGCGGCTGAACGCGTAGCCCGTTGCGTCGGCCTGCCAGCGGATCGTGCGGCCGTCGATGCGTGCTTCGTCGCGGGCGACCTGCAGGTGCTGGGCGAGCTGCAATGCGTCCTGGCGCAGTTTGCGCTGCGGGTCGAGCAGGGTGCCCATGCCCAGGCCGATGCCGCCGGCGCAGATGCCGATGATCACCAGCACCACCATCAGTTCCATCAGGGTGAATCCGTGTGCGTGCCGGCGTTGCATCAGCGCTATCTCCTGGTGGTGGTTGGGGCGCTTCCATGTAGAGCCGGCTTGCCCGGCTGGGGCGTTCCCATCAAGCCAAAAGCAGCCGGGCAAGCCCGGCTCTACGCTAGGTCCGCTTGATGAAACAAAAGCGTCAGCAGCGCCTGCTAGCGTCATCGCATACAGCACGGCAAGGACACCTGCATGGACATGCGTCTCTGGGATCGTAACCGCCTGCTTACCGCCCTGGCCGGCAGCGCCCTGCTGCTGGTGGTGGTGTACTGGGCCTGGGCGTTCGCCGCGCCGCAGGACACCGCCGCCGGTGCCCGTGTGCAGCTGGCAGCCCCGCGCCCGCATCCGGTAGACCCTGCGCTGACAGCGCCACTGGTGTCGTTGATGTCACCCGGTGCAGTGCAACCCCAGGTACAGGTACTCGGCGTGCTCGCTGGCGACCACACGCCGCTGGCACTGCTGTCAGTAAACGGTGCGCTGCCACAGGCAGTGGCAGTGGGTGAACGGCTGGGGCCTGCCACCGTGGTCAGCGCCATCAGTGCAGAGGCGGTCACATTGGAACAGGCCGGCCAAGCCAACCCGCTGCCGGTGCCCGCGCTGCCGCCGCTGCCCGAACAAGGCATCGTGCGCGCGCGCTGAGCCGCATTCATCGCGCGGGACGCTGCGGCACCACCGAGTTGCCCAGGGCATTGCCCATGCGCTGCCGCGTGCCTTCCAGGTTGTACTGCAACATCCGGTTGCCCGGCTGGCGGATCAGCTTGTCCGCTTCAGACATCTTCGCCGGGGTGGGCTGCGTGGCCGGTGGGGTCAGCTTTTCCTGCAGGCAGGCCCACGGCCGCACGCGCTCGCCATTGACCACCACGTCCAAGCAGGCGGGAGCCGGCGCACGTACCGGCACCGTCGGCAGGTCGCGCGGTGCCTCGCCTCCGGTGGCCAAAGCCACGGTGACCAGCACGGACAGAATCGACATGACGCGCTCCGGGAATTTCGGTCTCCATCTGCAAGACGGAAACCACGGCACCAAGCCGCCAGCGTTCCGACCAACGGCAATGGCGACCTCCGCACCTCTGGAAAATTTTCTGTCGGCTTTGACGCACCGTACACGTCCTGAAGAGGAACCGGCGCTCAACGGCGCTTTCTCCGCTCTCCCCGATGCGACGCGATGCCTCTGATGAACTCCCCACAGCGCCGTTCCGCCTTTGTTGCTTCTCCGCGCCGCCGCCTGGCCGTGGCCTTGGGCGCGCTGCTGTCGCCGCTGCTGGGCTGGGCGCAGCAGGCGGAAGAAGCGGCCCCGGCAGCGGCCAAGGTCACCATCAACGAATATGTGGTGCGCGGCAACACCGTGCTGACTGCGCGTCAGATTGAAACGGCGGTTACCCCGTTCCTGGGCCCCGACAAGACCATGCAGGATGTCGAGAGCGCGCGTGACGCGCTGTCGGCGTTGTACCAGGAGGCCGGTTACCAGTCGGTGTTCGTGGAACTGCCCGAGCAGCAGGTCACCGGCGGTGTGGTCCTGTTGAAGGTCAACCAGACCCCGATCGGCCAGCTGCGCGTGGTCGGTGCAAAGCACGAGTCCCCCGAGCGCATCCGCGAGCAGGTGCCTTCCCTGGCCGAAGGTCAGGTGCCGGACTTCAACGCGGCGCAGACCGAACTTTCCGCGCTGAACCGCGGCGGCCGCCGCCAGGTGATGCCGCTGGTCAAGGAGGGCAGTACGCCCGGCACCATGGATGTGGACCTGCAGGTGGAGGACCGCTCGCCGTGGCGTGCCAGCGCCGCACTGAACAACGACCACAGCGCCGACACCGAAGACCTGCGCCTGAGCGCATCCATCGGCCACGACAACCTGTGGCAACTGGGCCACAGTGCCACGCTTAGCGTGTACACCGCGCCGCAGGACACCGACCAGGCCAAGGTGATTTCCGCATCGTACGTAGCTCCGTTCCAAGGCACCCCGTGGGGGCTCGAGTTCAGCGGTTACAAGTCCGACAGCCAGGTCCTCGACGTGGGCGGGCAGGGCGGCGCGGGCGGCGGCACCAGCGTGCTCGGCGACGGCCATTCGCTCGGCCTGAAGCTGACTTACGAGCTGGAAAGCAGCACCGCCTGGTGGCGTCAGTTGAGCTTGGGCGTGGACTTCAAGGACACCCAGGAAGACACCCGCCTCGGCGACGAAAGCATGACCACGCCGCTGAAATACGCGCCGATCACCTTTGGCATCACCGGTGTGCGCCAGGGCGAGGCCGACGTGCTCAACTTCAACGCGCAGCTGGTGGTCGGTACGCGTCGCCTGTTTGGCTACGGCAGCGACACCGCGGAATTCGACCAGAAGCGCTATCGCGCCGATCCCAGTTTCGTGGTGCTCAAGGGCGAGCTTGCCAACACCCACACCTTCGCCAGTGACTGGCAGTGGTATGCGCGCGGTTCGCTGCAGATGACCGACGCGCCGCTGGTCTCGGCTGAGCAGTACGCCGCCGGTGGCATGTATACCGTGCGCGGTTATCTCTCGGCCGAAGCGATTGGCGATTACGGCGGTCTGGTCAACCTGGAATGGCGCACCCCGGCACTGCGTGCCGGCAACTGGCTCGATGCACGGCTGTATGCCTTCACCGATGCGGCTTACCTGCGCCTGCGCAAGCCGCTGCCCGAGCAGGACGACAAGTACAACCTGGCCTCGTTCGGCATCGGTGCATCGCTGCGCTTCGGCGACCACCTGCAGCTGCGCCTGGATTACGGCTACCCCTACAGCGACGGGCCGACCACGTCCAAGGACGACCCGCGTTTCAACTTCAACCTCAGCACCAGCTATTGACGCGTGCGCGCGTCGTACCGGAGATTCCGCATGGCCCGTTTACTTCCCCGACTGCTGCTGTCGCTCGCCGCGCTGGTCGCGCTGCCGGCTGCCGCCGCCAGCACCGACTGGTGGCAGGCCGAATGGCCGTACCGCAAGCCGATCACCCTGGATGCCGGCCCGCAGGGTGCGGGCCTGGCCGCGGACCCGGGCCGCACGCCGGTGCTGCTGCGCCTGCATACCGGCAACTTCTCGTTCGATGGCGTGGGCGAGGGCGGCAAGGATCTGCGCTTCATCTCCGCCGATGGCCGCACCGTGCTCAACCACCAGGTGGAGCAGTTCGATGCCAAGCTTGGCATGGCGCTGGTCTGGGTCGATGTGCCCAGCGTCGCCGCCAACGCGCCGCAGACCATCTGGATGTACTACGGCAATGCCAAGGCTCCGGCCAGCAGCAACGGCCAGCAGGTGTTCGACCCGGATTACACGCTGGTCTACCACTTCGCCGAAGCCAACGCGCCGGCGCGTGATACCACCGCCTACGGCAACAATGCCGGTGCGGTGGTGCCCGCCGCTGACGGCGCAGTGATCGGCCGCGGCGTGCAGCTGGGCGAAAACCCGCTGCCGCTGCCGGCCAGCGCGTCGCTGGCGCAGCAGGCC